>NZ_JACAPW010000001.1:0-378961 GCF_013385495.1 Pseudomonas sp. F8002 | reverse complement strand
TGGTCTTTGCTTTTAACACTCAGGTCGGCTCTCAGGCCGCCGTGTTCTTGCTTTTGATCTTGACCTGACTGCCCCAATAAGCCCGAGGCCGAACACAGGTTTAGCCCCCTAGCGAACAATCTTGTCCACCTGAATCCCCAGCTTCTTCAACCGATACCAAAAACTGCGCTCGGAAATCCCGATCTTCTGCGCCGCCGCAGCCTGCACCCCGTTGCTCTCCTGCAACGCAGCCATGATGTAAGCCTTCTCAACCTCAGCCAGCGCCGCATCCAGATCCTGCGGCACACCCGGCCCGTTGCTGAGTATCGCGCCCACCCCATCCTCAGCCGGCGTCGAAGCAAACAGATACGCCGGCAAATCAATATCCTCGATCACCGGCGTCGCCGCGACAATGGTCGCCCGTTCCACACAGTTCTGCAGCTCACGAATATTGCCCGGCCAGGAATACGCCGCCATGGCCTGCAACGCCTCGGGGCTGAAACCGGTGATGCGTTTGCCCGCCGTGGCACTCAAGGTCTGGGCAAAGTGCCGGGCCAGCGGCGCGATATCTTCCACCCGCTCACGCAAGGCCGGCAGCGGAATCGGAAATACGTTCAAGCGGTAGTAAAGGTCTTCACGAAACTCTTTGTTCGCCACCGCATCCAGCAAGTTCTTGTTGGTGGCAGCGATCACTCGCACATCCACCTTGCGCTCGCGCGGGTCACCCACCGGCTCGATCACCCGCTCCTGCAAGGCCCGCAGGATTTTCGCCTGCAACGCCAACGGCATGTCACCCACTTCATCGAGAAACAACGTGCCCTTGTCGGCCTGCATGAAGCGCCCGACCCGGTCCGCCACCGCGCCGGTAAAGGCGCCCTTGCGGTGGCCGAACATCTCGCTTTCCAGCAAACCTTCGGGGATTGCCGCGCAGTTGACCGCCACAAACGGCTTTTCGGCGCGGTTGCCGTGCTTGTGGATGGCGCGGGCGACCATCTCCTTGCCGGTGCCGCTTTCGCCCGTCAGCAGCACCGTAGCGTTGCTGTCGCGCACCGAGTCCACGGCGTGCAGCACGCGGCGGAACGCCGGGCTGTCACCCACCAGGCTGTCGAACTGCGCATGTTCATCCAGCTCGGCACGCATGCGCGCGTTGTCGCGCATGATGTCGCGAAACTGCAGGGCCTTCGCCACCGTGATGTCCAGCTCGTCGATATCGAAGGGCTTGGCGATATAGTCGTAGGCGCCGTTGCGCATCGACTGCACCGCGTTTTTCACGGTGCTGTAGGCGGTCATCACGATCACCGGCAACTGCGGGTAGCGCACCTTGATTTCCGCCAGCAGCGCCGGCCCGTCCATGCCGGGCATGCGCCAGTCGCTGATCACCAGGTCGATGTCTTCCTGCTCCAGCACCTTGAGCGCGTGCAGGCCGTTGCCGGCGGTAAACACCTGGATCCCGCTCTGGCTCAAGGCCGACGAAAGCAAGTCACAGAGCTTGGGTTCGTCGTCAACTACCAATACGTTATGCGTCATCACCATCCTCATCATCGCCGTCGTCTGCACCCTGGGCCGGAATGTACAGGCTGAAGGTGGCGCCGGCATCTGTCTCGCTGACACATTCGATGCTGCCGTCATGACTTTCCATGATCGAGAAGACTTTGGCCAGACCCAACCCCGTACCCGAGGCCTTGGTGGTGACGAATGGTGTGAAGATCCGCTCGATCATGTCCGGCGCAATGCCCTCGCCGGTATCGCCGATGCTGATCACCGTGTTGCCGCCCACGCTGTGGATGCCCAGGGTCAGGCGCCCGCCTCCGGGCATCGCATCGATGGCGTTGAGAATCAGGTTCAGGCACGCCTGCTTGAGCTGCTTGGCATCGGCATAAATCGTCGCACCGGGAGCCGCATCATCAATTTGCGCGTCGATGTTATGGGTCGCAAGCTCAGGCCCGCAGAAGCCGAGGATCTCCTCCACCACCGGGCGTGCCGCCTGCACGGTGCGCAGCGGCGCACTGGGTTTGGCGAAGTCGAGGAATTCGGTGATCAGGTCGTTGATCCGGCTGACTTCGCTGATCACGTATTCGAGATGGCGTTTGTCGGTTTCCGGCAAATCGGCGCGGCGATGCAGCAACTGGGTGGCCGTCTTGATAATGCCCAGCGGGTTGCGGATTTCGTGGGCCAGGCCCATCGCGACTTCGCCCAGTGCATGCAGGCGGTCGCGGCGGCGCAGTTGCGCTTCCAGGTGATGCAACTCACCGAGGCGCTCGGTCATGTGGTTGAAGGTGCTGCTCAGTTGCGCCAGCTCGTCGCCGCCGCTGACCGCCACACGATGCTGATAGTTACCCGAGATCACCGCGCTGACGCCTTCGGACAGATCGCGCAATGGCCGGGTCAGGCGCTGGGACACCAGCATGCCCGCACCAAGGGACAACGCCGAGCTGAGCAGGAAGATCAACACGAACAGATTGCTCTGGTTCACCAGGCCCACCAGGCTGGTATGGCGCAGCAAGCCACTGAAGATCACCCCTTGCAGCTCGCCGGCATCGTTGAAGATCGGCCAGTACAAACCGCTGTAGTTGTTGGTGAACTGTTCGCTGGGCTGCTTGGTGCTGCGCAGCGCAGATTCGATACTCGAAGGAATCCGCGCGGGGTGATCGACAAAGCGCTGGGTGGAGAAAATCTCCGAAAACCCGCTGGGGTTGGCCAGGTACAAGCGCAGGTCGAGGGAATGCACATCGGCCACGCTGGTCAGGAAACTGCTGTCCAGATAAGTGGCCACCAGCAGTTGATAATCGACGCCGTCCTCGCTGGTCTCGAAGGTGGACACCACAACCCCGGTGGTCACGCCACCCACTTCGACCGTCTGCAACACCGCATTACTGGCCAGGTTTATTTGCTTGACGATGTCGTCGGCGGCGGTTGTAAACACGATTTTGTGGTCACTGCTGCGGATCAGCGCGACCACGTCGATGTCGGTGGCGGCGGCAATATCAGCGGTCAGCTTGTCGTGTTTCTCGGCCTGGCGTGACGACGGCGGCTTGGTATAGCGCAGGAACAGTTGGGCGACCCGGGCGTTGTCGTGGAGGATGTCGCCGATCTCGTCCTTGACGATCTTGGTCGACTCCTGCAGCCAGATACGCACGTTACTGTCGAAGATCTGCGACAGCGTCGTCGCGGCCAGCTCCGCCGCGATCATCGTCGGGATCACCGTCACCAGCCAGAACGCCAACACCAGCTTGCGCTGGACGCTCCAACGCGAAATGGCAAAGGGGCGGGCTTTTTGGCGGGTCTTGTTGATCATCAGGTTTCGCTTATCGCAGCAGCCATGGCAGGGTCGGATCGATCCGGTCGGAGAAACACTTTTGCAACGAACAGCGCACGGTTGACCAGCCAGTTACGGTGGCGGAAAAACATGCTGTTGCCCTGGAACTCGCAGCCCAGCAGCAACTTGCTGGCATAGCCGGCCTGACCACATTCATATAACGCAATATCGTTGCGAATACAGTAGTCGATGTTGGTTAACCAACTGCGCACCGCCAGGCTGTATTCGCGACTGTAGTCACTGTCTTCGCCGAAAAACTTGTCAATCAGGCGATCCTGGTTCAACAGGATCAGGTTGAACGCCACCAGTTGCTCGTCCACCCAATAAAGCACACAGACCGCACGTTCCTGCAGCTGTTCAAGGATACCGGTGAAATAGCCTGCCGGCAGTCGCTCGAACTGCAGGTCGGAGCGTTCCAGGGTGGCCTCATACAGCGCCATGATGCGCGGCAGTACGTCGTCGATGTTGCGTCGCCACTCGACACGCGGCCCCGGCGCACGCAGTTTGCGGCGCAGGTCCTTGCGGGTGGCTTTGTCCAGGGAACCGAGGTAGGCGTCCACTGAACCAAAAGGGATCGGCAACAAGGCCGTTGGCAGGCTGGGCATGCTCTGGAAACCCGCGCCAAGGCAGCTGTTTGACCAGCCTTCGTCCCTGGTCGGTGCATCCTTGACCGCCACCAGCCCGACGCCGAACGCATCGGCATCCCGGCGTGCGGCGGCGAGTAACTGCGCAAGCAACGCCTCGCGCCCGGATTCGGCAACATGACTGGCGATGCCCGCATTGCACTGCTCCGCCACCGGCGAGCCGATGGCATACAGGCCCAGCTTCAAAACACCCGGCCACAGTCGCTCCAGGCGCTCGGTAAAGCGCTTGCCTACGCCTGACACGGTGGTGTCGAGGCGATACCGCGTGATGAACGCCGGTGCGACCGCCACCAGCCTTGCATCGTCAAACACCGCGAGGTAGCGCCACTGAAAGTCATCAATAGCGGCATTTTCCACGGCCACGTAATAGTCCCAATCCTCCAGGGCATCGGGAAAACAGTCGTTCCAGGCACTGCGTTCGATGGCCCGAATGGTCGAAAAGGCTTGGGCGGTGATCACGTCAAATCCTTAGGGTTCAAGCTAGCTGTCGATAATCTTCAGGTGCCTCTGTGGCGTGTGCGTGCTGCCCGACAAACTCGGCACTCAACTCGATCACCCGACGGTATTGCAGGTCGACGGTGATCATGTGGTAGCAGTTGTCCAGCAGGATCTTGGTCACGGGGCCGCCGAGATGGCGTTCCACGTAATCGGCGTTCCAACGGCTGGTGATGTCATCCTCGATGGAATGCAGCACCAGGGCCGGGGTCTTGATCGATGGCATGAGCTTCTTCACCACGGCATTCATCCAGTGCAACTCGCGCACCGTGACGCCCTCCATGGTCAAGAGACCCGCCTCGCTGCTCTCCCCTTCCTTCATCTGCCGCTCGACGATCGCCCGCAGGCGCTCGTTCTTGATGCCGTAGGGCGGCTTTTCAGTAAAGCGGAACAGGCGCACACCGAAGGGAATACGGATCAGCAAGGGCGTGATGAACGCCATCTTGTTGATGCTCCAGCCGTCGTACTTCAACGTCGTGGAGTACATCAGCAAGCCGGCAACCTGGCCGGGGAACTGCGACGCCACGTACATCGACATCACCGCGCCCATCGACAAGCCGCCGACGAACACCTGCTCGTGGCGCTGTTTCACCGCGACGAAGGTCTTGCGCACGCCTTCGTACCAGTCCTGCCAGCCGGTGGCTTGCAGGTCGCTGTTGTCCCCGCAGTGGCCGGCCAGGGTCGGCACGTACACCGTGCAGTTACCGACCTTGGCCAACCCCTGGGCCACCCGACGGAGTTCCGTCGGGGTGCCCGTCAGGCCGTGGATCAACAAGATCCCAATCGGACCGCTACCGAGAACGAAGCCGGCATCACCTTCACCGAGGTCGATCTCGTGGCTGCTCACCGTTTGGTCGCTCGCACAAGCAGTTGCTCGAGCAGCTTCAGGCCCAGGTCGATTTCCGGGTAGCTGATTTCCAGCGACGGTGCCAGGGTGATCACGTTCTTGTAGTAGCCGCCCACGTCGAGGATCAGGCCGAGTTTCTGACCGTCAACCACCATGTCGCCCTTCATGCCTTCCTCGACCATGTAGTCCAGGGTCGCCTTGTCCGGAGTGAAGCCGTCCGGGCCGCAGATTTCGCAGCGCAGTGCCAGGCCCAGGCCGTCGACGTCGCCGATGATCGGGAAGCGCTTTTGCAGCTCTTGCAGGCCGGCCAGGAAGTATTTGCCCTTGGCCATGACCATCGCGCCGTAGTCGACTTCGCTGGTCATCTTGAACATTTCCAGGCCTACCGCGGTGCCCAACGGGTTGGACGCGAAGGTGGAGTGGGTGGAGCCTGGCGGGAAGATCTTAGGGTTGATCAACTCTTCCTTGGCCCAGATGCCGCCCAGCGGGTTCAGGCCGTTGGTCAATGCCTTGCCGAAGACGATCACGTCCGGCTTGACGTCGAAGTGTTCGATCGACCACAGCTTGCCGGTACGCCAGAAGCCCATCTGGATTTCGTCGACGACCATCAGGATGCCGTGCTGGTCGAGGACCTGCTTGAGCTCGCTGTAGAAGTTCATCGGCGGGATCACGTAGCCGCCGGTGCCCTGGATCGGCTCGACGTAGAAGGCGGCGTATTCGCTCTGGCCGACTTTCGGGTCCCACACACCGTTGTATTCGGTTTCGAACAGACGGGCGAACTGCTGCACGCAGTGGCTGCCGTATTCTTCCTTGGTCATGCCTTTAGGGCCGCGGAAGTGGTACGGGAACGGAATGAAGTTGGCGCGCTCGCCGAAGTGGCCGTAGCGGCGACGGTAGCGGTAGCTCGAAGTGATCGACGAAGCGCCAAGGGTACGGCCGTGGTAGCCGCCTTCGAAGGCGAACATCAGGCTCTTGCCGTTGGTGGCGTTACGCACCACCTTCAGGGAGTCTTCGATGGACTGCGAACCGCCCACGTTGAAGTGCACACGACCGTCGAGGCCGAATTTTTTCTTGGCGTCGACTGCGATCATTTCCGACAGCTCGATCTTGCCTTTGTGCAGGTACTGGCTGGCGATTTGCGGGAGGGTGTCGATCTGCTGTTTCAGCGCGTTGTTCAGGCGCGGGTTGGCGTAACCGAAGTTAACGGCCGAGTACCACATTTGCAGGTCGAGGTAAGCCTGGTCTTCGGTGTCCCACACGTAGGAGCCTTCGCAGCGGCTGAAAATGCGCGGCGGGTCGATGTAGTGAACGGTGTCGCCGTAGGAGCAGTACTTGGCTTCTTTATCCAGAAGAACCTGGTCTTCTGCGGTAGCGATGCGGATATCAGACATGGTGGAAGAGTTCCTGATTGTCGGAAGAGGTGCTGAAGGAGGTGGCGTTGGCGGCGATGCCCTGAGGCAGCTTGGCCAGCAATGCCGGCAGTTCGGCGAAGGTGTCGAACCGCGCGTAAGGGATGTTGTTGGCTTCGCAGTAGTCGGCCAGGCTGGCCTTGGCGAAGACGAAGTCGGCGGTGGAGGCCACGCACATGTCGGACTTGCCGTCGCCGATCACCAGCACGCGCTTGTTGCGCGGCGTGGACTTGCACTTGCAGTTGCCGGAGGCGGCACGGCAGGCGTCGCTGGCATACGGGAAGTCGATGCGCCAGCTGTTCTGGTCGACCTGGCGCAGGCGGTTGGCGAGGATCGGCAGCAAGGTCACGTAGTTGCGCGAGAGAATCCGCGCGATGCCTTGTTCGATGCCATCGCTGACCACTTCAATGGAAGCGCCCAGGCCCATGACATGGTCGACGAAGTCCGGGAAGTCCGGGTCGATCTCGACGCTGTCGAAATACGCCAGCAACTCGGCCGGGGTCGCCTTGATCAGCGCCAGTTGACGGCTCAGGCATTCGCGCGAACCGATGTGCCCATCCAGCCATTCCTGCTCGATGGTTTCCCACTCGGGGCCGGCGAAGCGTTGGAGGACGTTGTCGATGACGTCGGTAGGGGTGATGGTCCCGTCGAAGTCACACACGATATGCCAGTGGATCATCTGCATTTACCTATGAAGTAGGAGCGCGCTGTTGCGCTTGCAGAGTGCTAGAGCATGGACTGTGCCAAGTGCTCGCACCCCCTGTTTTCAAAGGGTTTGGCGGGTATTTGCATTTGGTTGTGTCGGAACTGGCTACAATTTTTGTAGCTTGCTACAACCTAGATGAGTGCTTGCCTAAGGTCGGGTGTTTGCGCGTTCATGCGCGCATGTTCACAAAAGGAAATGGCTCCATGTTCAGGGTTACTTTTGCTGTATTCACCGGTTTGCTGGGGCTGTGGGGCATTTGCGGCGCTGCGCTGGCGGACGGAATTACCGGCGAGGTCGGCGCAGGCGTCAGCTATCAGCCCCATGATCCGACGGGCAGCCGCTACGAAACGCGGCCGATCCCGTATTTCGATCTGGATTGGGGGAGTGTCAGCCTGGGTACCGACGATGGGCTGACCTGGAGTGCGCTCAATACCAACGGTTTTACCGCGGGGCCCTATATCAATTACCTGCCGGGGCGCACGGCCAATGGCTCGTTGCGTGGGTTACGCGATGTTTCGGACATGGCCGAGATCGGCGGTTTCATCCAATACGCTCCGGCTGATTTCTGGCGGGTGTATGCACAGGTGGGCCAGGCCGTGGGCGGGGCGCGTGATCAAAGCGGCGTGGTGGGCAAGCTCGGCGGCGAGTTGGGTTATCCGTTGGGGAGCGGCATTATCGGCAGCACCGGCCTGATGGCGCACTTTGCCGATGCCCGCCAGGCGCAGACGTTTTTCGGGGTGGATGCCAATGAGGCTGCGGCCTCCGGGTTTCGGCCGTATAACGCCAGTGCCGGGTTTCAGAACCTGACGTTGACGCAGAGTTTTGAGTTTCCTTTGGATGCGAAGTGGTCGCTGTTGACCAGTGCCAGTTGGATACACCTGGTGGGGTCAGCGGCCAATAGCAGCATCGTCAAGGAGACCGGGGATGTGAATCAGGGGCAGGTGCAGACGGCCATCAGCTATAAGTTTGATTGAAGCAACAGCAAAATCAAAGGCGGGCACGCTCCAAATGTGGGAGCGGGCTTGCTCGCGAAGGTCGTTAACGATGACTCGGGCATCCTGATTCAACGCGGCGCCCTCTGGTTCTTCGCGAGCAAGCCCGCTCCCACATAAAGCGGCTCTGCGTTTGCTTCTAACACTCAGGTCGGCTGCTTTTGATTTTTATCTGACAGCCCCATTCAGCCCTTGGCCTCACTGATAATCTGCCGAATCGCCCCGACAAACGCCTCAGCCGGCTGCCCACCACTCACCGCATACTGGTCGTTGAACACGATGGTAGGCACAGAAGTCACCCCGCGAGATACCCACAACTGCTCCTGCTCCCGCACCTCGGCGGCATATTCGTCCGAAGCCAGAATTTCCTCTGCCCGCACACGATCCAGCCCAACACCCCCGGCAATCCCCGCCAACGTCCCGTGATCAGACGGATCCTGCTGGTCAGTGAAATACGCCTTGAACAATGCTTCCTTGAGGTTGTACTGCAACCCCTCAATCCCCGCCCAATGCAACAGACGATGCGCATCAAATGTGTTGTAGATACGACTCTGCCCGTCGGTACGAAACGCAAACCCCAACTCCGCACCCATATCACGAATCCGCGCCCGGTTAGCCTGGGACTGCTCAGCCGTGGAACCGTACTTTTCAGTGATGTGCTCGGTAATGTTCTGCCCTTCGGCAGCCATGTTGGGGTTCAGCTCAAACGGCTGGAAATGAATCTCGGCCTGCACCTCCGGACCCAGTTGGTCCAGGGCCTCGGTCAAGCCACGCAGGCCAATGATGCACCAGGGACACGACACGTCGCTGACGAAATCGATTTTCAGGGGAGTACTCATGACTAGGCAACCTCGCTGGCATTAAACGCCGGAAAGGTCCCACGATACACCCCGTCAAGCCCTTACAAAACCTTCGCAGGCACCACCGGGTCGATCTGCGCCCAATGCGCCGCATCCTGCCGATGCTCCTGCAAGTAGGGCAAGACCGCCGCCAGCAACGGCGCCTTGAACGCCTCCTGGAAACGATGGGCCAGCCCCGGAATCAGCCGCAACTGGCTGCCCTGGATATGCGCCGCCAGGTGCACTCCATGCATCACCGGCAACAACGGATCGGCCGTGCCATGCACCACCAGCGTCGGCACCCGCAGTTGATTGAGCAACGGCACTCGGCTCGGTTCGGCAAGGATCGCCATGATCTGGCGCTTCACACCGTCAGGGTTGAACGCCCGGTCGTACGACTGCGCCGCCTGCTGCAACAGCACCTTGCGATCATCCTTCACATAAGGACTGCCCAGCGCCGCCAGCAGGTCGGCCTGTTGTTCCAGGGCCACTTCACGATTGGGCGCGCTGCGGCGCGACAACAGTTGCACCAGCGCCGCACTCGGTGCCGGCAGGCCTTCGGCGCCGGAGCTGGTCATGATCAGCGTCAGGCTTTCCACCCGTTGCGGCGCCATGGCCGCCAGGTGCTGGGCGATCATGCCGCCCATGCTCGCGCCCAGCACGTGGAATTGTTGGATGTGCAAGCCGTCCATCAAGCCCAGTGCGTCGTCCGCCATGTCGGTCAGGGTGTAGGGCGCCGCCACCGGCAGGCCGAGCTTGTAGCGCAGCACTTCGAAGGTCAGGTTGGCGCTGGCCGGTGCCTGGCGCCAGGTGGACAGCCCGACATCACGGTTGTCATAACGAATCACCCGAAAGCCCTGCTCACACAGGGCTACCACCACTTCGTCCGGCCAGTGGATCAACTGCCCGCCCAGGCCCATCACCAGCAGCAAGGCCGGGTCGGAGGCACGACCAATGCTCTGGTAGGCCAGGCTCACCTGGTCCAGATCAACCCGTTCAGTCGGGACATTCACATCACATCGAGAAGCCGCAAAGGACGGCAGGCCGAATAACAGAGCGGCCATGAAAAACAACACGCGCATGAAAAACACCGAAACGCAGAACCCCAGTAGAGCGCGAGTCTGATGAACTTTGTACAAGCGCGCTGCCACAGTTCAGTGACAGTTTGATGAAGGGCGCCCAACGGTCATCCGCGTATCTATCTATCACCTCACGCCCTGGCCCCGCCTTTTTAATGGTGCATTCACCGGCAAGCCCGGTCTCACCAGAGCATGAACACACCATCATGAGTGACCTCACCCTACTTCCCCCGTCTGCCACCCTGAGCGACTTCGCCTCACCGTCGCTTCCAGGCCAGGCCCGCCTCCAGGACCAGAGCCTGTCCCTGCAAGCCTCAGCGCGCTGGCGCGAAAGCCAACAGGAGCTGCATCAACTGATTGCCCAGGCACCCGGCGTACGTGACTCCATCGAACAACTGCTCACAGAGCATTGGCAACTGGGCACCGCACCGGTCGGCCTGGGTTTTCTCAAGACCGAAGATCACGACGAGCACTTCGTCAGCCTGGTGGATGCCTGGGGATTTATCTGCCAGTTTCCAGACATCTCCCCCACCCTGGATGCCCGCAGCACCGTGGTCGGCCTGGCGTCCCACCGCCTGTCAGCCCTCACGCCCGTGCAATTGCTCAAGCGGCTCCAGGCACTGGGCCTGGGGAAACTGCTCAGCGCCCGCTGGGAAAACTATTGGAGTACCCGGGCGCCGGGTACGCCGTTGTCCCGTCGCGAGCGGGCGGCACAACTGTACTGCCAGCATTTCGAGGCCTGCGGGCAATCGGCCTATGCCCAGGGAAGACTGGGTGCCCAACAACTGATCTCGTTGCAGACAGTGCTCAACCCGGTCACCACCCCCAATGGCATACGCCCCGTCGAGACCTGCCAGCTGGCGTTGCTGCTGCCCGACTTGAGCAAGGTCAAATTGCCTGGTGCCTGGGTCATCTCCGTGGGCCAGGAGCCGCTGTTGACACAAACCCTGTACTTGCCCTGCCGGCAACCCGGCGTGATGGTCTTCAGCCAACGCAGCGACATGGAGCAGTGGCTGGTCGCAGCGCATCAGCAACTGATCCCGCCGGACGTCGCGGCTGACGCTGTCACCGTCGAATACAGCTCGCGCACCGAACCCCTGGAGCACGGCATTCTGGACCTGCTGTCGCACCTGCACGCGGCTCAGCTGGAAAGCCTGCGCAACCGTCATCGCAATGGCAGTGACCTGGCCCGTTACGCCAGCCATGCCCTGGATGATGCCGACCGCCTGGACAGCCAGCGCCGGAAAATCCCGATGCTTATCGCACCGCATCAACCGGCAGATACGCCCGGCCCGGACGCTGACGACCTGCCTCCTGCCCTGCCCTTCGGCCATCTCAGCGCCGACATTGCCCTGGGCCAACGCTGGGCCGCGATCAGGCTGCAACGCAGCGCACTGGAGCGCTTCCTGGGCGATGGCCCTGAGCAAACCGCCCGGCTGGCGCAGTTGAAGGGTTTGATGCAAGCGCTGAAAGACGCAGAGCAGGCCGGCAATGATGCCGCCAGCGGCCTGCTGGCAAAAAAAGCCGCCTTCGATCAACTTGAGCTGAGGCAAAAACCCAATCCGGACTATGACGCGCTCTACCAGGCGCGGCTCGCCGCCCTGCGCGCCGAGGGCGCCATCCAGCATGCGCTCCAGCAGATCAGCGATGAAGAACACGGCCTGCTCCTGGCCGTCACGGAACACCCCGCGGCCCCGGAACGCCGCCCGGCTGTCGCGGTGACCCGCCTGATCCTCTCCAGCCGTGACCCAAGGGAAGGTTCCGAGGAGCTGACAGGCCTGTTGCTCATCACCCAGACCAGCGCGCTGACCTCTTCGGCGCCCCACAGCCTGTTGCTGTACTGGCCCGGCAATGCAGGGGGCCTGCAGCGTTTCGAATCCCGCCAAGCCCTGGAACACTCGCTGTTCAAGCTGTCGAGCGAAGCGCAGGACGTCACCCTGCAATTGTCGCCGCTGACCGGCGACCCGATTGAATACTCGTTGCAACAGCAGCTGTACGCCAGCGAACAACAGGCGTATGCGCTGATCTCCCTCTTCCCGGTGCCTCCGTTCGGCCAGGAGCGAACCGAAGCCCTGGACAAACTCAAAGAGCAAACCCTGTTTACCCTGCAAACCCCGATGTGCCCGGCGCGGGAACTGGCGTACGGACAACTGCTCGAACAACAACGCAGCACCACCCTGGCCGGGTCATTGCCTGGGGAGTTGAGCCAGTTGCCGGCAGATGAACGCCTGGCGCTCAAGCACCTGATACACGCGCAGATCAGCGCCCTGCATCGCTCGCAGCAATTGCTCGAGCGCGAGCTGGAACCCTTCGACGACTTCGGCCAGCGCCGCCTGGACCAACGCCTGCGCGAAGACTTCCAGCTTGAACACACCTGGTCGGTGCAACTGGACCTGCCCGACACGGTCAGCCAGGAGCGCGAATACCTGTCCGAATACGCGGGCCCGGGTACACCGTTCAAGTATGTGACGGTGCCCAGTACCCGCCGCAGCACCCTGTCATTGTTGCAACTGGCCCAGCAAAACATCGACCCGACGCTGGCCCAGCGCCTGACCTACATGAAGCTCGATGTCACCGGCCCCAATGCCCTTGAAACCACCCGGCTGACCGCCGGCCTGTCCCTGGAGTACCTGAAGACCCTGGTCAAGGAACTCGACCTCGCCGGGGCCTACGAAAGCTTGATCACCCGCACCTTCCTCGGTGATCCCGCGGCGGCGCCTTTCACCACGCAGCACCGTCGCGAATGCCTGACCGAGCCGCTGCGCCTGATGCTCATGCTGCAAGGCAAACGCGCGCGGGCCCTGGGGCGATTCGACGACAACGATCTGCGGGTGCTGAACATCGCCATCGACGCCGACAACGCGGATGCCTGGCAGGTGGAAGACAAGAAAATCGTGCTGCTGCCGGCCACCCTGAGTGCGGGCGGTGAAGATACCGACTTCGGTCCGACCACCCTGTCAGGGGTCACCTTCATCCAGGAACAAATCTCCGGCACAACCCTGCTGTACCTGCCAAACAGCCCGGACAACCAGGATCTGCGGCGCTACGCGAGCCTGGAACTGGCCCGCAAGGCGCTCTACGACCTCAGCCTGGTCAGCGGCATGAGCGCCTACCTGGCCGGCCTGGCCATCAAGGGCGACACCGCCGCCCACCTCGCCCGGATCGCCCAGGCCCAGCAACGGAATTTTGATCCGGTCTTTGCCGTCGGAACCCCGTGGCCGGCCACCACATCGCTGGCCGCCCATTTGCTGAACGCCCATATGGGCCGCGTCATAGAAGCGCATCGCGCGACCTCGCGCTCCAACGCGGCCTTGTTGCTGGAGCAGAATGCGCTGCGCGCCGGGCTGATCTTCAACTACCTGAAAATCGCCCTGGGGCTGGTGCCTTTCGTGGGTTCGGTCGTCGCGTTGTATGACGCCTGGTCCAGTGCCAACCTGGCCACTGCTGCGTTCCTGCGCGGGAACGTCGGCCATGGCCTGGCCGAGGTCGAGGCGGTGCTGTTGTCGCTGATCGACTGCGCCATGGATATTCTGCCGGGCAGCCTCGCCCTGCCGGTCAACGCCCGCGCCGCCACGCGCCAGCGTCAATTGCGCCATCTGGCCAGCAGCGCCGCCAGCCTGCACCTGCCCTCGGTCACCCAGGCTCGGCGGGCGGCACAGCGTTTCGCCGGTTATGAATATGAAGGAGTGATCTCGCTGTCCGGGCTGCACCCTCAAACCCACGGTTTTTATCGCAACGTGTACCGGCATACCGAAGGCGACTTCATCGTGCGGCGCGGACGCATCTATCAGGTTGAGCTGGCCGGCGATCCCCTGGACTGGCGCCTGAGCCCGACCCGCAGCAAAACCTACAAGCAGCCGATTGCCCTGGATGAAAACGGCGAATGGGACACTCACTACGGCGTCTACGGCAGCGCATTCAAGGGCGGCCTGGCGGGTGGCGGCAGCGTGCTCGGGCATATGGCCGAAGTGCTTGATCCGATCTGGCCCCAGTCGATCCGTGATTACTTGCCACGCTGGTGGACCGACCGCGCCCTGCGCCGCCAACAGGCGCTGGCCAACAGTATCAACAGCCGCGAAGACCTGATTGCGCTCTCCATTAACCGAACCGAAGAACTGATGGCCCGCACCGACAGCGCAGGCCCGGCGATCCGCAGATCCTTCGAGCAGGACATCGAACTGTACAGCCGCCAGTATCAGGAACTGACAGAGTTCGCGCCCTTTACCAGCGGCAACCGCCAGCGCGCGATCAGAGAGGACATGAGCCGCAACGCGGCGCGCCTGACCCTGACCACCCTGAACCGGGCGCGCTATCACTTCAAGCAGATCGAGGCACGGATCCTGGAGCTTGGAACCCATAACATGACCGCTATCTCCCCCGAGGTTTTCGACACCTTGGCAATCGTTCCCGCCATGCTGGAGATCCTGCGGCAGCGTAAAAGAATCAGCAGCGAGATTCTGCGTGACTTGGACCGGATCGATGCCGACTTTTCCCAGTTCAACCGCTGGTTCGATCAGGTTACCGATGCCGCACACCGTACCCGGCTAAGCCCGATGCTGGAGCAATTCCGACGTACGCTCAATGACAGCTACCGCACGCACCTGAAATTGTTACACCGCTTCGATACCCTTGAGACTTACCCCGAAGTTGCCGAGCTGTCTTGGTTCTACTTGCGGGCCCAGGCCCGGGAAAGCTACGCCAAAGTCAACCGGGCATGGGCTTCGCATTTTGAACTGCCCAACGCCAGCGCCAACATCACACAGCGGCGCAAGGTGCTGGAAGACTGCATACAGGCCTATGAACAATTCCGGCTGACCATCCGCACCTGGAACCTCGGTTACCCGCAGCATTTCGACCAAGCGCAACTCAGTGCGTTTTTCGTCGACATTGACCAGATGATCGAACTCGCCCGCCGGGCCATCAAGGAGTCGCCGGCAAGCCGCCCACCGGCCGGGCAACCTGTGCGGCGGGTATTCGACACCGAGGACAATATTTCCCTGGTGGGCACCGAGAGCATCGACCCGCAAACCCAGGCCACCACTTACCGGGTTGAGAGCGCCAGCGGGCGCGTCGAGACCTGGGTGAAGGGCCCCGGCGGCAAATCCCGACTCAAGGACAGTGCTGCCTCGGAACCTGCGCCTCCGGAGTCCAACGTCAAGCCGTTCGTGGTAAGCGAAGCCAGGGCTCGCCTCGACAACGTCGCGCAGTACGAAAGCCGCGCCATCGCCTACACCGAGCAAAAAATGCTGCCGGTGGACCTGGAGCACCTGCTGGTCAGTGAAGCGGCCGAGTTGAACCTGCGGGCCAATCGCCTGGAACGCCTGGACCCCACCGAGGACCTCGTGCGCCAGCTGCGGGCCAAGGCCGCGGAGCTGACCATCAAGGGCCGCAACCTGCGAATCCGCCAGACCCTCGCCAGCAAAACCCCTACCGAAGGTTATCTGGACTACCTTCGCGAACAACGGGTGGTGGAGATTCGCAAGGGCGAACCGGCCCGCAACCTCAATGAAGGCAAGAAAGGACGGGCGGATTTTCTTCAGGAATACGTGATTCAGGACCTGACACAAACGCCGCCCGCCACCCTGTGGTACGCGCACTTTCATTACGACAAGGCCGGGGCGCAGTTAGACGAGTTCATCAAGGCCCACTTGAAGATTCCCGAGCAGCGCAACCTGGGCCTGCAATGGCAAGTCGCCCAGGCGCAAGCCGGGGCCACGGTAGATCCTATCTGGCGCGGCAATATCGGGCGAGCGCTGGCCACCCGGCACTTTGCCGGGGTGTGAAGACGGCGGGACTTGAGCACGACGGTCGACAGGCCTATCAACATGAGACAAACTCAACCGATCCGAATTTGTCACAAGTTATATTCATGGAGACCCCGTGCTCGAAATCCGCCATCTCAAGACCCTGCACGCCTTGCGCGAAGCCGACAGCCTGGTGGAGGCCGCTGAGCGCCTGCACCTGACGCAATCAGCACTCTCCCACCAGTTCAAGGAACTGGAAGAGCGCATGGGCATGCAGTTATTCGTGCGCAAGACCAAGCCGCTGCGCTTCACCAGCGCCGGCCTGCGCCTGCTGCAACTGGCGGACGCCACCCTGCCCTTGCTGCGCGGTGCCGAACGCGACATCGCGCGCCTGGCCGGCGGCACGGCCGGGCGTTTGCACATGGCCATCGAGTGCCACAGTTGCTTCCAGTGGTTGATGCCGACCATCGACCAGTTCCGCGATGCCTGGCCGGAAGTCGAGCTGGACCTGGCCTCCGGCTTCGCCTTCGCGCCGCTGCCGGCCCTGGCCCGTGGCGACCTGGACCTGGTGGTGACCTCGGATCCGCTGGAGCTGCCCGGCATCACCTATGTACCGCTGTTCACCTACGAAGCC
This sequence comes from Pseudomonas sp. F8002, assembly GCF_013385495.1. Taxonomy (NCBI): domain Bacteria; kingdom Pseudomonadati; phylum Pseudomonadota; class Gammaproteobacteria; order Pseudomonadales; family Pseudomonadaceae; genus Pseudomonas; species Pseudomonas sp. F8002. The sequence continues at coordinate 362,277 of NZ_JACAPW010000001.1, read as the reverse complement.
ATGCTCGCCGTGGCCAACCAGCACCCGCTGGCGAACAAGCCGTACATCGTGCCCGAAGACCTGATCAGCGAAACCCTGATCACCTACCCGGTGGAGCGGGATCGCCTGGACATCTTCACCCGCTTCCTGGAACCGGCGGATGTAGAACCGGCCCAGGTGCGCACCTCGGAACTGACGGTGATGATGATGCAGTTGGTGGCCAGCGGTCGCGGCGTGTGCGGCATGCCCCATTGGGCGCTGCATGAATACAGCTCCCGGGGGTATGTGAAGGCCAAGCGGCTGGGGGAGAAAGGTTTGTTTGCCACGCTGTACGCCGGGATTCGCGCCGACATGCTGGACGCGCCCTACATGCGTGATTTTCTGCTGACGGCCAAGGACACTTCGTTTTCGACCCTGGACGGGGTCAGCGCCGTACGCTGACCTGTAGCGGCTACCTGTGGCGAGGGAGCTTGCTCCCGCTGGGCTGCGCAGCAGACCCAAAAATCCTGGGGCCGCTTCGCGCCCCAGCGGGAGCAAGCTCCCTCGCCACAAGGTCAGGCAGGGATCAGCGACGCGCGGTAGAACGGCAGAATCAAATCCCGAGTCAGCGGCGCAAGCTGCAAACCACCGTCGCCAGCCGGGTCGATCCAGCAAACCTCTTCAATCTCGGCAGCCGGCATCACCGCCACGTCGATGTGCACCTGGAACAAATCGGCCTGCACCACAAACCCCGGCTCATTCGCCGCCGGCGCCGAGAACTGCCCAAGGTACACAGCCGCCGCCGGATCAACTCGCAGGCCCAGTTCTTCGTGCAGCTCACGGGCCAAAGCCTCTGCGGGTTGCTCGCCGGCATCGATCTTGCCGCCCGGCTGCATGAAGGCCTGGGTGCCGCGCTTGCGTACCAGCAGGGTCTGGCCGTCGCTGCCGATCAGCAGGGCGGCGGCGATGCGAATGGTGGAGGTCATGAAAAGGTCGCCTTGAATACAAAGGCGCAAGGATCCCATGAACCGGTCTCACCCCGAAAGCAGTGCCTCATCCGGCTCCTTGATGAACACGCTGTACTTCGCCCCTTCCATGGCCTCGAACGCAATCAGCTTGTCCACCAGCGGCAGGTTCAACACCTTGCCGGCGTTGAGCAGCAGCATGCCGTTGTCGGCGTTGAGGTTGCGCGCCAGCACCATGCCTTCGGCCAGTTCGCGGGTGGTCAGGACCTTCACCGACGGGTCGCCCAGGGTCACGTCGCTGAGGAACGCGGCGCAGGCCTGGACGAAGTCCTCGACCATGTCCGGGTCGTAAAGGCGCCCGGCGTATTTGCGGATGTAGAGCAGCGCTTCGTCGCTGTTCATCTGCCGCTCAAGGATCAAGCCGCGTTGCAATTCGATGAAGTCCACCGCCAGTTTCAACAGGCGCGAACCTACAGGTATTGCTTCGCCCTTGAGGTGGTCGGGAAAGCCGCTGCCGTCCCAGCGTTCCTGGTGATGGCGGATCAAGCGTGCCGCGTCTTTCATCGGTTCCAGGGTCATCAGCAACGATTCGCTCTGGGCCGGATACGCCCGGTACCGCTCACGGTAGGTGCTGTGCAGCAGGTCGCTGGGAGAGACCATCATGTTGTCGCTCCAACTCAACTTGCCGATGTTGTAGAGCGCGGCGGCCATGGTCAGGTCGCGATTGCTGGCCTCATCCAGGCCGCGGCCGTGGCACCAGGTGCGCACCAGCTCGATGATCTGCCGGTTGGTTTGCTTGGCTCGGGGCAAGCGCAGGTTGGCCAGCAGCGAGAACACTTCGGTGCCGGTGGCGTAGCTGTGTTTGAGTTCTTCGTAGGCCAGGTCGAGCATGTCAGCGGTTTGCTGCAGCTCGCTGGTGCGTGAGGCCACGCGTTTTTCCAGGCTGGCGTTGAGTTGCTTGAGTTCGTCGTTCTGCTGGCGGGTCAATTGCTCCAGGCGCAGGCGCTCACGCTCGGAGTGTTGATGGGCCAGGGATTGCCGCAACGCCAGCAGCAGTTCTTCGTCTTTCCAGGGTTTGCTCAGGTAGCGGTAGATCTGCCCTTCGTTGATGGCCTTGATGATCAGCGTCAGGTCGGTTTCACCGGTCAGCAGGATGCGCACGGTGTGCGGGTAATCATGGTGGATCTGCGCAAGCAGGGTGGCGCCGTCCATGTCCGGCAGGCGCGCGGCGCTCATCACCAGGTCGACGGGTTGCTGCGCCAGAATCGCCAGCGCGTGAGCGGCGTCGGTGGCGCGGCATAATTCAAAGGGTTCCAGGCGCAGCAACTGCGTCAGGCGGTCCAGCACGTCCGGGTGTGCGTCAATCAACAGCACCACCGGGCGGTCGGGATTTGCGAAGGTCACTGACTCTCCCATGGGGCACCTCGTATAGCGTCGATGTGCGTGTCCTACGGTCAAGGTAACAGCCTCCTGGCCATTACCCAGCAGTTTAGTCGGTTTTTCTTTGCAGTGATGGCCTTGCGACATCACTTCGTCAGGTGGGCATAAAAAAGGGCCACTTCATTGAATGAAGCGGCCCTGAGGTAACGCGCGATGCATCACGCCTCGGCGGTTTTACCGGCCGAACCAAACGACGCAAACCGCTTGTTGAAGCCGGCGATGCGGCCTTCGGACTGGGTCTTGCGCTGTTGGCCGGTGTACACCGGGTGCGAGGCGCTGGACACGTCCAGGAGCACGTAGGGATAGGTATTGCCGTCGCTGTGTTGCTGCGTACGGTCGGTTTCCACGGTGGAACCGATCAGGAAGAAAACGTCGGCGGCGGTGTCATGGAACAACACGGTGCGGTAGTCGGGGTGGATACCAGGTTTCATAAGGCCTCCGGGGCGTCTGGGTGAACATCAAGTGTTATACAGTAACACAAATGATGCACCCAAACGAGAACCGATTGCAATAAGAATAGACCCCAAGCTTCTATGCGGCTTCCTGAAAGTCCATTTCCGGGGGCTGCCGGGAGAAGCCCCGCGTCAGGAAACCCAGGTACACCAGGCCAATCGCCAACCAGCTCAGGCCCAGGTAAATCGCCAGGTGATCAAGGCTGACCATCAACCACAAATCCGCCACCAGGCCGATGGTCGGGAACACCAGGAACAGCACCAACTCCCGCAAACCGCGCTGCTTGGCACCGATCCAGTAGTGGAAGATCACCGACAGGTTCACCAGGCTGAAAGCCAGGAACGCACCGAAGTTGATGAACGAGGTGGAGGTGGTGACGTCCAGTCTCAACGCCAGTAACGCAACCACCGCACACAGCAGGATGCTGTTGACCGGCGTACCGAAGCGCGCGTGCAAAGTACCGAAGAACGACTTGGGCAACACCCCGTCGCGCCCCATCGCAAACAGCAACCGCGAACCGCTAGCCTGCGCCGACAGCCCCGAGGCGAACTGGCCGACGATCAGGCCGATCAGGAAGATCGACACAAACAGGTCGCCGCCAATGTTGCGGGCAATCTCGTAAGCGGCAGAATCCACGTCGGTGAACTCGAACGATGGGTGGGCGATCTGCACGAAGTACGACACACCGACGAAGATCAGCCCGCCGATCAGGGTGATCAGCATGATCGCCCGGGGAATCGTGCGGCGCGGGTCGCGGGTTTCTTCGGTCAGGGTGCTGACCGCGTCAAAGCCCAGGAACGAATAGCAGGCGATTGCCGCGCCGCTCATGATCAACGGCATTTGCATCTGGCCGTTGAAGAACGGGGTGATGGTCCACAGCGGCTTGCTCGCATCACCGCCGATGTAGTGGATGCACAGCGCGACGAAGGCGACCAGCACCAGGAACTGCACCAGCATCAGCAAGGCGTTGATGCCGTTGGCGAGTTTCAGGCCGATGATGTTGATCACACTGGTGACCCCGATAAACGCCAGTACCCAGACCCATTGCGGCACGGCCGGGAAGGCCGAATGCAGGTAGGCCGCGCCGATCAGCCAGATGGCCATGGGCAGGAACAGGTAGTCGAGCAACACCGCCCAACCGGCGATAAACCCCAGCTTGGGGCTGATGGCCTTGCGCACATAGCTGTAGGCGGACCCGGCCACCGGGAACGCGGAGGCCATGCGGCCGTAGCTCATGGCGGTGAAGAACATCGCCACCAGGGCGGCCAGGTAAGCGGCCGGGACCATGCCGGCGGTGGATTGCGCCAGGATACCGAAGGTGCCCAGGACAATGATCGGTGTCATATAGGCGATGCCAAACAGCACCACCGACCCTAACGACAGGGTGCGTTGCAAACGAGCCATGAGCGATTCTCCGCGCAATTATTAGATTTATGGCAGAACTGAAGTCGGTGCAGCGAACGCAATAATTTTTATGGTTGAAGCAGCTTTTTGACTGGGTGCAACTTTTGTGGCGATAACGCCTCTTGTGGCGAGGGAGCTTGCTCCCGCCGGGCTGCGCAGCAGACCCAAAAATCTTGGGGCCGCTTCGCGCCCCAGCGGGAGCAAGCTCCCTCGCCACAACAGCATCCTTGCCACGAGACCCGTGTCAGGGTTTGGGGATCAACAATTCCCGCGTCCCGTCCTCGCGCTCAATCACCTCCCCCGGCAATTTCAAGCGCTGGTCATCCAGGTAGCGATAGTCCTGTCGCGCCGCCGCCAGTTGCCCCAGGTCCAGTTCAACCCTGAACTGCCCTTCCCCGCGCCCGGCTTCAAACAGCAAGCTGCCGAACGGGTCGACCAGCGCACTGCCACCGGCGAACATCAGGCCGTCATCGCCCTCTTCCACCCGGTTGACCATCAGCGCGAACGCCTGGTTTTCCTGGGCGCGGGCCATGATCGCGGTGCGGTGGGTGGGGCCGTACGGGTCCATGTTGCCGTTGGTGACGATCAACACTTCAGCCCCCAACTGCGCCAGGGCCCGGGCGGTTTCCGGGAATTCGATGTCGTAGCAGATCAACAGGCCGACTCGCACGCCGTTCCACACGCAGGTGGCGTAGCGGTCACCCGGGGTGAAGACGCCGCGGTCCGAGGCCCACAGGTGGGTCTTGCGATAGCGCAGGGCGATGCCGTCCGGGGTGATCATCAAGGTGGTGTTATAGAATTGGCCCGCGTCGCTCTCGGCCATGCCGATCACCACGGCGACATTGCGCGCACGGGCGGCCTGGATAATCGCCTGCACGGTCGGGCCGTACACCGGCTCGGCCACCTCGGCCACGGTGCCGGCGGTCGGGAAGCCCATCAGGTGGGTTTCCGGGAATACGACCAATTGGGTATCCGCCGCACACGCAGCAATTGCCGCCAACGCGCGCTCAAGGTTGTAAGCTGTGCCGTTATCGCGGCCTGCCAGCTGGGCAAATTCGACCTTCATGGTTATTCCTTGTTCTTTATCTGTGGCGCAGTATGCGCAGCCGCGAACACTCGGGAAATCACGCAGCCGGGTTAACCCTATGGGGGTAGATGCATGACATTGTCGCTGGAAGACATCGCCTGGCACCGTTCGGTGGGGCAGATGATAGACGCCCTGGACCAGCCGAATTTCTGGACGCAGCTGGTCCGGTTGCTCGACCAATATGTGCCGTTCGACAGTTGGGTGGTGTTGCTGTTCAGCAGCGAGCACAAACCCCTGGTGTTCGCCGAATGCCCGGGCCAGGACGGCGAACCCGACCATCTGTTCCAGGATTACCTCAACGGTTTATACCTGCTCGATCCCTTCTACATCGCCAGCCGCGAACACTCGCGCACCGGACTGTTTCGCCTGGCCGAAGTGGCCCCGGAGCATTTCGAGCTGACCGAGTATTACCAGCGCTACTTCCGGCTGAACGTGGTGGCCGATGAAATCCAGTTCAACTGCCAGCAACCGGACGGGCGAACCCTGTGCCTTTCCCTGGGCTCCAAACAGCGCTTTGACCCACAGCAGATTGCCCTGCTGTCGCTGATTCAACCGTGGGTACTGGGCTTGCTGCGCCAGCGCCTGCCCCATGAACTCAACCAGGTGAGCGCTCCGGAGCAGCCGATCCACAACGATGGCTGGGGCGCGCAACTCACCGCGCGGGAGCTGGATGTGGGCCGTTTGATGCTCAGTGGTTGCTCCAGCAAGGAAATCGCTCGTAAGCTGGAAATCTCTGTTGAAACCGTGAAAGTCCATAAGAAACACATGTACAGCAAGCTAGGGATCAAATCCCAGTCGGAGCTGTTCTCGATTTTTCTGCAGGCGCAAAACGCCTGAAAATCGTATTACTGATGAGTGGAACCTAAGGAAAACCGTATGAGCCTGTCGTTACTAAGCCGTTACGCGTTCTTTGCCGTCTGCGTCATTTTCACCCTCGCCAGCATGCCGTTTATCGAACACGAATGGCTGTGGCCGATCGCCGTGGTCACCGGCATCCTTAGCCTGATCGGCATTTTCGACCTGCTGCAAAGCCCCCACGCGGTGCGCCGCAACTACCCGATCCTGGGCAATATCCGTTACCTGGTGGAAGGCATCCGTCCGGAAATCCGCCAGTACCTGCTGGAATCCGACAGCGACGCCCTGCCCTTCTCCCGGGCCCAGCGCTCGCTGGTCTATTCCCGCGCCAAGAATGAAAGTGCCGACAAACCCTTCGGCACGCTGATCGACGTGTACCAGTCGGGCTTTGAGTTTATCGGCCACTCCATGCGCCCCGCGCCACTGAGCGACCCCAGCGCGTTTCGCGTGATCGTCGGCGGCCCGCAATGCAAGCAGCCCTACTCGGCCTCGGTGTTCAACATCTCGGCCATGAGCTTCGGTTCGCTGAGCGCCAACGCGATTCGCGCGCTCAACCAGGGGGCCAAGCTCGGCAACTTCGCCCATGACACCGGTGAAGGCAGCATCAGCCCCTATCACCGGGAAAACGGCGGCGACCTGACCTGGGAGCTCGGCAGCGGCTACTTCGGCTGCCGCACCAGCGCCGGCCTTTTCGACCCGGAACGCTTCGCCGTGCAGGCGCAGAACCCGCAAGTGCGGATGATCGAAATCAAGATGAGCCAGGGCGCCAAACCGGGCCACGGCGGGATCCTGCCCAAGCACAAGGTCACCCAGGAAATCGCCGACACCCGCGGCATCATGATGGGCGAGGACTGCATCTCGCCGTCGCGCCACAGCGCGTTTTCCACTCCTATCGAAATGATGCACTTCATCGCCCAGCTGCGTGAACTGTCGGGCGGCAAACCGGTGGGCTTCAAGTTCTGCCTGGGCCACCCGTGGGAATTCATGGGCATCGCCAAGGCCATGCTCGAAACCGGCATCCTCCCGGACTTTATCGTGGTGGACGGCAAGGAAGGCGGCACCGGCGCCGCGCCGGTGGAGTTCACCGACCACATCGGCGTGCCGCTGCGTGAAGGCTTGTTGTTCGTGCACAACACCCTGGTGGGCTTGAACCTGCGGGACAAGATCAAGCTCGGCGCCAGCGGCAAGATCGTCAGCGCGTTCGACATCGCCAGCGTCCTGGCCATCGGTGCCGACTGGGCCAACTCGGCGCGGGGCTTCATGTTCGCCATCGGCTGTATCCAGTCGCAAAGCTGCCACACCAACAAATGCCCCACCGGGGTAGCCACCCAGGACCCGTTGCGCCAGCGCGCACTGGTGGTGCCGGACAAGGCCCAGCGCGTGTTCAACTTCCACCGCAACACGCTGAAGGCCCTGGCCGAAATGCTCGCTGCCGCCGGTCTCGACCACCCTTCGCAACTCTCGGCCAAGCACCTGGTGCGGCGCATGTCGGCCACCGAGATCAAGTTGTTTTCGCAGCTGCATGTGTTCCTGAAACCTGGCGAATTGCTCACCGGCGAAGTGAACGGCGAGTTTTATTCGCGCATGTGGCAGATGGCGCGGGCCGATAGTTTTGAGCCGAATGAAATCGCCGCGGCCTGAGCCCGCACTGAACAACCCCGCTGAACCGGACCACCGAACGGCATCGTTGAAACAAGGAGCTTCACCATGCCGTTACTCGACTTCACCGCCCTTGCCGCCCAACTGCCGGACACCTGGAAATCCACCCGCGTGGGCCAGGTCGGCCCGGCGCGGATCAAGGTGCTGCGCATGGATGCACAGGCTTATGAAGAAGAAACCCACGACTACAACGAAGGGCTGTTGGTGATCGACGGCCTTTGCGCCTGTCTATTGGCGAGGAGGCCATCGACGTCGGCGCCGGTCAGATGTACCTGGTTGAAGCCGGCATCGCCCACGCGGTACTCGCCGGCAGCCAAGGCACGCTGGTGATCATCGACGTTTAAACAAAGCGATGAGACATTCAGCAAAAAACTCAGCTTTGCAATTGCTTACAAATACCGCCAACCTGCGCCCGCCCGACGTACGGCTCGACTGAAGCCGTCGTCCACTTGTCATTACTAAACCCCTTGTTCAAGAGCCCGCTGCCATGCTGAACGGACGCGACCCGCGCATCGATTTTTTTCGGGGCCTGGCGTTGATCTTTATTTTCTGGGATCACGTGCCCCACAACCCTCTGGGCCAGATCACCCTGCGCAACTTCGGTTTCAGCGACGCGGCGGAGGTCTTCGTGTTCCTGGCCGGTTATGCGGCCGTGCTGGCCTACGGCAAGATCCTGCAGCGCGACGGTTATCTGATCGCCTGCGTGAAGATCTGGCGGCGCACCTGGGTGCTGTACGTGGTGCACATCTTCTTGCTGGCGATGCTGATGGGCATCGTGTTCTTCGCCAACAGCCATGTGGAAACCCGCGACCTCGTTGAAGAGATGGGCCTGACGCACTTCGTCACCCATCCCCAGCAAGCCCTGGTGGATGAACTGTTGCTGCGCTTCAAACCCAACCTGATGGACCCGTTGCCGCTGTACATCGTGCTGCTGGGTTGCCTGCCGCTGGTGTTGCCGTTGCTGTTGCGCAAGACCTGGGCGGTGGTGGCTGTTTCGCTGGCGGTGTACTTGCTGGCCCCGCACCTGGGCTGGAACCTGGCGGCGATTGCCGACGGCGTGTGGTACTTCAACCCGGTGACCTGGCAGTTGCTGTTTGTGCTGGGCGGCGCGGCGGCGATTCATGCCGGGCAACCCCGCCCTGTCGAGACTCGGCGCCTGTTGCGTCAACCGTTGTTCGTCGCTGCGGCGGTGTATGCGCTGTTGGCGGGGGTTCTCACGCTCTCGTGGCGCTGGCCGGAAATCCACGACGCGCTGATGCCGTCGGCGCTCAGTGACCTGCTGTACCCCATCAGCAAGACCGACCTGTCGCCCGTGCGTTTGCTGCACTTCCTGGCCCTGGCCTATGTCACCGCCAAGCTGTTGCCTGGCCACGCCTGGACGCAAAACTGGCTGGCGCAGCAAACCTGCCGCATGGGCCGCTACTCCCTGGAGGTGTTCTGCCTGGGGGTGCTGCTGGCACCGCTGGCGGACATGATCAATGCGATCACCGGCGATGCCTTCGCCATGCAACTCTTCACCGCATTGATAGGCGCCGGGCTGATGGCGCTGCTGGGGGCCTGGCTGGATTTAAACAAGCGGCTCACCCAACCGGCGCCTCCCGCCACCGCCTGAAAAACAAAAAGCCCCGTAAGGGGCTTTTTGTTGAGCGCAGGAAACTCAGCTCGCGGTGCGTGCCGCCGCTTGAGTCGGCTGCAACTTGAACACGTAGAACAACACCGTCAGCAGCACCAGGAACACCGGCCCCACGTAGAGCGCCACACGGGTGTCCGGGAAGTACGCCATCAGGCCCACCACCAGCACCAGGAACGCCAAGGCCAGGTAGGAGCTGACCGGGTACAGCCACATGCGGTATTTAAGGCCGTCACGTTCGGCCTGGGTCAGGCTCTTGCGGAACTTGAGCTGGGCCAGGAGGATCATCAGCCAGGTCCAGATCGCGCCGAAGGTAGCGATGGAAGTGACCCAGACGAAGACTTTTTCCGGAACCATGTAGTTGAGCAGCACGCCCAGCAACAGCACGAAGATCGACAGCAGCAGCGCCTTGCGCGGCACGCCGTTGCTTGAGGTGGTACCGAACGTGGCCGGGGCCTGGCCGTTCTGTGCCAGGCTGTAGAGCATGCGCCCGGTGCTGAAGATACCGCCGTTGCACGACGACAACGCCGCGGTGATCACCACGAAGTTGATGATGCCGGCGGCGGTCTTGATACCCAGGCGCTCGAAGGTCATCACGAACGGGCTGCCCTGGGTGCCGATTTCGTTCCACGGGTAGATCGACAGGATCACGAACAACGCACCGACGTAGAACAGCAGGATGCGCCAGAACACCGAGCCGATGGCACTCGGGATGGTCTTCTGCGGGTTCTTCGCTTCACCGGCGGTGAGGCCGATCATCTCCACGCCCAGGTAGGCGAACATCACCATCTGCAGGGACATCAATACACCCTGCACGCCATTGGGCATAAAGCCGCCGTGGGTCCACAGGTTGGAAATGCCCAGGGCCACGCCATCGTTGCCAAAGCCGAACGCGATGATGCCGACGCCGCCGATCACCATGGCAATGATGGTGACGATCTTGATCAGTGCGAACCAGAACTCGAACTCACCGAAGGCCTTGACCGCGATCAGGTTAATGGTGCCCATGCTGATCAGTGCTGCCAGGGCCCAGATCCAGCGGGGTGTATCGGGGAACCACACGCCCATGTACACGGCGACGGCCGTGATTTCTGCCACGCAGGTCACCAGCCACAGGAACCAATAGTTCCAGCCGGTGAGAAAGCCCGCCAGCGGGCCGAGGTAATCCTGGGCGTAGCGGCTGAACGAACCGGCCACCGGGTTGTGCACGGCCATCTCGCCGAGGGCGCGCATGATCACCAGGATCGCCAGGCCGCCGATGATGTACGACAGCATGATCGCCGGGCCGGCCATTTCAATGGCCTTGGCCGAGCCTAGGAACAGGCCGACGCCGATGCATGCACCGAGGGCCATCAGGCGAATATGCCGTTCGCCGAGTTCGCGTTTCAGCGGACCGCCCTGAGCGGTCTCGCCGTGGGGCAGATGATTGCCAGCTGGCATAGGGATACAACCTCGTCTTGTTATTGGATATGAGCCACCGAGTCCGGGGCGTCATGGCGGGTCTGCCATGGCGTACCGTTGCCGGATCACCTTTTGGGTAAAACGGTCTGGCCGGGCCAGATCAGCGGGGGTGCAGTATAAAAAGCTAAACCCAGGGGTTTTCACTCTATAAACGGCAAGATTCAGCGGGAACTCTCGGTAAAGGCGCCTTTTGCGGAGGAGCATCACCTGGTTAGCGTAGGAATCATCGCCACCAAACGGCGGCGAGTATTGCACGGTAATGGTGCAGCGTCATGCCCCTACCTTTGGCGGATTTACCGGTGGGGGAGGCTCTAGAGCGGCACTTCCTGACAACCAAGGGCCATTGTGGGGAAAGAGCTTGGTGTGGCGAGGAGCTTGCTGTGGCGAAGGGGCTTGCTGTGGTGAAGGAGCTTGCTGTGGCGAGGGAGCTTGCTCCCGCTGGGCTGCGCAGCAGACCCAAAGCCTGGGCATACGGTTTATCAGTTAGACCGGGGTGGGTTCTTTGGGAGTGCTTCGCACTCCAGCGGGAGCAAGCTCCCTCGCCACAGCAAGCTCCCTCGCCACGGAGAATTTCCAGGCACGGAAATACGTACTCAATAATTCCGGGATCGACGCCTTTATCAGGCTGCTAGCGTCAATTCATCTGGAGCAAAGGAATGCAATGGAATGCCAACTCGCCCTCAATCCCATCGCCTGCGGACCGGCAGATTCAGCGAGCCCGGCAGGACTTATCTGGTGACTGCGGTGGCACACAATCGTCAGCCCCTGTTTGCCGACTTTCGTCTGGGTCGCTTGTTGGTAGCAGAGTTCAAGCGCGCACAAGAGCAAAAATGGGGGAGCTCCATCGCCTGGGTCATCATGCCTGACCACTTTCATTGGCTGGTCCAGCTTGAGCAACGCAGCCTGCCGCAACTGATGCAGGCGGTTAAATCCCGCAGCACCTGCACCATCAACCGGGCGAGGAACCGGACAGGCGCTTTTTGGCAGAACGGCTATCACGACAGGGGAATCCGGGACGGTGAAGACTTGCGCCACTTGGCTCGATACATCATCGCCAATCCCATCAGAGCGGGACTGGTGAAACGCGCCGGCGATTACCCTCTGTGGGATGCCTGCTGGCTATGAGCCGGAATAGCAACCACTGTGGCGAGGGAGCTTGCTCCCGCTGGGCTGCGCAGCGGACCCAAAACCTGGGCATGCGGTTTATCAATCAGACCGGGGCGGGTTCTTGGGGAGTGCTTCGCACTCCAGCGGGAGCAAGCTCCCTCGCCACAGCAAACTCCCTTTACCAAAACAAACTCCCTCACCACATCACACTCACAAATCCCTCCCACTCGCCCACCACCGTCTAAGCTTCAACCAAGTCCGATCAATCTGCGTAAATGGATCAATCGACTATGGGCGCTTTATGGCAAAACGCTTCGACCAAGGCTGCGGTATCCACCGATAGCCCGGATGAACAGCCGTTGCCACAAAGCCCTCCTCCCCGCCGACGGTTGTGGTGGCGGCTGTTCTGGCTGGTGCTGCTGATTGCGCTGATCGCCCTGGGCTTTGCCGCCCTGCGGGAAATGCGCACTTCAAGGTTGCAGGCCAAGACCTTCTCCGACATTGCCTCAACCCTCACCTACCAAATGCATTCGGGCCCCAGCTATGCGCGGGTTTACCCTGGCGCCGGGCCCTTTGACAAGCGCCTGGGCTACAGCGCCCTCGGCGAGTTCCTGCCGCGCTTGATCAAGCGTGACTACCTGATCCAGGCTCAAGCGCGTTTCTCCCCCGACCTGATGGCCTACGCCCAGCGCGGCCTGTTCGTGCCCTACCCGGAAAAAATCCAGGCCGGTCTGACCATCACCGATTGCCGCGCCGCACCGCTGTATCAGTTCACGTATCCACAACAGTTCTACCCAAGCTTTGCGGCGATCCCGCCGGTGGTGGTCAGCAGCCTGCTGTTTATCGAAGACCGCGACCTGCTGGACCCGAAAAACCCGCAACTCAACCCGGCCGTGGATTGGCCGCGCTTTGCCAAGGCCGCCTGGTCCCAGGTGGCGAAGCTTTTGCACCTGCCCGGCCAGACGGCAGGCGGCAGTACCCTGGCCACGCAACTGGAGAAATACCGCCACTCGCCCGACGGCCTGACCCTGTCCGGCGGCGAGAAAATCCGCCAGATGATTTCTGCCAGCGTGCGCGCGTATCAGGACGGCCCGCAAACCCTTGCCGCTCGCCAGGATATCGTGCGCGACTACCTCAACAGCGTGCCCCTGTCGGCGGTACCCGGCCATGGCGAAGTGCACGGCATGGCCGAAGGCTTGCGCGTGTGGTACGGCGCCGACTTCAACCAGACAAACGCGCTGCTCATCGGCACCGACCCCAAACAGCTGCCGCAAAAGGGTCTGGCGTTGCGCGAGGTGCTGTCGCTGATGATCGCCCAGCGTCGCCCGTCTCACTATCTGTCCAAGGGCCACAAGGAACTGGCGGACCTCACCGACAGCCACATCCGCCTGCTCGCACAAAACAACGTGATCGACCCGGCGCTGGCCAGCGCAGCCCTCGCCAGCAAAGTCACCTACCGTGACTGGCAGCAACAACCGACGATCCAGCCAATCGAAACCAACAAGGGCATCAGCGTCGCCCGCACGCGCCTGGCCGCCCTGCTCAACCAGCCGCTGTACGACCTCGACCGGCTCGATCTCTCTGCCACGAGCACCTTGCAAGCCGACCTGCAAAGCCAGGCCAGCACGTACCTCAAGCAACTCGCCGACCCCGCCTTCGCCGCGCAGATCGGCCTGCTCGGGCCCACGCTGCTGACGCCCGCCAGCACCGCTCAGGTTCGCTACAGTTTCAACCTCTACGAGATGACACCCGACGGTGCCCGCGTGCGCGTGCAAACCGACAGCACCGACCAGCCATTCGACATCAACGAAGGCAGCAAGCTGGAACTGGGTTCAACCGCCAAGCTGCGGGTGATGACCACCTACCTGCAAATCGTCAGTGAACTGCATGATAAATACGCTGCAACGCCTGCCGCCGAGCTGCGCAAAGTCCCGGTCGACGACACCGACCGCATTACCCGCTGGGCCCTCGACTACCTGGCCCAGAACAGCGACCGCAACCTGCCGGCCATGCTCGACGCCGCCCTCAACCGCCAATACTCGGCCAACACCGGCGAAGGTTTTTTCACCGGCGGCGGCATGCACCACTTCCATAACTTCCGCAGCCAGGACAACGGTCGCAATCCCACGTTGATCGAAGCCCTGCGCGAGTCGATCAACTTGCCGTTCATTCGCCTGATGCGTGACCTGGTGCGCTACAGCACCTATCACGGTGCGAACAACAGTGCCGAGTTGCTCAAGGACGACAGTGACCCGAGGCGCCAGGAATACCTGGCCAAATTCGCCGACCGCGAAGGCACCACCTTCCTGCTCAAGTTCTGGAAGAAATACCGCAACAAGAACACCCAGGCGCGCCTCGACACCTTCCTCGACAGCATGCACCCCACCGCCATTCGCCTGGCCGCCGTACACCGCTATCTGCTGCCCAACGCCAGCCAGGCGAGTTTCAACAGCTTCGTCCGCTCGCACTTGAGCAGCGTCAAAAGCCCTGAAAAACTCACCGACGAGCGCCTCGAAAAGCTCTACCAGAATTACGGCCCCGGCGCCTACGATCTGCCTGACCAAGGCTATATCGCCAAGGTTCACCCGCTGGATTTGTGGCTGATGGGCTACCTGCTGAACAACCCCGACGCCACCTTCACCCAGGCCACCGCCGCCAGTGAACACGAGCGCCAGGAGGTTTACAGCTGGCTGTTCAAGAGCCGCCACAAGAGTGCCCGCGACAGTCGCATCCGCACCATGCTGGAGATCGAAGCCTTCCTCGATATTCACCAGCGCTGGCAGAAAGTCGGCTACCCCTTCGACCATCTGGTGCCGTCGCTTGCCACGGCCATCGGCAGCTCCGGCGACCGCCCGGCGGCCCTGGCGGAACTGGTGGGGATCATCCTCAATGATGGCGTGCGCCAGCCCACCCTGCGTATCGACAGCCTGCGCTTTGCCGCCGACACCCCGTACGAAACCCGCTTGGTCAACGACCCCAATCGCGGCAAACGCGTGATGCCTTCCGAGGTGGCCACGGCACTCAAGGGCGCGCTGTCCCAGGTGGTGGACGCGGGCACTGCACGGCGCGTGTCCGGCAGTTTCAAACTGGCGGACGGTACGCCTTTGGCCATGGGCGGCAAGACCGGTACCGGCGACAACCGGATCGAAGCCATCGGCGCCGGCGGGCGGATTCTCAGCTCCAAGGCGATCAACCGCACGGCGACCTTCGTGTTCTACATCGGCGAGCATCATTTCGGCACGCTGACCGCCTTCGTCCCCGGCGCTTCGGCCCAGGGTTTCAAGTTCACTTCGGCGTTGCCGGTACAGGTACTCAAGGGCATGGCGCCGATTCTTACGCCCTATCTGCAACCGGGCAACAACAGCTTATGCAGCGTGCGCTGATGGGCCTATCCCTGCGCTTTTCACTTGCGGATTACTGAGGGATCCGCCGCAGTTTCCACCCACTATTCAAACTTATCCGCAGCCGTGCCGGTGCATAGACTCAAGCCTTCTTTTTGAGCTCTACAGGTTGCCCCCATGGCCGACATACCCGACCAGTCCCTGCACCACGCGTTTATCGAAAACGCCCTGCCGCACTGGCTGAAAACCACCTCGCCCCATCGCCTGCACGCACTCAACGACATCGCTCGCCAAGGCATCCGCCACTATCCCCACGCCAGCGCCGAACAGCATCAGGCGCTCAAGCCCGCCATTGCCGAACACTGGCAGCAACAGACGGCGATGGAGCAGCGATTCCAGGCCTTGACCGACGTGTACGCCTTCGCCGAACCGCTGCTGAAAAATGCCTTGAAGCCCTATGGCGATATCGACGTCAAAACCACCTACCTGCGCCTGTATGCCAGCGCCACGGTTGCCTGGTGGGTGCATGACTTCACTCGCGGTGAGCAGAGCAAAACCCTGTCGCTGCTGGACGCCGCGCTGGCCAACTTCGCCGCCTCGGACACCTTCCTCGACTACGCCTTCCTGTCCGCCGAGGACCCACGCGGGCAGCGGGATACACTGACCTTGCGCCACACCACCACCGGCGCGGTATTGACCGCTGACCAGTTCAAGCACATCTGCCGTACCCTGGACCTGGGCGCCCGCTATCAGAAGAGCCTGCGCCAAGCCCTGGGGTTCTATGATGCGACGGTAACCCGGGCCGTGCGCCTGCAGATGATTGCCACCCAGAAGAAGGCCCTGGGTACGGCCGCGCACCTGGCCCTGATCAATCGGGACATCGACGCCGATGCCCATGGCGCCGTGCTCGACCTGATCGCCGGCCGCGTCGCACTGCTGGAGGGGCTGCCCCTTGAATGCCATACCCTGAGCCTGATGAGCACGGCATTGACCGGCATCCTGCTGCTATTTGTGCCGCAGCCCACCCGGCCGGTGGGCAAGGTGCTGGTGTATATCCCCGCAGACCCCGAACACCCCTTGAAGCAATACCCTTCGCCCGCGGCCTTCCTCAGTCATCTCACGGAAAAACTGCGGGACAAGCAGCGCTACCAGACCTTCTTCAGCCAGTTCATCGACCATGCCCGGCGCGGCGAATTCTTTGCCGGGCTCAATACGCGCTTGAGCCGTGTACGTTGGCATCAAACCCCACACACCGACCCGCGCCCCAGCTGGCGCGACACGCCGATCACCCAGCCCAATCTGCAATTCAGCCTGCTGGCTATCCGCGACGATCACGTCAATCGCTCAACGCTCGCCGCCGAAAATGACCTGTGGAATTACCAGTACCGCCTCAAGTTGAACAAGATCGTCAATGATGCCCTGGACATCGCCGTGCCCACCGCCACCGCCGACCGCCACGCGCGCTGGGCCTGGTGGGACAACCTGGAAAAAATCCTCGGGGATATCTTCAACGCCGCGCTACTGGTGCTGACGCCCTTCGTGCCGCTGCTGGGGGAAGCGATGCTCGCCTACAGCCTGTACCAGATCACCGACGAGGTGTTCGAGGGGATTGTCGATTGGGCTCAGGGGCGCGGTGCCGAGGCGGCGGAGCAAGTGGTCGCGGTGGCCGACAGCGTGATCCAGTTTGCCCTGTTCGGTGCTGCCAGCCAGTTGGGCCATGTCGCACGGCTCAAGCTCAGCCCCTTCGTCGAAGGTTTGCGCCCGGTAGTGCGGCCCGACGGCAGCAAGCGCCTGTGGCACCCGGATATCGCGCCCTATGCGGTGAAAAACCTCGACCAGCCGCCCATTGTCGACGGCCTGCACACCCATCAGGGCAAGCAGATCCTGGCGCTGCAAGGTGCTCACTTCGAAGTGCAGGCAGACGCGGAAACCGGCGACACGCGTATCGCTCACCCGGAGCGCGCCAACGCCTATCGACCCCAGGTGCGGTTCAACGGCAGTGGCGCCTTCGTGCATGAAGCCGAGCAGCCGCGCACCTGGGACAGCACCACCCTGATGCGCCGCCTGGGGCCGCGTACCGCGCCGTTTACCGATGATCAACTGCTACGGATGAAACGCATCAGCGGCACCGACGACGGCGTGTTGCGCAACCTGTATGTGCGTAATCAACCCACTCCGCCGCTGCTGGACGCTACCCTCAACCGCTACGAGGCTTACCAGGCTGCCACACAAACCGTGGACACTATCCGCAGCGGTGCACCGCTGCCTCTGGACCCGACATCGGCGTGGTTTGAACAGACCATCACCGAGCTGCCAGGATGGCCTGGGGACAAGGCACTTGAAGTATTCGTACGCTCCGATAAAACCGGCAACTCCCATAAATACGTCAACCCGGATGCTTCGCCGGCCAATACCCTGCAACTGAGTCTGGCCGAGGTGATGTCCGGTGAGCTGCCGGCACGGGCCCTGGCCTTTCTCGATGAGCCGTCAATCCGGCAACTGCTGGGCGGCGACGTACCGCCAGCGTTGCGCGTACAAACCTTGCGCGATCAACTGGCAGACTCGGTGGCGCGCCAGACCGGCGATATCGCCGACTACATCCACCAGGCCCGTCAGGTCAGCACCGATCCCCATGGACGTTCGTTGCGCGAGCGGGCCAGTTCTTTGGACAAGCACCTGGCGGATACCCTGCTGGCGGGCACCACCCCCGCCGAACGGCAAACCCTGGACCAGCACGTTCCGCTGCGCCTGCTCAACCAGGCCAGCGAACTGAGCTTCGCCCAGCACAGCGTCCAGGCCTACGCCGGGTTCTTCTCGCCCTGGCCAATCACCGAAGGTACCGAGCGCCTGGTGCTCAACGCCCTCAAGCACCACAGCGATGGCTTTGGCGACCTGCACGTGCAAATCCGTGATCGCCAGGTCAGCGGTGCGTTGCGCTGTGAAGCAGGGCCAACCGATGCGAGTCGACGCCGAGTACTGGTGCGCCAGAACCACGTGGGCTACGAACTGTTCGATCAGTTGGGCCAGCGCCTGCACGGGCCGGACACTCTGTATGAATGCCTGTTGCGCGCCCTGTCCGAAGCACAGCAACGTGAATTGGGTTACCGCCCCGGCCAGGGGGCCGGGCTCAAGCATTGGCTGATGGAAACCCTCGAATCTCTGGCCGAACGGCGCCGGGTGCTGGCCGAGCCACCGCTGCGCAGCACAGCTGATGTGCACACCACCACCCTGCTGGGCGGTCCGGTGCTCGGGCGGCTGCGCGATACCCGGGAACACCTGAGCCAGGCCCACGCACGTACGGTGCTGGAAAATCTGTTCCCGACCCTGGACGAAGCGCGTCTGGATCGATTTCTCAATGAGATTGGGCCAGGGCCCCAAAACCAGGTGCTCAATCGCCTGGTGGCACAGCGGTACGCTCTGCAAACCGAACTGGAACAGTGGAAGCGCCTGCCCAGCCCCTTCCCCAAGCACAGCGACATGGCCCGTGATGAAAAACGCCGTAAAAACATCATTGCCCAAAAACTCTATCGCTGCTGGGAAGACCGCCTGGCCGAACATCTCAACGACTGGGGCCAGCTTCAGAGCGGCGCAAGCCTCGACCTGAGCAACCTGGAACTGCCCGGCCGGCTGCCGACGCTGGGTGATGGCTTTGCCCACGTCACCCGCCTGAAACTGGCCGACTGCATGCTGAGCGACAGCCAATGGCCGTTTCTCCAGGCGTTCCCGTCGCTGCGGGCGCTGGATCTAAGCGCGAACCAGTTGACACGGCTGCCCGAAGCCATTGCCGACATGCGCCATCTGCGTGACCTCAACCTGGGGGAGAATCAGATCCAGTTGCTCAATGGCGACCTCGCCCGCCTGAAAAACCTGAAACAGCTGCGCAACCTGAACCTGTCCCGCAACCCGCTCACGCAAGCGCCGAACGTCGTTAAAATGCCGCACCTGCGCCGCTTGTTCGTAAACCGCACGCCCATCGAACAATGGCCTGCCGGGCTATTTGCCCACCCGCGCGAAGAAGGGTTCCTGCTCGAACTGAGCCAGACCCGCATCAACCATGTGCCGGTCTTCGCACCGGGCAGTGCCGAAGCCCGCACCATCGCCCACGCTCGTCTGGACCGCAATACGCTGCGCAACGATCAGCGCCTGCTGTACGAACAATACCGTGAGGCCGCCGGGCTGGACCCCAACCGCAGCTACGCCCCCCGTGGGGAAAGCGCCCATTGGCTGGAAGGGATAGGACAGCCCCTGCGCGAACGGCGCGAGCGGCTGTGGGATGAGGTGGAACGCGAGCATGGCTCCCAGGGTATGTTCGAGGTGATCAAGGCGCTGGAAACCCCACAGGCGTTCAATACCGCGCAGGATCGCGACGCTTACTGGAATGCCCAGGAAGATTTGCGCCAGCGGGTCTGGCGCTTGCTGGGAGCGGCCTACAACGATACGCCGTTGCGTGAAAAGCTGTTCAAAATGGCCAGCTTTCCAGGGTTGTGCGCCGATGGCAGCGCCCAGATTTTCAACGACATGGGCATCGAAGTAATGGCCAGTGAGGCGCAACGTTACTCCAACTCAAGCCTTGAATGCGAAGCCCGGCTGGTGACACTGGCCAGGGGCAGCGCACGCCTCAAGCAATTGAACCGCATTGTCGGCGAAGACATCGCGCACCGGCTCAAGCCCGTCGCCGAAGGTGGGCTCGGCCAACGCTTGCGCTCGCAGATGATAAATGGCGTTTCGGGCGAGGTCGATGACGTGGAGATCTACCTGGCCTACCAGACCCGGTTGGCCAACCGCCTGGACCTGCCCTGGCTATCGGAACACATGCTGTACCGCGACGTGGCCAGGGTCGAACCGGCGCAGATCGAGCAGGCCTACGCCACCGTGCTCGGGCTGGGGGAAGGCGACGGCCTTGTCAACCAGATGTTGCTGGAGCCGTACTGGGAGCAATACCTGCACGACCACCACCCAAACACGCTTGAGGCCAATGCCCGGCATTTCGACGAGCAATGCGCGCGTCTGGATGAACTGCAGGAAGCCCAGGCCACGCTGGCCCAGGCCAATGGCTTGCCCGCCGAGCAAAAGGAAGCGTTGCGGGTCTCGCTGATGGGCCTCGCCGACGCCCTGGCTGTGCCGCAGCCGCACGTGCTGACCGGGCAACCCATGACGGACGACCGCTACAACCTGTTGCTCAATGAGCTGGGTTACCGCGAAAAACAATGGATGCGCGAGCTGACCCACCAGGCCCTGGAACGCCACAACGAACAACGTAACCGCGTCACGCGCCAGGTCTGACCCTATGGGTGTGTCATGGCACACCCATTACCAGCACCCCGGTGCCGCTGATGGGCCCGGAGATGGGCACGGACCCTGCTCGCTTGACCAGGGAAAACGTCACCGTGTCGCTCCCGGTACTGTTGTTGATGCGGGTCCGATACGCACCATTTACCGGAACCGCAGCGCCCCCTCGGACCAGGGCGGTGCCCACATCCGGGTTGCTCATCCTCAGCAGGTTGGCGTTGAACGAGGACGGGGTGCCTTTGTAGGTAATGGTGATGTCCGTGTTGATCCCGCCATCCGGGCAGGCGTAGGTCAACGTCCGGTTGGTGCGGATGGACGAGGACAGTGGGTCGGTGCCGATTGCCAACTGGTTTACGTCGCCGAAATTGATCTCGATCGGGTTGTTGTTGTTGATTGTGCAGGTGGATGGGGAGATGCTGAAATTGTTGCTGGCCGTATAGACAAGAAAGAGCCTTGTACCGGTAGGGTTATAGTTGTTTGTCTGGCTTAGCTCCAGACTACCAAGCCTGTCCCCTGCTCGAACGTCGATAGGATTCAACGGCTCATTGCGGATCAAAATAAAGGGAGCCACATCAATCCAGACCCCCAGGTTTTCTCTGCTGGGCATGGTAGCCACGCGAACTCCATGCGGGATCGGCGTGTTATGAAAAGCCCCGAGTATTCGTAGTCCGCTGCGATAGCCCGTGAATTTCGGGCCCGGATTCCAAGGGCTCCCTCCCGGAATCCCCGTCGCCCAATAGTCCTCATGCCATTCCGGGCTACCGGGAAACCAGGTAAATTTGCACTCCAGCCTCACACCATCAAGGATGATACGGGTGACATCGGTGCTAAGTCTGACCTCTACGGGAACCGACAGAACCAGATTGTTGCGTATATTTTGCCACGCACCACCATTCACACGGCAGTCCGCAGCTTTCACGACCGTCGTCACGAGGCTCAAAGCAAGGAGTACAACGGCTCCAAATAGTCGTTTCATGTTGTTCTCTTTCGTCCCATGAATAACGCTTTAGCGTTACGGATAATCCAGCGTAAACGTCGAAGTCACACGGTAGCTGCCGTGCCCGATGGTCTTGTCGCGCAGGGCGTCCGGCTCGCCCTGTATATAGGCCTTGAGCTGGATGACGTTGTTACCGGGGACCAATTTCTGTTCGTCGCCGACCTTGTTCACCGGCACTGGCTTATCGCTCAGCGTCTCCAGGCCGAGCCCGATACCCGAGGCACCACTGCCACCGTCCAGGGCGAACAAGCCGGGCAACGCGCGGTTTTCCGCACCGTTGAACAGGATGGTCATCGAATCGCTGATGGTGGTATTGCAGTCATCCAGGTGCAGGGTGAAACGTTTGCCCACTGAGCGCGTGTTGATGTAGAGGTGCTTGCTGGTCAGGTCCCACAGTTCCAGGGTGATGGCTTCATCGCCCGGGCGGATGGTGCAGGCCTGTTCCACCAGGTTGCCCTTGAACCTCAGGTTGTCCACCCCATGCGCCGTGGCCGCCAGGCCGAAGGTCAGCAGCAGGGCCAGCCCCTTATGAATCATTGCGTGTCGCATACACTCGACTCCTACTGGTATTCAGCCAACAGCGTGGCCACCGCCGTGAACCCTTGGGCTGTCAGGACCGAACCCGGCCGTTTGACCGGTACCACTTCCAATGTCGGCGGTGCCGCCAGGCTGATGTCCAGCGGCGTGTTGAGGCGAAACGGTGCGTTGTTCTGGTACAGCCGAATGCCCAGGTCACGCGCAGTGGTTTGCAAGGCTGCGTTATCAAAGGTTGTCTCTGTGCCCTTGACGCTCAGCTTCAACAACCACGGCAGCGTCGAGGCGCTACAGCGGATGGTGTAGCCGACGGCCCTGCGGTATTTCACGCCATCGACGCGCTTGGTGCCGACATCCCCGAAATCGACTTCAATCGTGCTGCCCGAATCAATCGTGCAGGGCGGCGGCTCGTTCAGCGTTCCGTTGAACGTCAGGTTGGCCGACGCAGCACTGCAAAAGCCGATGGAACACAAGGCGAGCAACGCTCGCTGCGGCCAACTTGTCATTGATCGTTCCTCTTTATTTGGGCTCGTCATTGGTACTCGATCACCAGGGTGGCGGCGGTCGCAAAGGCCCCTCCGGTCAACGTGCTGCCCGCGCGTTTGACCGGCACCGCCTGCACGGCCGGAAAGGTCGGATGGGTGAACCTCAACGGCGTGTTCAGCGGCCAGTCCGCCCCATTGGCGAAGAGTTTTATCCCCAGGTCGGTCTTGGGGGTCGAGAGCACTTTGTTATCAAACCCGGCCGCCGTGCCCTTGAGCTCCAGGGTCATCGCGTTGCTGTAAACGGGGGGACTGCAGGTGACGGTATACGGCACGTCCCGTCGATAATTCACGCCATCGATCCGCGACGTCAGCAGGTCATTGCCGAACGGCACATTCAGCGTGCCGCCGCCGTTAATCACACATGGTGGAGGTGCAATGATGGTCGCGCGGATCGTCAGGTTGGTATCGGCCTGCACGCCCTGGCTGACCGCCCACAGCAGTCCCGCACCGATAAAAATGGCCCACGGGCCGGTTAACCTGGTCATTGTTCTGCCCTTAGTCATAATTGAGCCTGAAATCCACCACGGCCCGGAATGCACCGCTGGTCAGGGGTGCCGGGGTGCGCGTGGGCTGGACATTCCAGGTCTGGGTGTTGCGGCCCAAGGGCAAGAACAACGGCTCTCCCCTTGAACCCAGCTGAACATCGCGCCCCTCGGAATCGGTCAGGCGCAGGCCCATCCCGGTGATGCCTTGCACCTTGACCAGCCGTGGGTCATCAGCATCGGCGGGGGCGAGAAATGCCACCGACAGCACCGGCTGATGAGCGCTCCAGGTCAGGTTCCCCGTACGCTCACTGGCGATGCGGCCGGCGGAACGCCGACAATCCTCGAACAGCAGTTGAAAGGCCACGGAGGTCGCCTGGTCACCCGGTCGTTGCAACTGGCTGGCCGACACCGGACCCAGGTCAATCGTCTGGTGCAGGGATGCCATCTCCAAACTGCAGGGGGTTTCATGCATGGACCCGAGAATGTTGAGCATCCCGACAAGGCCCTCCACATCCTCGTCATCCGCGGCGTGCGCCGGACCCATCAAGGCCATCAGCAACAGACCGCCCAACACCTTCACTGTGTGCAACTTCATGACGTTCTCCGGCAGCAGGCACTACTGATTGGCCACAGACAGTTGCGTGTTCACCTTGCACGTCTCGCCACTGCAGGTGAACGCCAGCAGCGGACGGCCACCGTAATCATTCACGTAGGACAAATAGGGGGTGGTGCCGAGCTCCCTGGCAGTCGGCCCCAGGGCCTGCGTGCCTTTGGGCGGGACCATCACCGGCTCGAAGCCCGGTATGGTCTTGCCGTCCTTGCTGCTGCGCGCATCCACCAGGGTCACGTAGTAAGGCGTGGGGTTATTCACCTGGTAGTGATCGCCTTGCCGGGTAAGGGTCAGCTTTTCCTGCCATGGGTTGGACAGGTCCTGCTGGGTGGGGGTAATTGCCTGCGGCCGGTAAAACAATTTGATCCGGGTTTGCAGGGCGATTTGCAGGGTGTTGGGCTTGTCGCTGCGCGGCGGGATTTCCCGCAGGTTGAAGTAGTAGACCGTTTCCCGATCCTGGGGCAGCGATTTGGCGGCCGGCAACGCCTGGACTTTCACCTGGCTTTGCTTGCCGGGCTCCAGGCGTTGGACCGGTGGCAGCACGATCAACGGCGAGGTGATCTTGTTGCCCTCTTCATCCTCGATCCAGCCCTGGGCCAGGTACGGCAACTGGGGGTTGTTGTTGGTGATGTTGACGCTGGTTGCGTCTTTGCCACCGTCGAAAATCACGCGGGTACGGTCCAGGCCGACAGCGGCGTTGGCGCTCTGGCTCAAGACCGCCAGCAGCAGTGCGTAGGTAAAACGTATGTGGTGTTTCATGAGGATGGGTTCTCCATAGTGTTTCGCTGGCCGGTCAGGCTGGCTGGCTCGGGTGAGGCTTGATCGACGGCTACCCTCTGGCAGCGCAGTTGCAGGGCATCGGTGAACGCATCCGTTGGCAACTCGACAGGCAGCGTCAGGACGCAACGCTCGGTGCCGCCCCAGCTGACGATCATCTGCTCGCCGGCCTGAATGCCGCTCAGGTAGACATCCCCGCCGTCATTCACCACCCCTGTGTCCTGCTGCTTGCGGTTCTTCACCGTGGCGCCGAAGGGCGGTGCGCTGCCATCCGGCAGGCGAAGAACCGCCATGGCCTTCTGGCCGGAAATCACTTCCAGGGATCGGTAGCCAATGGCCCCCTCGGTGAGGGTCAGTTGCGTCACGGACTGAGTGGCCTCGACATCGCTGGGCAATTTCTCCAGGTCAACACTGGCCGCCGTACGCTGGTAGCTGGTGATATCGGAGATGACCGCCTTGCCGAACGCGTTGCTGCGGGTCGGCGTGCCGTAACCCCGCACAGGCACATCGGGCACTCCGGCGGTATCGACCATCAGCCGGGTTCCGCCGGTACTGGTGGTTCGATGCAGTGCCCCGCCGTAAGGCGTGAGCGTGCCGCCGCCACGCACGGATGCGCTGAGGGTGCGGTTGTTGCCTTGTTGCGTCGTGGCGCTGAGGTCGATGTCGGCCTGGTCACCAATATGGCTCAGGTAGCCGCTGGCCGAGGTGTCGCTGGCACTGACCTGGTAGCTGTTACGTTCATCCAGGCGATCGGCGTAGCGTGTGGTAAAGCTGTTTTTGCCGCCGGCCCTGTTGGCATCCATCGACAGAGTGCCGGTGGGTCCCAATGGCAGGCTGACCGTCAGCGCTGCTCCGTTGTCCTTATATTGGTATTCATGGGTGCGATATAAATTCAGCGACAGGCTCATGTTCCTGACAGAGCCCACGTTGAAGTAACGAGACGCCGACAGGTTCCAGCGCTGGGTGTCCGGCCGGTTCCAATAGGTTTGTTTGTTGTAGCTGGCATACACCGTGGTGTTCAGATCGCGGAACTGTTTGTTCACCGTGACCGTATACAGCGCCTTGTTACCGCCAATGGGTTGCCAGTGTTCAATAAAGTTACCGTCTTCATCGAATACACCGCGTCCGCCCAGCTCACCGTTCAACCCGTAGTGCCGAGCATCCAGGTATTGGCTCATGCTCAAGTAGTTCTTCTCGGAGAACCGGTAACCGGCGAAGGTGACCTGGCTGTCGTACTCTTCAAAGTTCTTGGAATATTGAAGGCGGTAGGATTTACCCGAGAGTGTCTGGTTCCACAGGCTGGCACGGGACTGGGTGACATCCAGGGAAATGGCGCCGAACGACAGCAAATCCCGACCCGCGCCCACCGACAGCGCACGGTAGTTGTTATCCGTTATCGCACCGCCCAAAAGCGACCAACCATTGCTGATCCCCCAGGAAAACTCGCCGGTGCCGAAAAAGTCACCGTGGGAGTGGTACTGCAGGTTGGACGGCCGCCCGGCAGACAGCTTGTAACGAACCTGCCCGGGACGCGTCAGGTAGGGAACGCCCGCCGTATCGAGCTGGAATTTCTGCACCGAACCGTCCTGCTCTTCGACCCGCACATCCAGCTTGCCGGACACGGCGTCGTTAAGGTCCTGGATCCGAAAAGGGCCTGCCGCCACCAGCGTTTCATAGAGCACACGCCCTTGCTGGCTGATGACAACCTTTGCATTGGTCTTGGCCACCCCGACCACTTCCGGTGCATAGCCCCGCAGGTTGGGCGGCAGCTGGCTTTCGTCTGACTTGAGCCCGGCACCGGTAAAGCGGAAGCTGTCGAACAGGTCCGAATACAGGTAGTCCTCGCCCAGCACCAGGCGTGCCTTCAGCGCTGGAATGGCGCGATACGCGTAATAGCGGCTCCATTCCAGTTTTTGCCGGCGGGCCTGCGCCTCGCGGTCTTTCTCGACACGCCCTTGCCAATCCGCCCGCAGGCGCCAGGCCCCGGCATTGGCCCCGAGTGTGCCGTTACCGCTGAGGTCATTGCGCGTACCGTCACCTTTGCGGTAGCTGGACTGCGCCGTCATGTTGTAGTCAACCAGCAACCCCGGCACCCCCTCGTCCCAACGTGACGGCGGGTCCCAGTTGATGGCGCTGTATTCCAGGTAGGCCTGGGGAAGGTTGATGTCCAGGGTGGACGTGCCCAGGTCGGCACTGACCTCCATGCCGGGCAAGCCCGTGACATCCAGGCACTGCCCGCCTTTCCACCACTTCAGCTGGTCGGCACCGGATGCCTTGAGGCCCAGTTGCCCAACAAGCTCGCGCGATAAACAAGGCACACTGCCTTTGGGATCATCATCGGGGTGAAAGAACGCCACCGATTGTTCAGATATGGGTTGGGTATTGAGCTGGACCACCATCGAGTAGGTGCCAGGCAAGATAAACCCACTGCGTGCAAACTGAGACAGGTCAATATTGGAGCGATCAATCAGATCAAGAACGTCGGTATTAAACTCAATATCCCCGGCGCCCATTGCAGTTCCAGCCAGCGATATCAACCCGCCAAAGAGGCCGGGGCGCAGCGTATTCATGACTTTCGACGTATTCAACATACACGCAACTCAATCTTCAGAAGTATTCCAACTTGAACCGCACCGCCGCGCGGTGAGCCCCTGCCAACAGCGGCACTCCGTTGCCCACCAGGCGGAGCCTGTAATGAAGTGTCATGTCGCCATCAACCAACGGCAGCAACGCCATTGGCACTCCCGGCACGCTTACCTGGCCAGCCGCGTCCTCAATATGGAAAGCAACCCCCTGTGAGGCACCAAAGGCTGCAAAGGAGCGCCCGCCCATATCGCTGGGCCCGTCGAACGTCACGCGAAGGTGCTCCCAGTCCGGCAGCGTTTCGCCGGGGCGCAACGGGTCGGGTCGGGTCACGGTGCAATTGACCAGCCGCAGCTGGAACGGCTGCATTTGCCCCGCGCCCTCTCGCAACAGGCGGCCTATGGGTTCGGGAGGCATTTCGATGGTCTGATCGGCAGTGACCGCTTCCAGCCCGCAGGCCGAGTCAATGATCTCGCCTCCCAGCGTGACGAGCCCATCGCCTTGCACACGTGCCTGCGCGGCATCACAAGGGCTGATGAACAGGGTCAATGAAGAGGCAATAGCGAGACTTATGAATGTTTTCACCTTGATCTCCCGCCAGTTTTCCCCCGCCACCAGTGGTGGCGGGGGAAACACTTACTGATAAGCCAAGGTGAAGTTGGTGACCGCGCTGAAATCACCAGGAACGATGTCGCCTGTCGCCTGGCCTTGTACGTAGGCGCCGAACTGCAGGGTGTTATTACCGGCAACAATGGCCTGCGGAGTGGTTGGCACGCCCAGCTCAATCGCTTTGCCGCCGTGGGTCATCATGATGCCGATGCCGCCCGCGCTGCCGACCGTGCCGATGCCGCCAGGCACAACGCTGGACGGTGCACCGGTGAAGGTAGTGGTCACGGTGTTGTCGGTGAGGCCAGACAGGTCGCAACCTTCAAGTTCGATACTCACGGGGCGGGCGGTGGACTTGCCGCCGGATTGCAACTGATGCTTTGCAATAGCGCCAAGTGCAACTGACTGATCCACAGACTCAGGCTTGATAGAGCAAGCACCCGAATGGACCGAACCGGTAAATGTAATCGTCCCGTCCGCCGCATTAGCAACAGAGATCGAACCCGCCAACAGGCCGACAGTCAACAGCGCAGCTTTTACTTTAGTCTTCATTTGCAGATGCTCATATGTATTAAAAATCAAAACGAAATCCTGGCTTAGTTGTGCACAGGACTTATTAACCAAGCGCCGGAACAGTTTCCTGAAGCAGTGGAAATCGAAGAATTTCCAACTACTTGTATTGCAATTCAGGAGTTCGTTCGAGGCCGGGCAATTATCCATTTCGATTTTGAATATGAAAGCCGGTCGATTCGCTTATTCACGTAGCCTTGTCACACCAAGACACATAGGAAAATTATGGCACCTTGCCAAAACTTTTGAATCAGCCGTAAGAAACGGACTACATCAACTTAACGAGAATGATTTAGTGCAGAACAAGTCCGTAAGAATAGGATTACATATTATAAAAAACAACAGTAATTACTGGGGCACGCCAACTAACAAGTTGGCGAATATGTCGAAAGGGTCAGTGCGCTGATCGGCCCGTTTCGAGTCCCGTCTCACAAGACGCGAGATGACCGTTCGTCTGCCGGGGTTGCGGCGGCAATAAGATATATCTTACGTTGTATCTAAACCAAACGAGAGCACCCGAAATGAGAGACCATCATTCACACCGCGACCCCGGTGACAGCCGCGACGGCTTCGACAAACGCCCAGGCCGCGAGCGCGGCGGCCGTGGCCCACGGGTCTTCGCCCCCGGCGACCTGAAACTGCTGCTGCCGGCGCTGATCGCCGAACAGCCGTGCCATGGCTACGACCTGATTCGCCGGATCGAGACCCTGTTCGACGGCGCCTACAGCCCCAGCCCCGGCGTGATCTACCCCACGCTGACCTTTCTCGAAGAAAGCGAATTGATTACCGGCGACGCCGAAGACGGAAAAAAACGCTACACAATCACCGACGCCGGTCGTCTCTTCTTAAGCGAACAGGCGGTTGCCCTCGAAGGCATTCGAATGCGCATGGATGTGAGCAAACGTTCGCTGCGGGGCCAGGACCGTCCGCCGGAAATCCACGAGGCGGTGCACAACCTGCGCCACGCCTTGCATTCGCACCACGGGCGCTGGAGCCCGGAAGAAATCGTTCGTGTCGCGGCGCTGCTCAACAGCACCGCCCAAGCCATTGCCGACGGGAAAGCTCAATGAATACCCAAGCCATCCACCGCGTGACCCACGAAATCAAACGCCGCCGCCTCGAAGTCCTGCGGGTGGTCGACATCACCCCGCGCATGCGCCGCATCACCCTGGGCGGGCCGGAACTGGCGGGCTTTATCAGCCTGGGCAGTGACGATCACATCAAGCTGCTGTTCCCACAGAACGCCGCCGAACAAGCGGCGCTGGACAGCCCCGACTTCAACTTGCGCGGCGACGGCCCGCAACCCGCCATGCGCGACTACACCCCACGCCGGTACGACCTGGCCATTGGCGAACTGGACATCGACTTCGTGCTGCATGGCGATGGCCCTGCCTCCACCTGGGCCGAGCAGGCCAAGGTCGGCCAGCAGCTGCATATCGGTGGGCCGCGTGGCTCGATGATCGTGCCGGATATCTTCGACAGCTACCTGTTGATCGGCGATGAAACCGCGATTCCGGCGATTGCCCGGCGCCTGGACGAATTGCCGGCGGGGCGCAAGGTATTGGCGGTGATCGAGATCGCCAATGCGGCGGAACAGCAGCCGCTGGCCAGCGCTGCCGAAGTGGAAGTGATCTGGGTGGTGCGCGGCCAGGATGACCTGCTCGAGACGGTGCAGAACCTGACGCTGCCGGGCGGTTCGCTGTACAGCTTTGTCGCCACCGAAACCAAGCTCTCGCGCCAACTGCGACGGGTGTTGCTGGACACGCACCAGGTCAATGAGGCGTTCCTCAAGGCCGTGGGTTACTGGCGCGCGGAAGACAGCGAAGAAGCGTGAATCAAGTGCGGGGCTTGATGATTTTATCCAGCCCCACCACCCCCAGAGCAATCAGCACAAACCCCACCAGAATCCCCCCGGCATTGATGAACACCTGTGGATAACCCAGGGTGTCCACGTTAATGAACGGGTACTGATACAGCCCCCACACATACCCGCGCAACAACGCATAGGCGAAGTACACCACCGGGTAAATCACCCACAGCCCGATGTGTTTGAGGCGCAGGCTGCCCTTGGGCACGCACCACCACCAATACGCGACAAATACCAACGGCATCACATCGTGCAGCAGCTCGTCCGCCACAAATTGCACCCCCGCAGGCTGCCACATGTGGCGCAACAACAGGCTGTAGGCGAGGCTGACCACGACAATGCTCACGGCAATCCCGCTGCTGACCACGGGGCCAAGGAAGAACCGCCTCGCCGCGGTCGGCCGTTGCACCCACGCATGGGTCAACACCACCGCCACCAGGGTGTTGGTGAGCACGGTGAAGAAGCTGAAGAAATTCACCAGGCCCGGCAACAGGCTGGCGCCATCGACCCAGCGGAAGTAGAAAATGATGTACTGCTGCAGCGCCAGGCCGGCCCAACCGCCGAGGGCTGCGAGGCCGATAAGGTGACGTTTCACCTCAATCCTCGACCGGTCGCTTGGTGCGCATCAACTTCACGTACAAACCTTCGACCTTCTCCCGCGCCCACGGGGTCTTGCGCAGGAACGACAGACTCGACTTGATGCTCGGGTCACTGGAAAAACAGCGGATATTGATGCGCTCGGCCAGGCCTTCCCATTGGTAATGCGCCACCAGCGCGGTGAGGACCTGTTCCAGGGTGACGCCGTGCAGTGGGTCTTTGTTTGTCGCGGTCATGCCGGGCCTTTTGCGAAAAGAAGAAAACGAAGCCGCGCACCTTAGCGGACGGGCCGTGCGGGTGGAAGCGCTGCCTTCACTATAGGCCACTGTTCGATCGTTCCCACGCTCTGCGTGGGAATGCCGAACTGGACGCTCTGCGTCCCGCGGTCGACGCAAATTTTGACCCTGCGCAATGGTGACGCAGAGCGTCACGGGATGCATTTCCACGCAGAGCGTGGGAACGATCAGCGTGGGAGTGATCGAACGGGTTTTGGGAAAGTTCCCCTTGTTCGATCGTTCCCACGCTCTGCGTGGGAATGCCGAATTGGACGCTCTGCGTCCCGCGGTCGACGCAAATTTTAACCCTGCGCAATGGTGACGCAGAGCGTCAAGGATGCATTTCCACGCAGAGCGTGGGAACAATCAGCGTGGGAGAGATCGAGCAGGGTTTGAGAAAGCTCCCCTTGTTCGATCATTCCCACGCTCTGCGTGGGAATGCCGAACTGGACGCTCTGCGTCCCGCGGTCGACGCAAATTTTGACCCTGCGCAATGGTGACGCAGAGCGTCACAGGATGCATTTCCACGCAGAGCGTGGGAACGATCAACGTGGGAGTGATCGAACGGGTTTTGGGAAAGTTCCCCTTGTTCGATCGTTCCCACGCTCTGCATGGGAATGCCGAATTGGACGCTCTGCGTCCCGCGGTCGACGCAAATTTTAACCCTGCGCAATGGTGACGCAGAGCGTCAAGGATGCATTTCCACGCAGAGCGTGGGAACAATCAGCGTGGGAGAGATCGAGCAGGGTTTGAGAAAGTTCCCACTGTTCGATCGTTCCCACGCTCTGCGTGGGAATGCCGAACTGGACGCTCTGCGTCCCGCGGTCGACGCAAATTTTGACCCTGCGCAATGGTGACGCAGAGCGTCACAGGATGCATTTCCACGCAGAGCGTGGGAACGATCAACGTGGGAATGATCGAGCGGGGTTTGGGAAAGTTCCCCTTGGCAGAGAAAAAAGTGATGTTATATTGTAACGATAACTATCAAGGGGTATCGAATCCCTTACCGTTTTCAGCCTTCTCTTTTTGCCGTTTGCCAAGGAACGACCGATGTCCCTCTCTTCTCTCTGGCGCCTCACCCCGCTGGCCGCCGCCCTGTTGATCACCTCCCAGGCCAACGCCCTGGAACTGCAACCCCAAATCATCACCGGCAACCCGCTGGGCAGCGAAACCCTCGCCTCGCCCACCACCGTGCTGGAAGGCGATGACCTGACCCTGCAACAAAAAGGCAGCCTGGGTGAAACCCTGAACAAGCAGCCCGGTGTGTCTTCGTCGTACTTCGGCCCGGGGGCCAGCCGGCCGATCATTCGTGGCCAGGATGGCGACCGTATTCGCCTCCTGCGCAACGGCGTGGGCGCGCTGGATGCCTCGTCGTTGTCCTATGACCACGCGGTGCCGCTGGACCCGGTCAACGTCGACCGCATCGAAATCGTGCGCGGCCCGGCCGCCCTGCTCTATGGCGGCAGCGCCATCGGCGGCGTGGTCAATACCTTCGACAACCGCATCCCCACCGAAGCCATCGAAGGCATTCACGGTGCCGGTGAATTGCGCTACGGCGGCGCCGACACCACCCGCAGCAGCGCCGGCAAACTGGAAGCCGGCAACGGCACTTTCGCCTTGCACCTGGACGCCAGCGCGCGGGAATTCAACGACCTGAAAATCCCCGGCTTTGCCCGCAGCCGCCATGCACCGCCAAGCGACGACGGTGAAGGCAAGAACGGTCGCCTCGGCAACAGCGACGGACGCCAGGACGGTGGTGCAGTCGGCGGTTCCTACACCTGGGACGACGGTTACGCCGGGCTGTCCTACAGCAACTACGACAGCAACTACGGCTCCCCGGCCGAGCAGGACGTGCGCATCCGCATGAAGCAGGATCACTACGCCTTTGCGTCCGAAATCCGAAACCTGCAAGGCCCGTTCACCTCGGTCAAACTCGACGCTGGCTATACCGACTACAAACACATGGAAATCGAAGGCGGCGAGACCGGCACCACCTTCAAGAACAAGGGCTACGAAGCCCGGGTGGAAGCGCGACACTTGCCGATCGGGCCGTTCAACGGCGTGGTGGGTGCCCAAGTCAGTCGCAATGAATTCTCGGCCCTGGGTGAAGAAGCCTTCGTGCCGCAGACCGATACCAACGCCGGCGCGCTGTTTATCCTCGAAGAAATGCAGGCCACCGAGCGCCTCAAGCTGAGCCTCGGCGGGCGCCTGGAACACACCAACGTCGACCCGGACGGCAAAGGCAACGCACGCTTCGCCAATGCCGACAAATCCGCCGACTTCACCGCCGGCAGCCTGTCGTCCGGCGCGGTGTACACCCTCACGCCGATCTGGTCCCTGGCCGCCACCCTCGGCTACACCGAACGTGCCCCGACCTTCTACGAGCTGTATGCCAACGGCGCTCACGTCGCCACCGGCACCTACGAACTGGGCGACGCCAACCTGTCGAAAGAAAAAGCCGTGTCCAGCGACCTGGCACTGCGCTTCGACAACGGCACCCACAAGGGCAGCTTCGGGGTGTTCTACAGCCACTTCTCCAACTACATCGGCCTGCTGGGCAGCGGTCGCACCTTGAATGACGAAGGCGAGGAAGACGCCGGCGGCATCCCTGAGTACAAATATTCCGGTGTGCGTGCGCGTTTCGCAGGCTTTGAAGCCCAGGATCACATCAAGCTGGGGGAAGGTGCCTACGGCAAGTTCGCGCTGGAACTGTCGGGCGACTACACCCGTGCAACCAACCTGGACACGGGTGAAGCCTTGCCACGGATTGCGCCGTTGCGTTTGAACAGCGGTTTGTTGTGGGAACTGGACCGCTGGCAGGCGCGGATTGACGTTGAACACGCGGCGGGCCAGGGCCGGGTGCCGGATAACGAAAGCGGCACCGACGGCTACACCACCTTGGGCGCCAGCGCCGGCTACCGCTTCAATGTCGGCGGCAGCCAGTGGCTGGCGTTCGTCAACGGCGAGAACCTGACGAACCAGACCGTGCGCTACGCCAGCTCGATCCTGCGGGACATCGCCCCGGCGCCGGGTCGAAGTGTGCAGGTCGGACTGCGTACCACCTTCTAACTGACGGCACTCGGTTAAAACTGTGGGAGCGGGCTTGCTCGCGAAAGCGCAGTGTCAGTCAATACATGTGTGACTGACCCACCGTCTTCGCGAGCAAGCCCGCTCCCACATTGACTGTGCCCACTTCGAACAGGTTGTGAGGTTAGTACCGCGCATCCACCGGCTTACCCCCCTTCGGCCAGTCCTTCACCTTGTCCGGGAAATCCGGACGAGGTTGTTGGGAGAAGTACGCTGCCACATCCACCGCCTCCTGATCCGACAACCCGCCCTGCCCCAACGGGAATTTCTCGTGGAAACCGATCGGCATGTTGCGTTTGACGAACGCCGCCGCCGTGTACAGCCGCGCCATCCCCGCCCCGATATTGAACGACTGCTCGCCCCACAACGGCGGGTACACCAACTCGCCATCCGCCCGCGTCAACCCTTGGCCATTGTCGCCATGGCACACCGCGCATTGCCGGGCGTACACCTGCCTGCCATTCTGCATATCCGGCTTGATCGCCGGGTCGACCTTGCCACCCCGCGCCCGGCGACCTTGTCTTCGGGCCTGGTGTTGTTTTTCATCCAGTCGAAGTACGCCACCATCGCCTGCATCTCCGCCGATTCCGCTGGCAACGGCTTGCCATTCATCGAGCGACGGAAGCAGCCGTTGATCCGCTCTTCCAGGCTCACCACCTTGCCCGCACGCGGCGCATAGCTCGGGAAAAATGCCGAGACGCCCACAAACGGCGAACCATCCGCCACGGTGCCGGCGTTGAGATGGCAGCTGGTGCAGTTCAGCGAGTTGCCCACGTTATTGGGCAGCAGTTCCTTGGTCTGCAGGTGCAGGCGCATGCCGCGTACCACCTGATCGGCATTCGGCGCCGCCAACAATTCGGCCAGGCGTGGGGTTTCAAACGCTGACGAATCGGTGGTGACCGGGTTGAGCTGGCCGCGCATTTTCTTCACTTGGGCAGCCGTGACAGGCGTGCCTTCGTTGCCCCAACTGCTGCGCACGAAACTGAGGATTTCAGCGATTTCCTGATTCGCCAACCGCGCAAACCCAGGCATGGTGTAGACCCGTGGATGGGCTGCGGTCTCGGCGGTTTCCCAACCGGTGAGGGTGATGTGCAGCAGTGACGTCGGGTTGTTCGAGGCAACGCTCGGGTTGCCGGCCAACGGCGGGAACAGCCCTTTCACCCCGCCGCCATCGCTGCGGTGGCAGTCACTGCAAAACTGCATGTAACCCAGGCCACCACGGCTGGTGAACAAGTCCTTGGGCGGTGCGGCGGGTTCGTGGGCCACGGCGGGCATCGGCAGGTCGTCCTTGCCCGGCGGCAGGGATTTGAGATACGTCGCGATGGCGGTCAAATCGGCATCGGTGAAGTGTTGGGTACTGTGATGAACCACATCCGCCATATTGCCCGAGACCGTGGCAAAGCGGTTCTGCCCGGTCTTGAGCAATTGCACGGTGTCGTCCACCGTCCACAGGTTGCGCAGGCTCAAGGCGCGCCAGTGCTCGACAGTCTCCCCGGCCAGGTAATGCCGGCCACTGCGGCCCGCGTCGCTCATGGCTTTTTCCTGGAAGGCGATGCCGCGCGGGGTGTGGCACGAGCCGCAGTGGCCCAGGCCCTGGACGAGGTAGGCGCCACGGTTAAGCACGTCATCCTTCGCCGGGTCCGGCACGAATGGTTGCTTGTCGAGAAACGCCAAATTCCACAACGCCAGGCCCCAGCGCTGGTTGAACGGGAAGCCCATCTCCGCTCCCAGATTGGGTTTGTTCACCGCTTCCACGCCCTGCATCAGGTAGGCGAACAGGGCGCGCATGTCGCCTTCGCTCATCTTCGCGTAGGACGGGTAAGGCATCGCCGGGTACAGGTTCTGCCCGGCCGGCGTTACGCCTTCACGCATCACCCGGTCGAACTGCTCGAAGGTGTACTGGCCGATGCCGGTGTCACGGTCCGGGGTGATGTTGTTCGAATAGATCGTGCCCATCGGCGTGCCCAGTTCCAGCCCGCCGGCCATCTGCGCGCCTTGCCTGGCGGTGTGGCAGGCGATGCAGTCGCCCAGTTGGGCAACGTATTTGCCCTGTTCGATCAGCGTGGGGTCGGCTTCGTTGGCGTGCAGGGGAAGGGACAGGCACAGCACCACCCCCACAAGGCCCAGACGTGACAGGGGAAACATCATCGCACTATTCCTTTAATAACCCGGCCTGGGGCGGTCCCCTCGGCGCAGGTCTGCAATCGTTTTTATTGGGTCATCAGGCAGATAACCGGGGCATGGCCAGCCCCAGCTTCGTTGTAGCGGATTTTTTGCGCGCGGCCCTTGATGTGGATCAGGCGGCATGTTCTACAGTGGAACTGAAATTGACTAATTGACGCGGGCATCGATGTCGGCGAGGAGAGCAAGGATGCGTTATTCACCCTTTGTGGGGCGCATTGGCGGCGAATCCGTCAGTGCCTGGGATATTCACTACGCCGCCGCCGAAGCCCAACTGCGGGGCGAAGACGTGATTGTGCTCAGTGTCGGCGACCCGGATTTCGCCACGCACAGCGCGATCTGTGAAACCGCCGTGGACGCCCTGCGCGCCGGCGACACCCACTACACCCCTGTGCTCGGCCGCCCGAAACTGCGGGAAGCCATCGCGGCCCGGCAGAGCCTGCTGCAAGGGATTGCGGTGCACGCCGACAATATCGCCCTGGTCGCCGGCGCGCAGAATGGCCTGTTCGCGGCCTGCTTGTGCCTGTTCAGCCACGGCGATGAAGTGCTGGTGCCAGAGCCGATGTACCTGACCTACGAGGCCTGTGTCCAAGCCTCGGGGGCGCGCATTAGAACCGTCGAACAACCGGCCGCCAACGGCTTTCGCCTGACCCGTACCGCGCTGCAAGCCGCGATTACCGACAAGACCCGGGGCATCGCCCTCGCTACACCGTGCAACCCCACCGGCAACGTCTACTGCCGCGAAGAGCTGGAAGCCGTCGCCGAAGTGGCACGCGCCCACGACCTGTGGGTGATTTGCGATGAAGTGTATGGGCAGCTCATTTATGACGATCAACACCTGAGCATCAGCGCGTTACCCGGCATGGCCGAGCGCACGGTGGTGCTCAACAGCCTGTCGAAAAGCCACGCCATGACCGGCTGGCGGGTTGGCTGGGTGGCCGGCCCGCCCACATTGATCAACCATCTGGAAAACTTGCTGCTGTGCATGATTTACGGCCTGCCAGGGTTTATCCAGGCGGCGGCGATCAAGGCACTGGAACTGGATGAGGCCTTGGTCAGCGATGCCCGTGCGGTGTATCGGCGCCGGCGTGACCTGGTGGTGAACGCGTTGAGTGCGATCAGCGAGCTGGACTGCCGAGCCCCCCAGGCGGGCATGTTCATGCTGGTGGACGTACGCCGCACCGGGCTCAGCGGCCGGGAATTCGCCTGGCAACTGTATCGCCAGACCGGCGTATCGGTGCTTGACGCCCAGGCGTTTGGCCCCAGCGCCGAAGGGTTTGTGCGGGTTTCGTTTACCGTCGCCGATGACACCCTCAGGGAGGCTTGCCAGCGCATTGCCGGCTTCGTTGAAGGGCTTGGGGCCGACGCCGCGCCTTTACGTGATCGCCGATAACAGGTAGCGGCTGTACCAGGAATTGGGCTACGAAAAACGCGCCTTCGAAATGGGCAAGCGCCTCGGTTAAATCAACCGTTGGTAAGATGCCCCTTGATGACCTGTACGTATTCTGTACGTTTCAGCCATTAAGCGAGGACTCAATTATGGAAACTATCAACTACACCCATGCACGCGCCCATCTCTCGGACACGATGGATCGGGTAAACGAAGATCGTGCCCCTCTGTTGGTGACCCGGCAAAAAGGTGAACCGGTGGTCATGATCTCTCTCTCAGAGTTCAACGCTCTTGAAGAGACGGCCTATCTGCTGCGCTCTCCCAACAACGCGGAACGCTTGATCAAATCGATCAACAGCCTGCGAGCCGGAAAGGCCAAGCCGAGGCAGTTGATTGAAGAATGAAAATACTCCTTACGCCTGAAGGCTGGGACGACTACCTCTGGTTTCAACAAAACGACAACGCTGGGCTCAAACGCATCAACTTACTGATCAAATCGATCCAGCGTGATCCTTTTGACGGCGTTGGCAAACCAGAACCACTCAAACATAACCTCAGTGGTTTCTGGTCCCGGCGAATCACAGCGGAACATCGTTTGGTGTACGGGATTGAGGAGGGTGAATACAGATCCTCATGTGTCGTTATCACTATTGACGCCATTTACCGTCAGGATCCTGCCTTGACCTGATCCCCCTCCCCGCTGAAAATGCGCGACGCTTTTCCCGTCTCCCCGTTTACTGAAGTAGTGAAATTTCAATGTCCGATTCCCGCACCGAAGAATCCGTAGTCGCCTTGCAATCCAAAGCTGAATACGAAAACGCCATCAATCTTTCACAGCACGTGCCGGCGGCCAAGACCATCAGTGAAATGGTGCTGGACGCGTTCCACACCTCCAAGGAAAGCGACCAGATCCGCGAGCTGCGCGTGGCCATCCGCCAGGCCCACGACGCTTTCGACGACGACAAGGCCTACGACCTGATGGGCGAGCTCAAGCAGCTCAAGGACGCCGAAGCCGCCGACAACGCCGCCCTCGAAGACCTGAACAGCAAGTTCTCCATCAGCCGCATCCTGTCCAGCTTCAAGGACGACCCGGAGTTTCAGGAGCTGGTCTACGGCCTGGCCCTCAAGGTGCTGAACCAGACCCACCAGGCCATCAGCAACCCGAGCGCCGGCAAAGGCAAGGCTTCCCGCCCGAAGAAGGAAGTGGAAGTGTTCGCCATCAGCAAGGACGGCATCAGCGTCACCCTGCCGCTGCGTTCGCCGCGCTCCAAGCCGAACGTGGACCGTGAGGCGTTTGAGTTCCTCGGTTTCAGCTTTGTCGGTGAAGGTGACGAGGCGGAACTTGAGGTTGAAACCTTTGTGGATAACTCGGGCGCCGAGCAGCCACTGACGCGTAAAAGCATCATCACCGCGCTGCAGCAGCAGACGGCGTTTGAGGGCTACAGCATCGCCCAGCAGTAACTCGATCTAAATGTGGGAGCGGGCTTGCTCGCGAAGACGGTGGGTCAGTCACGTACGCATTGACTGACACTCCGCTTTCGCGAGCACGCCCGCTCCCACATTTGACCTGCGTCGCAGCGAATTCAGCCTACGACTTGAGCCGCAAACACCTCGCGAAACCGCTGCATCTCATCAGCGTTGCCCACGGTAACCCGCACCCACTGCGGCCAGTTTTGCCACACGCGCCCTATCTTCACGCCCTGCTCGCCCAGCCGCTCGATGACCTGTCCCGCCGGACGGCGCACATCAATCATGAAGCAGTTGCTGTGAGACGCCGTGCAGGTGAATCCGCGGTTTTTTAGCCAGGCCACCGTCTCATCCCGCAACCGGGTATTGAGCGCCTTGCGCGCCGGCACCAGTTGCACATCTGCAAGGCTGGCGCGGGCGGCGAGCAGGCTGGCGGCCGCCGGCACGTTATCGCCGCCAAACACCGCCAGTTGTTCCAGCAGCTGCGGATGACCGATCGCCAGCCCCAGGCGTGCGCCGGCCAGGCCATAGATTTTCGAGAACGTGCGCAGCACCAGCAAGTCGTCATGGTCCTTGACCCACGCCACACAACTGGGTGCGTCACTGAAGTCGATGTAGGCCTCGTCCACCAGCAAAATGCTGCCCTGGGGTTTGCGCGCCAGTGCCTGTTCGATGGCCTTGGCGGGTGTGAGGGTGCCGGTGGGATTGTTCGGGTTGCAGAGGTAGATCAGGCCGGGCTGGCGGTCAACGGTGAGCATGGCGGGAAGGTCATGGGCGTGATCGGCGGTGAGGTCCACTTCATGCACCCTGGCCTTGCACGACTCGGCTGCCTGGCGCGGAACTTCGTAGGAAGGCGTGGCCATCACCAGGCTGCGGGTTTCGCTGGTAAACGCCAGCACCGCGTAGCGCAACGCAGCCATGGAGCCGGCGAACACCGCCACCTGCTCCTCCAAAATGCCCTGCTGCCGGGCAAATTGTTCAACCAGCGCGTACATGTCCGGGTACGGGTAGCGCCCCGAAACGGCAATACCGCGCTGCATGGCCTGCCGCGCAGCCGGCGAGGGCCCGTAGGGGCTTTCGTTGTAGTTGAGCAGCACCTCGGGCGCCGCCACGGCGGGGCTTGCCTCAGCCCAGTCCAGGCGACCCAGCAACGGCAAGGCCGCGCCCAGTGCGATCAGGGAACGACGACTCACGTTGACCATGAAGACCTCTCCTTGTCAGCTCGCAGCTTCAGGTGCGGGATTCGCCCCCGTTCCTGCAATTGGGTATGACGAGGAAAACAGCCGGTGATTTACCCAACCAACAAAAAGCCCCGCACTTCATACCGAAGGCGGGGCTTTTGCGTTTGCGGCTAGTTGGAATGAAAACGCCGGTTCAACGCGATCCGCTTGGCCTCCACTGCCCGCAGGTGTTGGTGGTGACGGCGCCACAGCAACAGCACGATGATCAGCACCAGCACCACCAGGCCACCGCCCCACAGCAGGTACGGCATGGCCGTGATCAACAACGGCGCATCCCCACCGCGACGCAGGCTGGTGACTTCTTCGGAACTGACGCTCAACGCCGGGTTGCCGAAGGTGTGCAGGCTGTAGTTGGCGATGGCGGCGATTTGCGCGTCGTTCAGGTCACCGCCCAGGGCCGGCATGCTCACGGCGCCGTCGGCACCTTTGCGGTCGATGCCCGCGATGATCGCCATCACCAGGTTGTTGGCCTGGTTGCCGTTGAGCGCGGTGTTGAGGCTCAGGGACGGGTAGAACTTGTCAGCCGAGCCCTGGCCATCGCGGCCGTGGCAGCTGGAGCAGGCCGAGTTGTAGAGGCGTGCGCCATCCAGTCCGGTGGCGTCGGCCAGTGAGGCTTGATCGCCCTGGCCGGTTTCCAGGGTGCTCATGTCCACCGGCTTGACGTCACGCACCACCCGCTCGGTTTGCCCGGGATCGCGGATCGGCGGCACGTTGTGCAGGTAGGCGGCCATGGCATGCAGGTCGCTGTCGCTGAGGTAGCGGAAGCTGTTTTCCACGGCTTCGGCCATGCCGCCCGCGGCTTGAGCCTTGTCGGCGAGGTGACCGTTTTTCAGGAAGTTGACCAGGTCGTCCTCGCTCCAGTCGCCGAGGCCACTGACCTTGTCGGAGGTGATGTTGGGCGCAACCCAGCCCCCCAGTTTCGCACCGGCCAGGTACTGGCTGTTGTCCTCGGCCATCAAGGCATTACGTGGGGTGTGGCAGGCGCCGCAGTGGGCGAGGTTGTCCACCAGGTACTGGCCACGGCTGGTCTGTTCGGTGGCGCCGGGCTTGGGCACAAAACCCTGGCTGTCGAGGAACACCAGGTTCCAGCCGAACATCAGTTGGCGGATGTTGAACGGGAACGCCAGGTGCGTTTCCGGCACCGGCTGGTCCACGGCTTTGACGCCCTGTTGCAGGTACACATACAAGGCGTGGATGTCGTCATCGCTCATGCCCTGGTAAGAGGTGTAGGGCATCGCCGGGTACAGGTGCTGGCCCTTGGCGTTGATGCCTTTGCGCAAGGCGTCCGCCAGTTGTTGCTCGGTGTAG
Organism: Pseudomonas sp. F8002; assembly: GCF_013385495.1. Lineage (NCBI taxonomy): Bacteria > Pseudomonadati > Pseudomonadota > Gammaproteobacteria > Pseudomonadales > Pseudomonadaceae > Pseudomonas > Pseudomonas sp. F8002. Next base: position 320,508 of record NZ_JACAPW010000001.1, on the reverse strand, counting down.
TCGCCGATGCCGTAGGCCTTGGACGGGGTGATGTTGCTGGAGATGATCTTGCCCATGGGCGAGTCGATCACATACCCGCCGGCCAGCGGCGCGCCGCCATTCTCGGCGGTACGGTGGCAGGCTTCGCAGTCGCCGGCACGGGCGACATACGCACCTTTCTGGATCAGCGCGGCGGTGTCTTCAGCGGCAAACACCGGCAACGCGGTGAGCAGCAAGGCCAGCAATGGAAATTTAAGCAATCCCATGACCTAGACCTCCCGCGCAATGATGTCGGCCATACGGATACTCAGCGCCACGCCGGCCAGGGTCGGGTTGATGGTGCCGGAGGCCGGTATCACCCCGGTGGTGGCGAGAAACAGGTTGGCGTGGTCGTGGGTGCGGCACTCGTGGTTGACCACCGAATCCTTGGGGTTGGCGCCCATGATCACGGTGCCCATCAGGTGGTCGCGGTTCTGGTAGCCGGTGTTGTCTTCCACCACCGTGCCGCCCATCAGCTGCACGAAGTGCGCATAGTCTTCAGTGACGCCGGCCTTGGCCGCCTTCACGTAGTCGCCCACCTCGTAGTTGACCACCAGCATCGGAATGCCCAGGGCGTCCTTGCGGGTGCGGCTCGGGCGCACGGTGTTGGTCTGCAATGGCAGGGTTTCATACACGGTAGAGACGTCGACCCAACGCGCCGCATCGTGGCGGATGCGTTCGTCCAGCTCCTTGCCGTACACGCCCTGGGCGATCAGCCGCTTGGCCACGGCAATGTTCGGCACGTTGTTGGAGATCGAGTGTTTGACCGAGGCCCGCTCCTTGCGGAACTCGCCGTCGCGGCGGTTGAAAATCCCGCCCTGCTGCACCGCGCCGCGTCCCGGCCACAACGGCTCGTCGGCGATAAATTGCAGGCCCTGGCCGGTGTGGTCCATCAGGTTGCGACCGACCTGGTCGGAGGAGTTGGCCACCTCCGAAATCAGCAGCAGCTTGGGGGTTTCCAGGCCGTGGGCGGCAACGATGAAGTACTTGGCAGTGAGCCGCACATCGGCGCCGGTGGAGCTGCGGTAATGGATGGCGACGATCTTGTCGTCCGCGCCTTTTTCCAGCTTGTAGGCGGTGGCGTCGGTGATCAGCTTGGCGCCGGCCTGTTCCGCATGGCGGGCGTGCACGTCGCCGCTGTACATCGCGCCGATGGGGCAGACCGGCATGCAGTTGTTGTTGCCGCTGCACGCCGGGCGCCCGTCGTAGGGTTCAGTGGCACGGCCATTGGGCTCATGGATAAAGTGATACCCCGCCGGTGCCATGCGTTCGCGCAGGCGCTGGAACAGGTAGGTATCACCTTCCGGCGCCATCGGGTACGGGCTTGAGCGTGGCGGGAACGCGCCGCCGCCCTGCCCGCTCTGGTCCTGGGTGTCACTGCCGCATACGCCCAGGGCAATTTCCGCACGCACGTAATAGGGTTCCAGCTCGCTGTATTCCAGCGGCCAGTCGCGACCTACGCCGTAGAGCGTCTTGAGTTTCATATCGTTGGGCAAGTAACGCCAGCACGCTGCTGCCCAGTGCCAGGTGGTACCGCCCACCAGTTTCAACATGCCGGGGCGGAACTCGAAAGAACCGGTGTTCTCGATGTATTGCTCATCATAAGAATGATGGGCCCACGGCTCATTCGGATAGGGTGAGTTGTAATTGCCCTTGTTCGACGAATTACGGAAGTTCTCGACTATCTTCCAGCGGGGAATATGTTCACCCGCTTCCAGAATAATCACCGACTTGCCGAGTTTGGCCAATTCAAAGGCTGCGTTACTGCCTAATGCGCCGGAGCCAACCACAATGACATCGGCGTCAAAATCCTGATTCATAAAAGTGCCTTGTCTTAGTCGTTGGCCAGCGTGGCCGGAGGATTAACCCAGTAATTGGTTTTTCCCCGGGAGTACGTCGGGATCACCGTGGCGTCCGCGGTCGGCGCATAGGCCAGGGCGCCGGTGAAGGTGACCAGGCGCGTGCCGTCGGTGGCGCGCAGGGACACCGGCGTGCCGGTGTAGCCCAGGTACCAGGCGGAGACGATTTTCTGCGTCGTGTCCTTTATCACCGGGTCGGCGTAGAACGGGCTGCCGGACAACTGGCCGACATTGCGCAAGTGATGCTGGCCAACCTTGCTCCACAAGGCTTTGATCTTCTCGGGGAATGCAGGGTCGTTCCGGGTGCACTGGGCCAGGATGCGCAAGGACAAGGCGGCATCCAGGTTCGAGCGTTCGAGGAGGAACATCGACAGTTGGCGGAAGGATTCAATGTCGTCGCTGGCGGCGCTGCTGACTTCCTGCGCCAGCGCGGCACCTGCCCACAGCGGGGCAAACAGGCCAGCACCGGTCAAGGCTGCGCCTGAATACAGGAGTTTTCTTCGGGTTATCACGGGATATCTCCTCATGAGTCGAACAACTATCGGCGCACGGGCCTAGTTCGACTTCACTGCAAAAGGCTGAGTACTTCGTTCACGGAGGTTGAACGGACTTTAAGAGCCCTTTTTATAACTGCCAGGAGAACGCCAAGCTGTCGTGCAGCTTGTTAATGATGAGAATGAGCAACAACGCGACCGTCTATAACAGCCGCTTAAACACCGTACAGCAATTTATCCTGCAATAACATGAAACATCCATTTGGATGTTTGCTCAGTTGTGCAGGTAATCCGCGAGGGGATACTTCGCGCACAAGGCTTGAGCCTGCAAGCGCAGGGATTCCTGTGCATTCGGATCCAGGGTGAACTTGTGCTCGTTGAGGGGCGTGACCGCATCGAGTACCCGGCACACCAGTTCGACGACCTGCCGACATCCATCGGCGTCGAACTGGCGTTGCGCCAGGGAGCCGGTGCCGATACACAACCCGCCAGCGACGAATGATGGTCGCGTCTCTCCCGGTGCGCGATGCTTGTCCACGATGATGCCGCACTGCTCCAGCGCCGCCTGGGCGATGGCGCCGGTGATGCCGCCACGCAAGCGAATCAGCACCGAGTGGTTTTCACTGCGCCCGCCCACCACCTCGTAGTCACAGGCCTGGAACGCGTTGGCCAGTTCGTCGGCCGTGGTGCGAATACGCGCCATCCAGGCGTCGAAATCCGCGGACATGGCGTAGCCGAACGCCGCCGCCTTTGCCGCGATCATGTTGAAGGCCGGTGCGCCCTGCATTCGTGGGAACACGGCTTGATCGAGGAGCCGGCTGAAGCTGGTCTTAAGGCCCGGCACCTTGGTTTCGGCGTCGCGACCGGAAAGGATCAGGCCGCCACGCGGGCCGCCCAGTTGTTTATGGGTGCACAGCGTAGTGACGTGGGCTGCGTCGATCGGGCTCGGATGGCGCCCGGTGGCGACCAGGCCGGCGATGGTCGAAATGTCCGCCAGCAGGATCGACCCGGCTTCGTCGGCAATCCCACGCAAGCGCGCGAAATCAATGGTGTGCGAGTAGGCCGTCGCCCCGCAGATGATCACGCGCGGGCGATGGGCCAGCGCCAGTGTGCGCACCTGGTCGTAGTCGATAACACCCTTGGAGGTAGTGCCGTACCTGAGCGCCTTGTAGTTCGCGCCGGTGAACGCGACGGGGCTGGCGTGGCTCAGATGCCCGCCATGATCGGGGGCCATGCCGAGCACGGTGTCTCCCGGCTCCAGCAAGGCCGCCAGTACCTGATAGTTGGCAGTCGACCCCGAGTGTGATTGCACGCCGGCGTATTGTGCACCGAACAGCTCACGCGCTCGGCGCACAGCCAGGGCTTCGACCCGGTCGGCATTCTCGCAGCCGGCGTGATGACGCCAGCCGGGCGTGCCCTCGGCGGTCACGTTGACCAGCAGCGAGGCGGACGCCGCCAGGATATTCGGCCTCACTGCGCAGGACGAAGCGGCCAGCGACAGCGTCTGGTGTTGGCGCGTGACTTCCGCATCCAGCAACGCTGCCAGCTCCGCGTCTTCTGCCCGTAGATCCGCCAGCCCTCGTTGCAGCAGGTCGGCCTGGTGGGTAAGTGGTTGCGTGTCGACTGCCATTGTCCTGTGTTCCTTCCCTGAAAATCCCGTGCGCCTTTCCGTTGGGCGCAGGGCAATTAAGCAGAAAAATGAACATTTTCCAAATTAAATGATTCTTTTTGGCCGCACACAGGGGGACAAGACGCGGTTTTTCCTGGCTGAATGCTGGCCAATCGCCAAAAAACTGATCACGGTCTTTATTCTTGTGGCAGGCGCATGCAACACTTCGCGCCGCGGCGAAGCACGCACCCCCAGCGCAACATGGACGCTCTGTGTAGAACATAAGGAAGTGGTGGGCATTTGATTCACAGAAAAGAACGCACCGAGTATTTGAAGAGCAATATCAAATACCTGATCAAAAGCCGCGGAGAGACGCAGCTGTCGTTGTGCAACGCGGCCGGCCTGACCAGAACCACGATCTACAACATTCTGGAAGGCAAGGTCGTCAACGTACAGCAGTCCACCATCCGCAAGATCTCGGATTTCTTCGGCGTTTCCTATGAAGAAATCGAGACCCTCGACTTCGAAGAAAAAGAGATCATCGACAGCAGTATTTCCCCCCAGGGCAACATGAACCCTGCTGCCGTGCCGATCATCAAGCAAAGCCAGGTCATGGCGAGCATGGACAAGCGCATTGGCGAACTCGCCACGCTGTACCCGCTGACCTACTACTTCGGCACTTCCTACAACTTGATCGCCGTGCTGCTGGAACATGCGATTGCCGGCGTCAACGAGCCGGGCGATTTGTTGATCGTGCAGAAAGGCACGTCGAGCGACGACAAGGAAAAGTTGGTGTACGACAGGCTCAGCAAAAAACTATTTATCACGGATCAAGCGTGTGTCAGCTCGGATCATATCTGTGTGGTGGGAGATATCATCGAGGAGCGCTTCAATGACAACGTATGAGCACGAAGTCGAGAACAGCAAATACAAGTTGCTGGGGTTCGAGAATGACAAGAGCCTGGCGGTGATCATGGTGATCGCCACGGGCAAGATCATTCGGATAAAGCTGAGCGAAGTGCTGAACAGCGAAATCATGGACAATTTAAATAAAATGGAAGTCAAGAACATGTACAAGAAGTTCTACTCACAGGGAGGAGCGCTGACCGCGTACGACCTCAACGACCGCAACGAGAACTCATGGATGATTTACATCATCCTGAACCTGCTGCTCTTTACGTTCTATATCTTCACCAGCATCGCCGCGACCAAACCTATTTACCTGGAGTCGCTGGGCATTATCGTCACGCCCGGCACGTTCCTTTACCCGCTGACGTTTCTGATCGTGGACTTGCTCAACGAACAGTTCGGCCTGCGGCTGGCGAGACGGGCCATCCTGTTTGCGTTTGCCAGTAACGCGATGATCATCATCCTGCTCTACGGCTCGACCTTCCTCCCCGGCTTGCCAGGCTGGAAGCTCGACGGGCCTTACAACGACGTGATCATCCAGGTGTCGTCGGTGCTCATCGCCTCTTCGGTTTCGTTCCTGGTGTCGGAGAACATCAACTCGTACCTGCTGTGCAAGATCAAGGAGCTGACCAATTCCAGGTACCTGTTCCTGCGGATTTTCCTGAGTACGTTCTTCGCGGTGATCATCGACAGTTTCCTGTTCTGCTTCATCGCGTTCTACGGCGCCATGCAGACCAGCGACATCCTGAACATGATCTACGTGCAGATTGCGATCAAGGTCTGCTTTGCCTTCTTCAACATCCTGCCGGCCTATGGCGCCCGCTCGCTGTTCAAGCGCTACATCACCGGCGATACCCAGCCCCAACCACACGCCAACTGATGATCGTTCCCACGCTCTGCGTGGGAATGCCGCCTTGGACGCTCCGCGTCCGCCTTTGTGACGCGGAGCGTCACGGGATGCGTGCCCACGCGGAGCGTGGGCACGATCAAGGCCCAACCGCACGCCAGCTGATGATCGTTCCCACGCTCTGCGTGGGAATGCCGCCTTGGACGCTCTGCGTCCGCCTTTGTGACGCGGAGCGTCACGGGATGCGTGCCCACGCGGAGCGTGGGAACGATCGAGGCCCAACCGCTCGCCAGCTGATGATCGTTCCCACGCTCCGCGTGGGAATGCCGCGTTGGACGCTCCGCGTCCGCTCTTGTGACGCGGAGCGTCACGGGATGCGTGCCCACGCGGAGCGTGGGAACGATCGACATCACGCCAGCTTGCTTTTCAGGCTCTGCATGACGGCTGCCTTGTTTTCGAGGTAGTCGTTCAATCCACGTGCGCGAAGGTTGCACGCGTCGCAGTTGCCACAACCCGTACCGATAATGCCGTTGTAGCAGGTCAGGGTCTGGTTGCGGATCAGGTCCAGCTGCTGGTGATCGTCCGCCAGGGCCCAGGTCTCGGCCTTGTTCAGCCACATCAACGGCGTTTCCAGGCGTACGTCGTATTCCATGCCCAGTTGCAGCGCTTTGTTCAGCGCCTTGACGAACTCGTCCCGGCAATCGGGATAGCCGGAGAAGTCGGTTTCACACACCCCGGTGATCACCGTTTCCGCCTTGACCTGGTAGGCGTAGATCGCCGCGAGGGTCAGAAACAGAATGTTCCTGCCTGGCACGAAGGTGCTCGGCAAACTCTCGCCCGAGCTGTTCACCGTGGGTACCGGAATGTTGTCGCGGGTCAGGCTGCTGATGGCCAGCTCGTTCAACAGCGACACGTCCATCACTTTGTGAACGGTGGCGCCCAGCTGTTTGGCGAGTTTCTGTGCGACTTCGATTTCCGCCACATGGCGCTGGCCATAATCGAAGGTAATGCAGTGCACCTCGTCATACAGCGCCAGTGCCTGGATCAGGCAGGTGGTCGAATCCTGCCCACCACTGAATACGATAACGGCTTTTTTACTCATCACGCTGCTTCCTGCATTTGTAAGATTTGGCATAGTTTAAAGGCCCCTCAATAAAAAACCCCGCGCTTCTTTCGAAGGCGGGGTTTTTTACTGCTCGATCACTCAGTGAGCGTACGTCAGCAGCAACTCTTTCGGCACCTGGAAATCCAGGGACATCATCACGCTCAAGGCGGTGATGGTGAATATCGAGAAGACGAACAGCTTGCGTGCCCAGACGGTGTCATCCACCGCCTTGTAGCCAGTCCAGGCCATGTACAACCAGTACATGCCCATGGCGGCGGCAACGGCAAGGTAGCTCATGCCGGCGTAGCCACTGAAGGTCAACATCAAGGTCGCCACGAGGAAGGCCAGGATGTAGAGCAGGATGTGTTTCTTGGCGACCTTGATGCCACGCTTGACCGGCAGAACCGGAATCGAGGCAGCCAGGTAGTCATTGAAGCGGAAGATCGCGATGGCATAGGAGTGCGGCATCTGCCACAGGCTGAACATCACCAGTAGCACCAGCGCGGCCATGTCGAAGCTATTGGTCACAGCCACATAACCAATCACCGGCGGCATCGCCCCCGACAGACTGCCCACCAGCGTGCCGTGAACCGACTTGCGCTTGAGGTACAGGCTGTAGAAGCCGACGTAGATGACAAAGCCGATCACGGCAAACAGCGCCGCCAGCGGGTTGGCCACCTTGTACAGCAACACCACGCCGGCGATACCCAGGATGGTCGCGAAGATCAGTGCCAGTTTCAGGGAGATAAGGCCCTGGACCAGCACACGATTCTTGGTGCGTTCCATCTTGATGTCGATATCGCGGTCGATGCAGTTGTTGAATACACAACCGGAAGCTACCACCAGGGACGTGCCGATCATCGCAGCCAGGAAAATGGCCAGATCGACATGCCCCTTGGAGGCCAGGAAGAAACCGCCTGCCACAGAAAGCACGTTACCGAAAATGATCCCCGGTTTGGTGATTTGGATAAAGTGCTTAAGCGACATCGGGTCTTACCTCACTTCGCCATCATGAACGTATGGATGCTGAACATGATCCATACCGACAGGCCAACCAGCAGGAGGATCACCAAACCTGCGAACACGAACGCAATCACGTTATCGCGCTGAGCCTTCGAGCGGTCCAGGTGCAGGAAGTACACCAGGTGAACCAGGACCTGGATCACCGCGAACGCCAGGACGATCATCAAGGTGATCGACTTCGGCAAGGTTGGGTACATCACCAGGCCGAACGGGATCAGCGTCAGGATGACCGACAGGATGAAGCCAATGGCGTACGACTTGACGCTGCCGTGGCTGTCATCATGGCTGTCATGGGAATGTGCATTAGCCATTACAGAGTCCCCATCAGGTAGACAACGGTGAAGACGCAGATCCAGACCACGTCCAGGAAGTGCCAGAACAGGCTCAGGCAGCTCAGGCGAGTCTTGTTGGTGTTGGTCAGGCCATGTTTGTTGACCTGATACATCATGGTCGCCATCCAGATCAGACCGGCAGTCACGTGCAGACCGTGGGTGCCTACCAGCGTGAAGAACGCCGACAGGAAGCCGCTACGGTGCGGGCCGTAACCTTCGGAAATCAGCAGGTGGAACTCGTTGACCTCCATGCCGATGAAGCCCAGGCCGAACAGGAAGGTCAGTGCCAACCAGCTCAGGACGCCTTTCTTGCTGCCCTTGTAGAAGGCCAGCATGGCGAAGCCGTAGGTGATCGAGCTGAACAACAGCAAGGCGGTTTCGCCGAGCACGTAAGGCAGTTCGAAGATGTCGTGGCCCGACGGGCCACCCGCTACGTTGTTTACCAGTACCGCGTACACCGCGAAGATCGACGCAAACAAGATGCAGTCGGTCATCAGGTAGAGCCAGAAACCGAATACGGTCATTGGCCCCGAGTCGTGGTGATGGTCATCGTGCCCATGGTCATCGACATGGGCGTGTCCAGCATTGGTCACTAAGTTCGACATGGTTTAAGCCTGTTCCAACGAGGTTTCAACACGGTTGGCCGGGATCTTCTTCTCGGCAACCAGGCGAGCGTGTTGCTCGGCTTCGATGCGTTCGATCACGTCGACCGGCACCATGTAGCCTTGGTCATCACGGGCAGCGTGAACGATGAAGTAGCCGATGGTGCCCACCAGGCTCACGATGGCCAGCCACCAGATGTGCCAGATCATCGCGAAACCGAACACGGTCAACAGCGCGCCCATCACAACGCCGGTAGCGGTGTTGTTAGGCATGTGGATCGGTTCGTAACGCGCAGGCTTCTGGTACGCAGTACCGTCTTCCTTGGCTTCGGTGAACGGATCGATGCTGTCAGCCTTCGGCAGTACGGCAAAGTTGTAGAACGGCGGTGGCGACGAAGTCGACCATTCCAGGGTGTGTGCATTCCATGGGTCGCCGGATTCGCACATGTTCTGCTTGCGATCACGCACGCTGACATACAGCTGGATCAGCTGGCAGGCGATACCCACAGCGATCATCAGTGCACCCACCATGGCAACGTACAGGTACGGTACCCACTCAGGGTTGGTCGTGGCGTTCAGACGACGGGTCATGCCCATGAAGCCCAGAGCGTAGAGCGGCATGAACGCGACGAAGAAGCCCGAGATCCAGAACCAGAATGCAGCCTTGCCCCAGCCTTCGTGCAGCTTGAAGCCGAACGCTTTCGGGAAGTAGAAGCTGAAACCTGCGATGTAGCCGAATACTGCGCCGCCGATGATCACGTTATGGAAGTGAGCAATGACGAACAGGCTGTTGTGCAGTACGAAGTCAGCACCCGGGATGGCCAGCAGTACGCCGGTCATGCCGCCGATCGCGAAGGTCACCATGAAGCCCAGGGTCCACAGAACCTGGCTGGTGATACGCAGACGACCGTGATAGATGGTGAATAGCCAGTTAAATAGCTTCACCCCCGTCGGGATGGAAATCAGCATCGTCGCCAGTCCGAAGAACGCGTTGACGCTGGCCCCCGAACCCATGGTGAAGAAGTGGTGCAGCCAAACCATGAAGCCCAGTACCGAGATCGCGCCCGAGGCGTAGATCATCGAGTGGTGACCGAACAGGCGCTTGCCCGAGAAGGTCGAGATCACTTCAGAGAAGATACCGAACGCTGGCAGGATCAGGATGTACACCTCAGGGTGACCCCATGCCCAGAACAGGTTCACGTACATCATTGGATTGCCACCAAGTTCATTGGTGAAAATGTGGAAATCCAGGTAACGGTCAAGCGACAGCAACGCCATGGTTGCAGCCAGGATCGGGAACGATGCAACGATCAGTACGTTGGCCCAGGTGCAGGTCCAGGTGAAGATCGGCATGTCCATCAGCTTCATGCCCGGGGCGCGCATTTTCAAGACGGTGGCCAGGAAGTTGACCCCCGTCAGTGTCGTCCCGAGTCCTGATAACTGTAGCGCCCAGATGTAGTAATCCACACCCACGCCCGGACTGTAGGCCAGGCCCGACAATGGCGGATACGCAACCCAACCGGTCTTGGCGAATTCGCCGACGCCCAGGGACAGGTTGATCAGCACTACGCCGGATACCAGCAGCCAGAAGCTCAGGGAGTTCAGGAACGGGAACGCAACGTCACGCGCACCGATCTGCAGCGGCAAGGCAAGGTTCATCAGGCCGGTGAAGAAAGGCATCGCCATGAAGATGATCATGATCACACCGTGGGCGGTGAAGATCTGGTCATAGTGTTCAGGAGGCAGGTAGCCAGGCGAACCCTCGGTGGCCATGGCCAACTGGGTACGCATCATGATGGCGTCGGCAAAACCACGCAGCAGCATGACCATGGCAACGATGACGTACATGACGCCGATTTTCTTGTGGTCGACCGAAGTCAGCCACTCGGTCCACAGGTAGGTCCACTTCTTGAAGTAAGTGATCCCTGCAAACAGTGCCAGACCACCCAGCGCGATCATGGCGATGGTCACCATCACGATCGGCTCGTGGAACGGGACCGCATCCCAACTTAATTTACCAAACATCGTTTACTCCTCTGCCCCAGCAGTTGAATGCGAGCCCGTGTCAGAACCTTCAACCGCGGCCACTTCTTTCTTCTCGTGCTCGATCGGCTTGCCTGGCTTCATACCTTCGTACTTGTCGACGATTTTCTGAAACAGGTCCGGCTCGTACGTGGAGTACAGGGCGACTGGGTTGTTCTGGCTTGGTTTGGCAAGGGCGTCGTATTCAGCTTGATCAAGCTGTTTAGGTGCGGCCTTGACTTCGGCTACCCAGGCGTTGAAATCTTCCTGGCTCGTCGAGATCGCTTTGAATTTCATGCCGGTGAAGCCAGCACCGCTGTAGTTGGCGGAGATGCCTTCCATTTCAGCTTTCTCGTTCGCGATCAGGTGCAGACGGGTCTGCATGCCTGCCATCGCGTAGATCTGGCCACCCAGTGCAGGGATGAAGAACGAGTTCATCACGGCGTCGGAGGTGATCCGGAAGTTAAGCGGGGTGTTCTCCGGGAACCGGATCTGGTTCACAGTGGCGATACCCAGGTCCGGGTAGATGAACAGCCACTTCCAGTCCAGCGCGACCACTTCGATGTTGATCGGCTTGACGTCGGAGTCCAGCGGACGGTACGGGTCCAGCTCATGGGTCGACTTATAGGTGATGTAACCCAGGGCGATGATGATGAGGATCGGCACCAGCCACACCGCGATTTCAATCTTGGTGGAGTGCGACCACTTCGGCGCGTAGGTGGCGCTGGTGTTCGACGCGCGGTATTTCCAGGCGAACGCGAACGTCATGATGATCACGGGCACCACGACCAACAGCATCAGCAGGGTGGCGGTGATGATCAGGTTGCGTTGATCCAGACCGACCTGACCTTTAGGGTCGAGCAAGGTCCACTTGCAGCCTCCCAGCATTAACATCATGCCGAGCAGCGGCAAAAAGCCTAGTAATCGGGGGTACCTGTTTTTACTCATCTCACGACCTCTAAAGCAGCTTGCGCAATGCAGTTGGGTTTTGATCGCCAACACTTCACCCTGCCAAGGGTTGGCATTTCTCTTCGATTGAATAAGGGCCTGCCCGTCGCACCTTGCGCGAATCGACACGTCCCGGGCTAGCGGTGAGTTCTTATTCGAATTCGTTGGTCAAAGGCCTTGTTACAGACCAATTCCATTTGGTGCGGATAGTTGAAAGGCTGCCGGCACCTGGGGTCGCATGAAACGTTACATCCGCTTCTCGACCGCCCTAGTTTGCTCAGGGGTGAGCAGCACCGGACATTCAGTGCGGGCGATTGTAGTTAGCTAGCGATGTATAAACCATGTCTTATCCAGAAATAATTTTTATCGTTTCCAGCAATAATCCTTCACCATTATTGCAAAGGTCCGCGATCGTATCGCGTTTGATTCTCGACAAAAACCACAAAAATTGCCGTGTTATTGGGCAATCTGCCACATCCCTTACAGCCTGTAAGGGCATCGAAAACGGATCCAAGTCCCCTAAAAACAAGGCATTCGGACATCGGGCAATGTCGCCGACCGCACGCCACTCGCGGCGTCGGCCAGACGACGAACTGACAGCCATAAAACGCCGCTTCATGCAAATTTATGGCGCGTTTACGAGCGTCAGAAACGTCCTGCGACAGCTTCCGTGTGACAACATGTCGCACGCTGCGCACACCCAAACTTGCCCCGCGTCACGGCCTCTTCACAAATGCCTACAAACAAAAACGCCCCAGCCTTCTTTAGAGGAAGGCCGGGGCGTTGAGTTGTAACCGCTTAGGCTTTGCCCTGGCGATTACGGTAAATGCCCAGTGGCACCAGGATCACCGTCAGCACAAAGGCCACCAGCGCCCACTGTGCCAGGGACAGGCCGAGCACGGGCGGGTACGGCGTCTCACAGAAGCCGTCGACCTGGAACCCCAGGGGAAACACCGAGGCCAGCGGCAAGCCATCGACAATCGGTTGCAGCACGTCGATGCCGCAGCTGACCTTCGGAAAGTACTGGATGTACACGTGATAGCCGGCAGCGGCGACGCCACCCAGGGCGCTGAGGGTCACCAGTGCTTCAAACACCGTGACACTGCGGGTGGTGCGCATGGCGGCACCGATGAAGGCGAAGATCGCGATCAGCAGCAAGGCATAACGTTGCAGGATGCACAGCGGGCAAGGGGCCTCGCCCAGCACCACCTGCATGTACAGCGCCCCGCCGATCAGCGCCAGGCAAATGATGCCCAGCAGTACCAGAAAGCGTCGCTCCCTGCCCAAACGCAATTCGTCGATCATCCCCGTTTCCCTTTAGCCAATGATGGTTGTGCCAATGGCCGCAAGTTTACACGCGGACGGTGAAAGTTGAGCAGTTGGCGTGTGGAGGTTTAAACAGGAGGCATTAACAGGAGATTAATCAGGGAAAATGGAGATCAAAATGTGGGAGCGGGCTTGCTCGCGAAAGCGGAGTGTCAGTCACTGAATGTGTGCCTGATACACCGCCTTCGCGAGCAAGTCGAATCGTCGCACCGCCGCTCCCACATTTTTGACCGAGTAAGTTATTCCAGAGCCGACGCCGGCCCAAAGAACTCATACCGGCTCTGCGCTTCCGGCACACCCAGGGCCTTCAAGTGACGCTTGATCGCCGCCATGAAGCCTTTAGGCCCCAGGAAGTACGCATCCACATCGCGCTCCTGCGGCAGCCACGCCGCCAGTTGCTCCTGGCTCAGCATCCCGACCTTGTCCGCCGCCGGGCTCACGCCATCATCCTCGGCGTAGCAATAGAAGCGCTTGAGCTGTGGATGCTGCGCCGCCAGGCCGTCCACCCATTCGCGGAACGCATGCACGCCGCCATTACGCGCGCAGTGGATAAAGTGAACCGGACGCTCGGTGGCCAGCGCCGCTTCGAGCATCGGCAATGTTGGCGTGATGCCCACGCCGCCGCTGATCAGCACCAATGGCTTGTCGCTGGCCGCCAGGGTGAACTCCCCCGAAGGCGGGAACAGATCGATGGTCGCACCCACCTGGAACTGGTCATGCAGGTAGTTCGACACCCGCCCACCGGCTTCGCGCTTGACGCTGATGCGGTACTGGCCCGAATCGCCACGCGCCGACAGGGAATAGTTGCGGCGCACTTCCTCGCTCTCCAGCACCAGCTTCATGCCGATGTACTGCCCAGGCTCGGCGGCCAGGATCGGGCCGTTATCCACAGGCGCGAAGTAAAACGAGATAATTTCCGCGCTCTCCTCCACACGCTTGACCAAGGTGAACGGCCGCGCGCCACGCCAGCCGCCCGGCGCTTGCTCCTTCTCTTTATAGATAGCCGCTTCGGCACCGATCAGGATGTCGGCCAATTGGCCATAGGCGGCGCCCCAGGCACTCATCACTTCAGGGGTGGCGATTTCGCTGCCCAGCACTTCGGAAATTGCCCGCAGCAGGCAGGTACCGACAATCGGGTAATGCTCCGGCAGGATCTGCAGGGCCACGTGCTTGTTGATGATCTTTGCCACCAGATCGCCCAACTGGTCGAGTTGGTCGATATGCCGGGCGTACATCAGCACGCCGTTGGCCAAGGCCCGGGGCTGGTCGCCGCTGGCCTGGTGGGCCTGGTTGAACAGCGGGCGTACTTCCGGGTATTCGGACAGCATCATCCGGTAGAAATGGGTGATCAGGGCTTCGCCGCCACTTTCCAGCAGGGGCACGGTGGATTTGACGATGGCACGGTCTTGGGCACTAAGCATGGCAGACTCCTGGGTCTTCTTACTGAATACCCTTTACTACTCAGTATTCGTGCCAACTAATAAATCCTTATAAATCAGATACTTAATATTAATGTAGTCAGTATGACTTCCTACGCTATATAGTCACTATGACCACAAGGAGTCATTATGACTGCGAAGCCGCTGCTCACCACCCTGCTGCCCCTGGTCGCCGACCTGTCCCGCGAGTTGCCCGAAGGCGAGCGTTACCGGCGCCTGCTCCAGGCCATGCGCGCCCTGCTACCCTGCGACGCGGCCGCCCTGCTGCGCCTCGACGGCGAATGGCTGGTGCCGCTGGCGGTGGATGGCTTGAGTACCGACACCCTCGGTCGGCGCTTCAAGGTCAGCGAACATCCGCGTTTCGCCGTGCTGCTCAGCAGCCCCGGCCCTACCCGCTTTGACAGCGACAGCGAACTGCCCGACCCCTATGACGGCCTGGTGGATGGCCTGCACGGCCACTTGGAGGTTCACGACTGCATGGGCTGCCCACTGTTTGTCGACGACCGGCCCTGGGGCCTGCTGACCCTCGACGCCCTGGATACCGAGCGCTTCGAACGGGTGGAACTGGACGCCCTGCAAGCCTTTGCCAGCCTCGCCGCCGCCACCGTCAATGTCGCTGAACGCATTGAACGCCTGGCCCTGCGTGCCGAAGACGAACACCAGCGCGCCGAAATCTACCGCCAGGCCAGCGGCCAGCAGCACAAGGAAATGATCGGCCAGAGCAAGAGCCACAAACGCCTGGTGGAAGAAATCAACCTGGTGGGTGGCAGTGACCTGACGGTATTGATCACCGGCGAGACTGGCGTGGGCAAGGAGCTGGTGGCCCAGGCGATCCATGCCGCATCAAACCGCGCCGAGAAACCGCTGATCAGCCTCAACTGCGCCGCCCTGCCGGAAACCCTGGTGGAAAGCGAACTGTTCGGCCACGTGCGCGGGGCGTTTACCGGCGCGCTCAACGAACGCCGGGGCAAGTTCGAGCTGGCGAATGGCGGCACGCTGTTTCTTGATGAAGTGGGCGAGTTGTCCCTCACCGTGCAGGCCAAGCTGCTGCGGGTGCTGCAAAGTGGCCAGTTGCAGCGCCTGGGGTCTGACAAGGAGCACCAGGTGGATGTGCGCCTGATCGCTGCCACTAACCGGGATCTGGCCGAAGAAGTACGCAGCGGCCGCTATCGTGCCGACTTTTATCACCGTTTGAGTGTGTACCCGCTGCAAGTCCCGGCGCTGCGTGAGCGCGGTCGCGATGTGCTGTTGCTGGCGGGCTTTTTCCTTGAACAGAACCGCTCACGCATGGGCCTGGGCAGCCTGCGCCTTACCAGCGATGCCCAGGCGGCACTGCTGGCTTATACCTGGCCGGGGAATGTGCGCGAACTGGAACACTTGATCGGCCGCAGCGCCTTGAAAGCCCTGGGTAACTGCCGGGAGCGCCCGAAGATTCTCAGCCTCAGCGCGGCAGACCTGGACTTGCCGAACGCCACCGCGCCACCGCTCGAAGCGCAGCCCGACCCCGTGCCGGACGTCACCGGCGACCTGCGCCTGGCCACCGAGAACTACCAGCGCCAGGTCATCAGCGCCTGCCTGGAACGCCACCAGCACAACTGGGCCAGTGCCGCCCGTGAGCTGGGCCTGGACCGGGCCAACCTGGGACGAATGGCCAAGCGCCTGGGCCTGAAGTAATGAACGGTGATTCTCAGGTAAAGGAGATCAAATGTAGGAGCTGTCGAGCCCCCACACTAAACCTGCTTCGCCTTGTAGATTGGATTGATCGGCGCGCCAGCCTTGGGCTTGCGAAACACCAACACATTCCCCAGCATCACCAGCACCAACCCCGCCAACGCCGGCGCTGTCCACTGATAGCCCTCGGCAAACGCCGAGACGTTCAACGCCACCACCGGGAACAGCACGGTGCAATACGCCGCTCGCTCCGGGCCCATGCGCCCGACCAGGGTCAGGTAGGCGGTAAAGCCAATCACCGAACCCGGGATCACCAGGTACAGCAGCGAACCGATGTAGCGGCTGTTCCATTCCATGTCGAACGGAATGCCCTGCACCGCGCAGTACATCGCCAGCATCGACGCACCATAGGCCATGCCCCAGGCATTGGTGGTCAGCGGCTTGAGGCCGGCCTTCTGCTGCAAGCTGGAAAGCAGATTGCCCGCCGAGAAACACATGGTGCCGAGCAGTGCCAGGCCCAGGCCGAGCAGGGTTTGCGGGCTGGCGGTGTGCCCCACCAGTTCCGGCCAGAACAACAGCCCGAGGCCGAGCAAGCCAAGGCCGCCGCCCATCAACACATTGCGTGCGACCTTCTGCCCGAAGAACACCCGGGCGTTCAGCGCGTTCCACAAGGTGGCCGTCGAGAACACCACCGCCACCAGGCCGCTGGGAATCCACTGGCTGGCGGTCAGGAAGCACATGAAGTTGACGCAAAACAGGCACAGGCCCTGGGCCAGGCAGATCAGATGCCCGCGCCGGTTCATCACCTGCAGCTTGCGGCTGAGCAGCAGCATCACGAACAGCACCAGCGCCGCGAGGCCAAAGCGATAGACGATGGACACCGGAATCGCCACCACGCCCAGTTGCCACTTGAGGGCAATCCAGGTGGTGCCCCAGATCAATACGGTGAGTAAATACAGGAAAAGGTTCATGGCGGGCTCCGAGGGTTGAGCCACAGTTTCGCCCCTGGCGGCACCAGGTCTCTTGCACATTCTTGCGCTTTTGTCGGCTGCCGGGATCACAGCCGCCGCCGCTGGGAGTAGGATGCAAGCCGTCAGAGAGTACGAATATGCCGCCACTGGAAACCCTGCAAGTCTTTCAATCCCTCAACCGCTCGCCCAACGCTCGCCTCGAGCTGTGCGCCGAGCTCGGTGACGGCTTGTCTGCAGCCTTGTGGAGCAACCATCACGACGCCCAGGATTACGAAGCCCCCGACCACCACACCTTGTCCTGCTACATCGGCGGCGGCACCGGCACCTTTCGCCGCGACCAGCCCGGCACCAAGGGCGGCCCGGACAAGCTGTGCATCCTGCCGGCCGAGCATCAGTCGGCCTGGGTGATCAACGGCGAAATCCGCCTGGCCCACGTGTATTTCAGCCCCGAGCAATTCGCCCTGGGCTGCGTCACCTTGCTGGACCGCGAACCCCGCGAGTTGCAATTGCGCGAGAGCACCTTCCTCGACGATGCGCGGCAGGCCCGGCGTTTTCACCAGTTGATCGGCCTGAACTGGAAAGAGCCCGGCGAACGCCTGCTGACCAGCAGCCTGGCCCATGAAATGCTCAGCCATACCTTGCTCAGCCAGGTGGGGATGCGCGAGGGTTTGCGTTTGAAAGGCGGGCTGGCCGCCCACCAGCGCCGGCAACTGGTGGAGCACATCGACCAGCAGCTGGCGGAGCCGATCAGCCTGGGGCAGTTGGCAGGCTTGTGTGCGTTGTCGGAGTACCACTTTGCGCGGATGTTTCGCGAGAGTTTTGGACTGCCGCCCCATCAATATCTGCTGGCGCGGCGCCTGGCCCGGGCCCGGGAGTTGTTGCGGGGTGGGTCGTTGCCGCTGGGCGATATTGCCCTGGCGTGCGGGTTTTCCAGCGCCAGCCACTTTACCAACCGGTTCCGCCAGGCGATGGGCGCAACCCCTGGTGAATACCGGCAGGCGTTCCTGCCTTGAAATGCAATCTGCCTGACGGCACAGGTCCCATGTGGGAGCGGGCTTGCTCGCGAAAGCGGTGTGACAGTCAACACATGTACTGACTGAACCAGCGCATTCGCGAGCAAGCACGCTCCCACCGTTGATCTTCGGTGCTCAATAGTCCGTGCTGTTGGCCAGTGCCGTGGCCAGGCGGTTTTCCAGCGCCTTGACCCGCGCGCCTGCGACCACGTAATTGTTGGTCACCATCGAAAACACC
The DNA here is from genome assembly GCF_013385495.1 of Pseudomonas sp. F8002. Taxonomy (NCBI): domain Bacteria; kingdom Pseudomonadati; phylum Pseudomonadota; class Gammaproteobacteria; order Pseudomonadales; family Pseudomonadaceae; genus Pseudomonas; species Pseudomonas sp. F8002. The sequence goes on along the minus strand of NZ_JACAPW010000001.1, from coordinate 302,082 downwards.
AGCTTGCGCCCATTGGCATCGGTGACGTAACCGGTCAACGACGACACGCCGCTCATGGAGCCGGTCTTGCCCTGCAGGTTGTTTTCCGCAGCGGTGCCCCGCAGGCGGTAGCGCAGGCTGCCGCCCACCAGTCGCTGCGGATTACCGGCAACCGGCAACGCGTTGTACCAGGCGTTGAACCAGGGCTGTTTGCTGGCGGCCAGCAGCACATCCGTGAGGTTCTGCGACGACACCAGGTTACGCCGGGACAACCCTGAACCGTCCACCTGGTTCAACGTCGCCGTATCAATCCCCTGACGCTTCAGGAACCCGGCCACCGCCGCCACACCGGCAGGCGCCGTACCGGCATTCACGGTCTTGCGCCCCATGCTCTTGAGCAAGGCTTCAGACATGTTGTTATTGGAAAGCTTGAGCAACGGCGTGATCAGTTCCTGCAACGGCGCCGACTCATGCAGCGCGAGCACCGTCGCCGTGGTCGGCGTCACACCCCCGATCATCCGACGCCCCTGCACGACAATCCCCTGCTGCGCCAAGGCCTGTTCAAACAGGTTGGCCACCAGTTGCGTCGGCTCCCACACACTGACCAGTTGCGGGCTCTGCCTGCCCGGCGCCAACGCGCCACTGAGGCGCAACAGGTTGGTGCCGTGCTGGCGATTGATTCCATAGCTGTTGCCTGTGCCGCTGACCGCACGGTTGCTGAGCTGCACGTAATCGGTAGCCGGGCTGATCTCCACCGTCACCGGGCGCCCTGCCACGACCGGCGCCCTGGCCGTGACCAGCAGGGAGCCCGCATCAAAGTCGTCATTGGGCGACACCGTCAGCGCCGAAATCTGCGCGCCGTAGTAGGTGCTTTCATCGTCCTGGGACCAGTCGGTGCCCAGGCGCTCGGCGTCGAAGAACGTGTCGTCGAACACAAGGTCGCCCCGCACCTGCCGGATGCCCTGCTGCGCCAGGTTGGCCGCCAGCGCCTGGTAATCCGCCCACTGGATCGTCGGGTCGCCCAGGCCGCGCAGGTAGAGGTTGCCGTCAAGCACCGCGCCCTGGCGGATGCCGTCGCTCAACAGTTGCGTGGAAAACCGATACTGCGGCCCCAGCACATCCATCGCCGCCGCAGTGGTCAACAGCTTGAGGCTCGAAGCCGGGGTCAGCCGTGTGCGTGGGTTGTGCTGGTAGAGCGTGTTGCCGCTGCGGGCATCGCGCACCATCAGCGACACGCTGGCGCCGTGCAGTGCCGGGTCGGCCAGCAACTGGTCGAGGCTGGCGCTGGTGGAAGTTTTCGGCGCCGTGGCGCAACCGCCCAGCAACAAGCTCAAGCCCAGCAGCAGCCCGCCGGTGTGTATCCATCGTCCCAACTGCATCGCTATCGTGTTCCCGCAAAGTCATTAATGGCGGCCACGCTAGCAGCTCGACAACCGTATGGCGAGGCAGCCGGCTACCGCGCCATACGGTGTAGCCGAATTTAGAACGTCAGGGTGCTGGACACCGACACCTGCCGCGCATCGCCGATGGACACGAACTGGGTGTTCACGGCCGAGGTGTAATAGGTGCGGTCAAACAGGTTCTTCACGTTGAGCTGGAACTTGACCTTCTGCCCCTCGATTTTAGTGTCATAGGTGGCGAACGCATCGGCCACGGTGTAGCCCGGCAGTTCGAAGCTGTTGGCCGCGTCCCCTGCGCGCTCGCCGACATAACGTGCCCCGGCGCCGACCCGCAGTTGGTCGCCACCGAGAATGCTGCCGAAGTCATACACCGCCGACAGCGAGCCGGTGTTCTTCGCCACGTTTTGCAGGCGATTACCTTTGTATTCCGGGTCTTCGGTAACCTCTGCATCGGTGTAGGCATAGCTGCCGATCACGCTCCACTTATCCGTCAGTTGGCCGCTGGCATCCAGTTCCAGGCCTCGGGAGCGCACTTTGCCGGCGACACTGTACACCGAGGTCAGGCCATCGCCGACCTGCACCAGCACGTTGCGTTTTTCGATGTTGAACAGGGCGGCGCTGGCGGTGATGCGCCCCGGTATATCGAGCTTGGTCCCCAACTCCCAGGACTTCGACTGCTCCGGCTCAAGGCTGCCATCCAGCACACTTTTGTTCGCCAGCGGTGCGATGGTGGAGTTGGGCTTGAACGACTCGGTGTAGCTGCCATAGAACGACAGCTCGTCAGTGTAGCGGTACACCAGGCCCGCGCGTGGCACCCACTTCTGGCCATTGCCGTCGGTGTTGGCGGTGAACGGGACACCCTTGCCGGCGTATTGGTCGTACATCTGATAACGCGCGCCGCCCACCAGGATCCACTGGTCAGTGAGGTGGATCGCATCCTGCAGGAACAGCGAGTCGCTGCGCAGCAGGTCCGTCTGGTTGCTGTCCGGCGCGCTGACGGTGGTGCCCGCCACTTCATTGCCATAGACCGGATCGTTGTAGTTGAACGTGCCACGGGGCGCCTGGCGGATCAGGTCGGCCCGGTAGATCTTGCGGTACTCGTCATCCAGGCCGAAGGTCAGGTCGTGCTGCATGCCCGCGACGTTGACCTTGCCTTCAAGGCTGGCGGTGGCGAAGCGGTCGGTGGTCAGTGCGCCCTGGGTGCCGTCCATGCTGCGGGTCAGGGTGCCATTGGCGTTGACCTTGACCACACGCACCTGGCTGGCGTCGTAGGTCTCGCGGTTCCAGCTGTAGCCGAAGTGGGCTTTCCAGTCGTCATTCAAATCGTGGTCGGCCTCGAAGCGGTACAGGTCGGAGCGGCCTTCCATGTTGTTGAAGGGCTCGTCCAGGCGGCGAGTCGACGGGATGTTGAGCGGGTGGTTGGTCTTGGGGTCGATGGCGGTGCCCCGGTCGAACGGCGAGAGAAACTCCCGGTGCTCATAGGCAAACAACAGCTTGGTGTTGTCGCCGTACCAGGCCAGCGACGGTGCGATCAGGCTCTCGCGGTGAGTGCCGTAGTTGCGCCAGTAATCTTCGTCTTCGTGATCGACGATCAAGCGGTACGCCAACCCGCTGTCACCGATGGGCCCTGTGGTGTCGAGGTTGCCGCCGCTGCCGTTCTTGCCGTCGCCAAAGGTCGAGCCGCGCACGGTCAGCGAGGTGGATTGGATCAGCTCGGGTTTCTTGCTGACGATATTGACCACGCCGCCCGGATCCTGAATGCCATACAGCAACGACGACGGGCCCTTGAGCACTTCGACGCGCTCGGCGGTGGAATTCAGCGCGCGGCCCTGCACCAGCGGCATGCCGTCCTGCATGATCGAACCGTTTCGGTTGTCACCAAAACCCCGCAGCATCACCGCGTCCTGGGTGCTGCCCAAGGTGTTGGCCTGGGTGATGCCACTGATGTTGGTCAGGGCATCGTCGAGGTTGCGCGGCTGTTGATCGCGCATCACCTGGGCCGGTACAACGTTGACAGTCTGTGGGGTTTCCAGCAGCAGGCCGTGGGAACGCATCACCGAACTGGTGGGCGGCGGCTGATAGCTGGTGGTATCCGAGGCCAGGGCGGCACCGTTGATGGTGGTGGCGCCGAGGTTCAGCGCGCCGTCGGTGGGCAGCGGTTCCAGGGCCAGGGTGCGGGCGTCGATCTGGCGGAAGGTGAAGCCGGAATTACCCAGCAGGCGTTGCATGGCCTGGGCCGCACTCATCTGCCCGGTGATGGCCGGGGCCTTGATGGCGTACGGCGCTTCGTCGGTGTAGACCACGCTGATGCCGGTCACCCGGGTGAAGTCGCTCAAGGCCTGGGGCAGCGGCTTGGCGGCCAGGGCAAAGTTGAACAGCGTGCTCTGCTGCTGCGCCTCGGCCGCCTGCGCCACGCCCAGGGGCAACAGCGCCAGCCCCGAAACTGCCAATACCGAGGCTCCCAGCCAATGTTTAACCGAACCCGCCGACGTTGCCCTGGACTTCATGCTTGAGAACCCGTGTGTAAAAACGCTGTTAATGCGAATTAATCGCAGTTTCAAGCACTACACGGATGGCCGACAGGTTTACCTCACACCGATTTGAAAATAATTTCAGTCACGCCGGTTGGATCCGAAATCCGAAGCGCGGAACGTGCACATGCACGGTGCCGGCGCGCTCATCGGTGCGCCGCAGAATCAGCTCTTCGCGGCCGGCAAACAGCAACTCCCCGGCCACCGGATCGGTGCCGTAGTCGGTGGCGCTGATGGTCACTTGCTGGCCGGGCTTGAAGCCGTTCGGGTCTTCGAAGATTTCTTCCGGCAGGTTGGCCGGCGTGGCATTGCGCGCGACTTCCAAGGCTTGCTCGGCACTCATCTGGCTCGACGTGCCATGCCCGAAACCCAACACCCGGGCGAGCCAGGCGGCCACCGCAGGATAGGTTTCCACCAGCGGCGAGGTCACCGACGATCCCATGAGGAACCACAACGGGTGCGCCAGGGCGAAGTCGGCAATCGACGGCTCGCCGAACAGGAAGTCGCCCTGCTGGTGCTGCAACTGCTGATTGATACGACCGATGATCACCGGCCATTGATGCTTGGCCTGATCCAGTTGCACACGGGTGGCCGTGCCGCCACTGAACAATTTGCTGCGGTCGGCCACCAGCACCTGGAGCATTTCCGGCGGCACTTTGGCGAACTTGACCGCCAGGGATTCCGGCTGGAACACCAGACTCACGGCATGGGAGAACACCGTCGAATCAGCCCAGGCGGCGAAGCTTTGGCTGACCAGTTCCAGGCCTTGGGGAAACAACGCCGGCGCGGACTTTTCCTGCTCCAGGCGGCGGGCGATCAGTGCGGTGTCGCAGTAGATATCGGCGCCCACTTGCAACACCGGGGTCTTGCGATAACCACCGGTGAGGGCCGTCAAGTCAGGCTTGGGCATCACCGGCGAGATGTGCACCGAACGCCAGGACAAGCCCTTGAAGCCCAGCAACAGGCGGGCTTTTTCGGCAAATGGGGATTGCGGGTAGTGGTGGAGGATCAACTCAGTCATGCCAGGCTCCGCTCAATGAGTGAGCGTCCAGCTTAGCCTGCAAACCCGGCAAAGGCGCGCATGGGAACCTATCAGTCAAACTGATGGGCCGATCGCCGCCAGGCACTCCTTGGCGCTTTTCTTGAGTTTCTTGATCAGCCGTTCCTGGCGCAGCGCCTCGGCCTTGCTGATGCATGCCTCGGTGTACACCAGCGCCACGGCGGGGCTCGAGAGGAAAAACCGTGCGCCCTTGCCACTTTGGTGCATGGCAAAGCGGCGCACCGGGTCATTGCTGATGCCGCAATAGAGCGAGCCATTGGCGGCGCGCACCAGGTAGACAAACCACGGTTTGGCTTCAGAAGGAGTCGTCACGGATCAATTCGGCAAACCAAAGGAACGCCAATCTTATCAACGACTGGCCTGGAACGCCTTCAACCCTTTCAGCGCCTGGGCCCGCACGGCGTTTTTCACCAGCGGCGTCCAGCCCAGCAACAGGCCTTTGGTGCCCAACGCCTGCCGCGACCAGCGCCACAGGTCAAAGTGGTCGTGATGCTCGCAGATCTTGCCGTCACGAAACACAAAGCGCGCCCGGATATCGTTGACCACGGTGTTGCCCGTCGCACTGAACAGGTAGGTCGCCACCCAGTGGGCGCTGCCGGTGATTTCATCGCTGCGCACACTGTCGAAGGTCAGGGAAAAGTCCTTGGCCCGGGTGGTCAGCATGCGCCACATGTCGCCGGCATCACGGCCACGCAGTTCACCGAATGCCGGGTCGCTGAACACCACGTCGTCGCTGTAGCAGGCGCTCATGGCCTCGGCATCCAGGCGCTGGAAGGCACTGTAGAACTCGGTGATCAAGGCGTTATGGGCGTCGCTCATGGGCAGGTTCCGCAAAAGAAGTTGGGATGGCCGGTACGATAATCCCCAAGGCCGGGGAACACTACTGGCATCAACGCCAGGAATACCTCATCCCGTCCCTTCAGGGCACCATTCCGCTGCTGCGAGCATAGTGGAACAAATCCACATCGGTGGAGATACACAGCCGGTTCATCGCGGTACTTTTCTGTTTGCTGATGGTGGAGATGCTGCGATTGACCCGCGCGGCAATCTGGCTGACGGTCATGCCGCTGGCCAGCATGCGCACCACTTCGCGCTCCTTGCCCGACAGTTGCGGCGGTTGTGATTGATCGCCCGTGCCGGCCTGCACCAACTGGGTCCGCAGGGACTCGCTGACGAAGGTCTTGCCCTCGCAGACTTCCTTGATGGCCGTGGGCAACTCCTTGGCCGATGCACTCTTGGCGACTATGCCTCGGGCGCCCTCGGCGAACGAGGCACGCAGGGTGGCGATATTGGCGAACATCGTCACCAGGATCACCGGCACCCCGGGGTATTGGCGTTGCAACAAGCCCAACAACACATAGCCGTCAGCCTGCTGCCCGCCCGGCATGGCGAAGTCCGTCACCAGCACATCGCAAGGGGTGCTGCCCAGTACCCGCAGCAGCTCATCCGGGCCGTTGGCCTCACCGACCACCTTGCACTTGCCGTTGGCCTCGATCACCACCTTCTGCCCGATCCGAACAATGGGATGATCGTCAGCAATAATTACGCGAAGCATAGAAATCCATGAGTGATGGCAAATTGATTTGCGCAAAATAACCCTGTCCGTCCCGGGCAACAACCGCCTACCTGGGAGCGGTTTTCAATGGCGTCCCGTGTTCTTAAGCGGGTGATTTTTTACCTACAACAAAAAAGGAAACCACCTACAAACCAAGCCCACAGACAGAGGTAATACCCCCTACAGAATCGTTGAAAATGTCATAAATCTGTCAAATAGCGCAGATACACCAGCAGGTCCTGGTCGAACCGCTGCAATGCCCGCCTGTTGCACCGGATCCCGTGCTTGCGCACCTGTTCGATCAACTCCCCCGCACAGCGATCCAGCTCCGTCTCGCCAAAAAACGCCAGGCTTCCCGCCAGGCGATGCAGGCAATCGACCAATGCATGCGGGTCGACGATACGGCAAGCCTGTACCAGGCCTGCGTAATCAGCCTCGGCCTCGCGCACCAGGGTGCGCAACATCTGGTTCACCACCTGTTCATCACCAAATGTCCTGATCAGTTCGGCACGAGTCGGCCAGTGCGCCCCGGCGCAGGCTGTGGCAGGCGGGTTCGTACTGGCGCCCGGCGGCTGTGGCAGCCACTGCTCCAGCACCCCGCGCAATTGTTCCAGGGTCAGCGGCTTGAGCAGCCAGGCATCCATGCCGGCCTCAAGGCAGCGGCGCGCATCGTCCGCAGAGAGTTTGGCGGTCAAGGCAATGATCGGCACACGCGGGCGGCTGTGTACGGCCTCTCGCCGCCTGATCTCACGAGCCATGCTATAGCCATCCAGCACCGGCATGCGGCAATCGCTGATCACCAGGTCGAAATGCCGCAGGGCGATGGCGGTCAACGCGGCCTGCCCGTTGCACACCAGTTCGTGATCGACTTCGAATTTTTGCAGGAACCAGCCCATCAAGGCGCGATAGGCCTGATGGTCCTCGACGATCAGCACGCTCAGGTGCTTCCAGTGAACAGGAGGACTGCGCCATGGCACCGTTTGCTGCCTGGGGGCGTCGTCAGCAAACACGCTTGGCATCATGGCCACCTCGATATCGGCGCCGACCTGCCAGGGCCATCAGACGGCCCTGGCATATCGTCTAGTGAGGGTGCGCTTGACGGTGATCCTTAACCCATCCGCCTGGCACCCATTACCGAATCAAGCTATCCACATGAATACCACTCTTGCGATACAAGAACTACGAAAAGACAGTTTTTCCTACAGCTCCGCCCACCTATTCCGACTTGACGCAGGCGAGCTAGAGGGATAGCGGATTGTCGTAATTCTTGTATTTCCCCTCCTCTCCCCCGGCGCTAAATTGCGCCCCACCCCAAGAGGGCAATCCGCCAACTCACCTGGCGGCCAACTATCCGAACTGACCCGACGCCCAACCGCGCCTCTTTCTGCGCTGCGGTGACGTGCACCCGTCAGTTGACCCAACACCGAGACAACAGACCATGAACAAGCACCTGATCGCCGTCGCCAGCGCCCTGCTGATCACTGGCAGCGCCCCAGCCTTCGCCGCCAGCACTGTGGACCTGACGGTCAAGGGCATCATCACCCCGAATGCCTGCACCCCTTCCCTGTCCGGTGGTGGCGTCATCGACCACGGCAAGATGTCGGCCAAGGACCTGAACGCCACCCAGATCACCCCGTTGCCAAAAGCCAGCTTGCAACTGACCGTGAGCTGCGATGCAGCCGTGAGCTTTGCCCTCAGGGCAATGGATAACCGTATCGGGTCGGGGTCTGGTGCAGGTTTCGGCCTGGGCTTTATCAACAGCACACAAAAACTCGGTTCCTACACGTTAACCCTGGGCTCGACCGCCAACCCGCCCATGGCGGACGGCGAAGTGGTGCAAGCCATCGCCTCTTTCGACGAGGGCACCACGTGGGAGAAATATTCCTCCTTTGAGCATCGCCTGATGCTCTCCGTAGCCACCCTGGCAGACGTCAGCAACCCACGCCCTACTCAGGAACTGGTGACCGAGGTCAATTACAGCGGTTACATCAACCGCACCGATGGCCTGGACCTGAGCAACGAAGTCAACATCGACGGTTCGGCCACCATTGAAGTGCTGTACCTGTAACCCCTTACGCCATCGACCCTGCAACCAACAAGGTGCCGCTTGCCCATGAATTCCTCACCCGCTGTCTTTCTCGCCACGTTGCTGCTCGCCCCCACCGTCCTGGCTGCCAGCAGCGCCGACCTCGCCGTCACGGGCACCATCACGCCGAATGCCTGTGAACCCATGCTCTCCAGCGGAGGTGTCGTGGATTACGGAAAGATGGCGGCCAAGGAACTCAGCGCGGATCGCCCCACCTCTCTGCCGTGGCAGGTCATGCAACTGGAAATCCTGTGTGACGCGCCGACGTTCATTGCGCTGAACACCATCGACAACCGCGCAGGTAGTGCGGCGATCAACCAGAACTGGCACGGGCTGGGCACGACGGCCAACGACGAAAAACTTGGCAGTACCGGCTTCGGTCTCTACAACGCAGTGGCCGATGGTCTCGCCGCCAAAACCATTACCTCAACCGATGGCGGCGCCACATGGAGCCCGTCGGTGTTCCTCGGCCATAGCTTGATTACGTCCATCGCCGCCGCCGGCAACAGCGTGACGCCGATTGCCGTGGAGCGCTTCAGTGCCGATCTGCGCGTGTACACGATGGTTGACGGTACCGACCGCTTGACCGTACTCGACGAAGTGCCGCTGGACGGCCATGCCACCGTGCAACTGAAGTACTTGTAACGTTTTTTCAACCGGCCCCACTCGAAAGGAAACGTGTGCCCCATGAAACTTACGCTTAATGCCCTGGCCACCGCGCTGCTGATCAGCACCAGCGCCTCTGCCCTGGCGGCGTCAACCGTCGACCTGACTGTCCAAGGGGTGATTACCCCCAATGCCTGCACGCCCAGCCTGTCCGGCAGCGGGGTGGTCGACTACGGCAAGATTTCCGCCAAAGACCTGAACCTCACCACCGTCACACAACTGCCGCGTACCACCCTGCAACTGACCATTACCTGCGAAGGCGGCACCCTCTTCGCCATCAAGGGCACCGACAACCGTGCCGGATCCAACTCCAGCGCCGGCGGTTATGGGCTGGGGTTGATCAACGGCACGCAGAAGCTGGGCGCCTATGACGTGGTCCTGCTGAACGCAGTCGCCGACTCGGGTGCTGTCAGCGTGCTGGAATCAATGGATAACGGCATCACCTGGTCCGATTCAGCAGACGCAATATTGCCAGTCAACGCGCTGGGAGCTTTCGGTGACAAGTCCAGCGGTGTCTGGTTACCGGTGTCGATCCAGCAAGTGACTACCGACTTGCTTGTCTACGGGCAAATCGCCCGGGCCGACAGTCTGGATCTGAGCGATGAACACCCCATCGACGGTTCCGCCACATTCGAAGTCAAGTACCTGTAAGCCCGCGGCCTCGCCGTTCGCGGCGAGGCGCCTTAGCGCACCGAACACATCGAAGACCGAATGATGAACAGAACCCTACGCCTGTACGCGGCGCTGTTATTGCTCAACACCGGCTCTAGCGTGTTTGCCAGCACCGCCACCGACATGACCCTCTCGGGCCTGGTCACCCCCAGTTCCTGCACCATCGCGCTCTCCGGCAGCGGCGTCATCGACCACGGCAACATCCCTGCCCATACCCTCAACCAAGAGGCGCCCACCCCGTTGCCCAGCCAATGGCTCGACGTGGAGATCCACTGCAGCGGCCCCTTGTTGTTTGCGCTGATCGGCATCGACAGCCGCGAAGATTCGTCTGCTACACCGGACACCGCCTACGGCCTGGGGAAAAACCCCAACGCCCCCACGGAACACCTGGGCACCGTCGGCCTGGCGTTCGAAGCCGCGCTGGGGGACGGCCAGGCCATGCAGTCACTGGTGTCAAACCCCGGGGCCGGCCTCTGGTTCCCCCAACCAGCCATCCACCCCAAGACCCTGATGGGCTTTGCCCGTCCCGGCCGACCGTTTCCGGAACCCATCGTCACCCTGACTACCCGGATCCGCGCACAGACCACCATCCACCCGGCGAACCGTCTGACCCTCAGGCAAGACGTTCCCCTCGATGGCTCACTGGTTCTGGATTTGCGTTACCTCTAAGCCCTGTGATCATTTTAGGAAGTGCGTCATGAAGACCTATCCAACCTTGCTGGCCCTGGGCTGGCTGCTGAGCACCCAGGCGTTTGCCGACGGCATGGTGCCCGACACCTCGGTGGTGATCGTCAACGAGGCCGACGGCGAAGCTTCGGTGTCGGTGACCAACACCGACGGCAAACTGGCCCTGTTGCACGTCACCCTGGAAGACATTCCGGAAGACACCGAGTCGTTGCTATTTGTCACCCCGCCCCTGTCCCGGGTCGAGGCCGACAAAAGCCAGTTGGTGCGCTTTATCCTGCGCAACCCCACGCCCCTGACAACTCAACGCCTGAAACGGGTGATCTTCGAAGGCATGCCCAAGGACCGTGATGCCGCCCAGGCAGGCCATGCACGGGTGGGCGTGACCGTGCGCCAGAACCTGCCGGTGATCATTCACCCCAAGGGCCTGGCGCCGAATCGCACCCCCTGGACCGGGCTGACCTGGTCGCTGAACGCTGGCCACCTGAACGTCGCCAACCCTACGCCTTATGTGGTGCGCCTGGCCCAGGAACTGCAATTGCTGCCCGGCAAGCAGAGCCTGGTGCTGCCGCGCACTTATGTGTTGCCCGGCGAAACCCTGCGGCTCAGCACACCCCACACCGCCACGGCTGTACGCCTGCAACCGGCCACCGTGTACGGCTTTGCCGTCGCCGCCTATGAAGCACCGATAACCGCCGCAAACGCTGAATAACGAAGTGACAGCCCTGTGACTGTCACCGGGAAGCCCGCCAACCGTTGCCGGCTTCCATAACCTGAGTGCCTTTACGTGAACACAGTAACCACTGACCCGGCTGGCGAAGCCGTGCCCGACTGTCCTTTACGCCCCGCCCGGGTGCGGGCCGCGCTGCCACTGACCATGGCGTTGCTGTCGGCCGATGCCTGGGCCGATGCCTTCGACGCGCAAACCCTGCACCAGCGCGGTATCGACCCGGAGCTGGCCTACCTGCTGCTCGACGCACCGCGCTACACCAGCGGCCGCCATGCCGTGAGCCTGACGGTGAATGGCCAGCGCCGTGGCCGCCTCGATGTGCAGTTCGACAGCCAGGGCGCGCTGTGCTTCGACCGCCCGCTGCTGGACGCCGCCGACCTGGTGATACCGGCGCCGCTGGGCGACAGCCACTGCCATGACTTCCTCGGCGAATACCCGCAAACCGTGGTGGAGCAAGACCCCGCCAGCCTGGGTGTGAGCCTGATGGTGCCCACCGACGCCCTGCGCCCGCGCCAGCGTGAGCTGTCCGGTTATGAAACCGGAGGGTTCGCCGGCTTGCTCAACTACGACCTCACCGGTTTGTACAACCGCTATGGCGACGACGCCAGCCGCTTCGGCTCGGCAAATACCGAGCTGGGCTTCAACGCCGGCGACTGGATCGTGCGCAGCCGCCAGGTACAGACCTGGCAAGACTCCCGGTCCCGCAGTACCCACCTGGAAGCCTATGCCCAGCGCACCTTCGCCGAGCAGCAGGCGGTGTTGCAGGCCGGGCAGATCAACCTCTACAACCCGGTGCTGTCGTCCGCGCAGATCACCGGCATGCAGCTGTTTACCGAACAGGCCCTGCAGGACCAGGAACAGGGCTCGACCATCAGCGGCATCGCCAACAGCCCGGCCCAGGTCGAGGTACGCCAGAACGGCGCGCTGATTCACTCCACCGTGGTGCCGGCCGGGCCGTTCTCCCTCACCGACGTACGGCGCCTGAACACACGCTCGGACGTTGAAGTGACGGTCAAGGAAAGCACCGGCGAAGAGCGGCGCTTCACCGTGCCGGCGGCGATGCTCGGCATCGGCTTGCCAGCGCCGGGTTACTCGTTGGGAGCAGGCCGGGTGCGCAATATCGGCGATACACGGGGCGACGATCCATGGGTAATCAGCGGCGGCTGGAGCGGTGCGTTGAACCCGCGCCTGAGCCTGGGGGCCGGCGCGCTTGCCGCCGAAGACTACCGTGCCACGGGTGCCAGCCTCGGCCTGTTGCCGTGGCCAGACGGCCAGGTACAACTGTCGACCCAGATTGCCGATGCCCAACGCCTGGGTGAACGCGGCGTACAGACCGACCTGAGCCTGTCCCAGCGCCTGGGCCGGCAATGGTCGATCACCGCCGGCGCCTCCCACCGCACCCTGGGCTACCGGGAGCTGGAAGACGCCGCCTACTACGATTCGCGGGACGACGAAGGTCGCCTCACCCGCTATCGCGACCAGCAGAGCCTGGCCCTGGGCTGGGCCCATCCATGGCTGGGAGCCTTCAATGCCGGCCTGTCGCGCACCACCACGTTCAACGGCGAAAACAGCAGCCGTGCCCTGGCCTCATGGGGCACCAGCGTGCGCGGCGTGTCGCTGTCGGCCAGTGCCGAGTGGCAGGTCAGCGGCCGGCAGAATAACGAGAACGCGGTGTACCTGAACCTGAGCGTGCCACTGGGCGAGAACCGCCGCGGGCGTGCCTGGGTGCGTAACTCGGGTGGCGAGCATCGCATCGGTCTGGGGGTGAACGAGCAGGTCAACGATCAACTCAGTTACCGGGTCAGTGCCGAGCACGACAGCCGCGACCAACAAGTGGAATCCACCCTCGGCGTGTCCTATCTGCCGCGCTATGCACAACTGGACATGAACTACAGCCGCTCTGACGCCGAGCGCTCCAGCTACCAGGGCGGTGTGCGCGGTGCGGTGGTGGCCCACAGCGGTGGCGTGACCTTCTCGCCTTATCCGGTGCGCGACACCTTTGCGCTGGTGTCTGTCGGCGATATGGCCGGGGTCAAGCTCACCACGCCCAGCGGCCCGGTATGGACCGACTTCCAGGGCCAGGCCGTGGTACCGCAGGTGTCCGCCTACGGGCGCAGCCCCGTGGAAGTGCAAACCCAGTCGCTGCCGCGCAACGCCGATATCAGCAACGGCCTGGCCGTCATCAGCGCCGGGCGCGGCGCGGTGGATCGCGTGGAATTCGGCGTGGCCCTGACCCGTCGTGCCTTGCTCACAGTGACCACCGACCACGGTACGCCACTGCCCCGTGGCGCCACGGTGAGTACCGCCGATGGCGAGTTCGTGACCCTGGTGCAGGAAGGCAGCCAGGTGTTCCTGCCGAACGTGCTGGACCCACGCCCCCTGTGGGTCAAGGCACCGGGCATGAGCCGCTGTGAACTGCAGGTTGAACTCGCGGAAAAAGCCGACCCGCAGGTGTATTTCGAAACCGCCCCGGCCCGCTGTGTGACGCCATGAGGAAGACTGTGATGAAGCGATTGTTACTGCTGGGATTGGCCCTGGGCGCCATCGTCCAGAGCCGGGCGCACGCCGACGAATGCCAACTGACCCTAAGCCAGTCGCGCCTGGATTTCGGCGTGATGAACCGCGCCGTGCAGCGCAACCCCGGCGCAGAAATCCTGCTGGGAGAACGCCGCCTGAGCCTCAACCTGAACTGCCCGACGCCCACCGATATGCACGTATTCTACCGGGCCCTGGCCGCGACCGCCGAGCGCTACCGTTTTACCGAGCGTGGCAGTTACCGCGTGCACATCAGCGATGCGGTACTCGACGGCCAGGCTGTTGAACTGGGGTTGACCAGCGGGCAAGGCCAGGCGCCCGGTGCCAGGGGCAGGACGCTCGACTGGCGGCCCGACCAGGCCATCGTGCCGTTGCGCGACGGCGTGCCGACCATCGGCAGCAGCTTCTCGGCGCAGTTGCAGGTCGATGCCTGGGCACAGGCCGACGCCACGCAAGTGCGTGACGCGGTGACCTGGGAAACCACCGGGTTGATCGACGCCGTCGCCACTGGCCGCGCCCGGGAGTTGTCGGTGCAAGCCGGCTTCGCCCCTGCTGCCTGCGAAACCACTCTGTCCAACGGCGGCATCATCGATTTTGGCCGTATGTGGGCCAAGAGCCTGAACGCCGACAAGGAAACCGGCCTGGCTTCCCGCAGCCTGCTGCTGAGTATCGGCTGCGACGGTCCGACTCACTTTGCCTTGCGCATGCACGACAACCGAAAAGGCTCGGCCACCGGCGGCACCGATGAAACCGCCTACGGCCTGGGCGTCGATGACAGCCGCAATAAGATCGGTCGCTACTTTCTCTATTTCGACCCCTTCGATCTGCGCGCTGACGCCCTGCCTCAGGTGTACCGCACCGACTCCACCACCGGTGGCGTGGCCTGGAGCAGTTCCAATGCCTACCCCATTCCCATCGGCAGCAGCAGTTTGCTCGGCTTTACCGCTCTACCCGGCAGCAATGCCGGCCCCTCGGCGATTCAGAACCTGAGCGGGCAGGTCAGCGTGCGCGCCGTTCTGTCGCCCATGAACAGCCTGGACCTGCGTACGGAAGTACTGCTCGATGGTTCGGGCACGATTGAAATTATCTACCTCTGATCAAGGAGTATGGTCATGCACCTACGCCAGCTTTCTCTCGCAACACTTGCCCTGCTGACCCTCAGCAGCGGTGCCACGGCAGCCTCCAGTGTCGAACTCGGCGTCACCGGCTTGCTCACTCCCAGTGCCTGTACACCGGCGCTGTCGAGCAACGGGCTGATCGACTACGGCAAGATTTCCCAACAGGAGTTGAACATTGATCGCGGCAAACGCCTGCCGGTGCGCTACCTGAGCGTGACCATCAACTGCGAGGCAGCGACTCGCTACGCCCTGCGCATGAGCGACAACCGCGACGGCACCGCCAACGTCAACAGCGAAATCTACTACGGGCTGGGACTGGACCCGAGCGGCAACAAGATCGGGCTGTACTCCCTGACCTTCGACCCCAAACAGACGGTGATCGACAGCCTGCCGGAGGTTTACGGCACCGAGTCCACCAGCGGCGGGATCGCCTGGCGCACCGCCAACAGCAACCCGATCGACATCGGTTCGCGCAGCTTTCTCGGCTTTACCGACACCGTCGGCAGCACCAGCGGGCCGACGGCCTTCCAGACGCTGAGCAGCCTGGTCAGGGTCGATACGGTGATCGCTGCCAAGAACAATCTCGACCTCAGCAGCGACGTGCATATCGATGGTTCCAGCACTATGGAAGTGCTGTACCTCTAGACCTTTTCGCTGGTCACGCCGACATACCGCGCACGCCCGGCGCCCAACCCCGCGATGATCGCGCCCAGGCCGATCACCGCGAAAATCCAGCCGGTGGCGTTCCAGCCACCGGTCCAGTCATGCACCAGGCCGACCGCGAACGGCCCCATGGACGCCAGCGTGTAGCCGATGCCCTGGGCCATGCTCGACAGGTTGGCGGCTACGTGGGAGTCCCGTGAACGCAGCACGATCAAGGTCAGCGCCAGGCTGAAGGTGCCACCCTGGCCCAGGCCCAGCAGAATCGCCCAGCCCCACAAGCCGTCCAACGGTGCATACAGGCAACCGAACAGGCCGCCCAGGGTCAGCACCATCACCACCACGATGGCCAGGCGCTGGTCCTTGCCACGGGTGGCCAACCAGGGCGCGGCCAGGGAACTGGCCAACTGCACAATCACCGAACCGGAAAGCACCAGGCCCGCCTGGGTGGCGCTCAGGCCACGGCCGATCAGGATCGACGGCAGCCAGCCAAACACAATGTACGCCAGGGAGGATTGCAGGCCCATGTACAGGGTCACCTGCCAGGCCAGCGGATCACGCAACAAGCCCTTCACGCGATAGGCCACCTGGTGCGCGCCGTGTTTCTGGCCAACTTGCGGCAACCAGAACAACGCCGCGACCAACGCCGGGAGAATCCAGAACCCCAGGCCGATGTTCCAGCTGTCGCCGAAGTAATGACTCAGGGGCACCGTGGATCCCGCCGCCAGCGCTGCACCCAGGCACAGGGCCATGGTGTACACGCCGGTCATGGTGCCGGCCTGTTTGGCGAAATCGCGCTTGACGATACCGGGCAACAGCACCCCGATGATGCCGATACTCGCGCCCGCCAGCAGGCTGCCGGCGAACAGCCCGGCCTCACCGTATGAACTGCGCAGGATGATGCCGCCGGCCAGGGTCAGCAGAATGCCCAGCACCACCCGCTCGGCGCCAAAACGTCGGGCCAGGATCGGAGCCAGTGGCGCGAACAGGCCCAGGCACAAGACGGGCAGCGTCGTCAGCAACCCGGCCTTGGCCGCCGAGAGACCCAGGCTGTGGGAGACCTCAGCGAGCAGCGGCGCCATGCTCGACAACGCCGGGCGCAGGTTCAGCGCCACCAGGATCAGGCCCAACAGCAACAACCACGGACGGCTTACCACCGGCGGGCTGTGCTGGACCTCATCGTCATCGGCTTCGGCGTCGATCAGCAGTTCATCAAGGGCATTTTCTGAACGGGGCATGGTGGTCTCGGGTTCAAGGTTCATTGATCAACTGCCGGGACAGGGCCTTGGCGCGTTCCGGGTCCTGTTGCTCCACGGCATCGAGCAAGGCGCCGTGCAGGTCGAATACCGCTTGCCGGCGTGGCTGGATGTTCAGGGTCTGGCGCAGTTGCGCGCCGACGATGCTCGAGAAGTACTGGTACAGCTCGCTCAAGGCCGGGTTGTGGGCCGCGTCCACCAGGCGTTTGTGGAACACCAGGTCGCAGCTGATGTAGTGCTCAAGATCACCGTGGTAATGGTCGCCGCTGGCGTTGAGGGCCGCGCGCAAAGCGATCAGGTCTGCATCGGTGCGGCGCAACGCGGCCAAGCCGACTGCCTCGACTTCAAGAATCTGCCGCGTCTCCTGCGCCTGAGCCAGGGTGCAGTGGGACAAGGCTTTCATCGCGCCCAGCGGGTCGGTCATGGAGCGCAAATAGCTGCCGTCGCCCTGGCGGATCTCGATCAACCCGGAGAATGCCAATACGCGCATGGCTTCACGCACGGTGTTGCGGCTGATCCCCAACTCGGCAGACAACTCGGGCTCGGTGGGCAGGCGTTCGCCGATGGCCCATACGCCTTGGGTGATGCGCTGGCGCAACTGTTCGAGGGCTTGATCGACGAGGGAGCGTTTGATCAGGGGGGCGATGTCTGTCATGGGTTTCGTCCTTTCATCCAATCATAGGATGAATTTTCCCACAGCCTATTCGGAGTTGCCTACAAAGGCAACGCACTAGGGTTCTTGGGCAGGCAAAGGAGCAGTATTTTCGATTGGTAAAATTACCCTCAGAGGGTAATTATTGGACTCAGGTGTCTTATGGAAAAGTACACACCTCATTACGATCTGGCGGTGATAAAGGCGGATGTCAGGCGGCTAGGAAAGCAAGCATTTACTCACAGCGCACGCCGTTGCGGCGAGGATCTTGGTTTAAGCCTCGAACAAATGCAGGCGGTCATTTTCGAGTTGAAAAACACGATGTTGTACAAGTCGATGACGACTCATGACGACCATCGAGTTTGGCAAGATGTTTATCACATTCACTCACATGATCTGGAGATCTACATCAAGGTGACCTACCGCACGGACGGTAAACCTCCGGTGATCTCCTTCAAGGAGAAAAACCCATGAAAACAGAGCAATGCTTCAGCTGCGGCAGGCATGACGGAATGCATCACTTCTCAGGACGTAGCGAAACATCGGAAGTCAAAGGTTTGCATCGCCGTATAGACGATCTGTCTGGATGGGAGTGCCAGGCATGTGGAGAGGTGATCCTGGACCCCGAAGACGCGGAACGCTATTCAGACCACTGCGATGAAATCGTTCACAGTTTCAGGCAGATGGTCGGCACCGAGATGAAGCGCATACGCCGCAAACTGCACCTTTCACAAAAAGAAACGGTACAACTGCTATCGGGTGGCGGCCACAACGCCTTATCTCGTTACGAGCGCGGTGAGGTATTGCCCCCCAAATCCCTGGTAGTCCTGATGCGTTTGCTTGAGCGTCACCCCCACTTGCTGGTCGAAGCAAAAATCCTGAGTGAAGGCGCAGATCTTCGCAATTCCGTGCATACGGTACATAAAGAGCACGAGACCCTGACTACAACTTGATTGATGGCAAAAATAAACCCGGCGCCAGGCCGGGTTTATGGTTTCAAGCATCACTCATCGATCAATGCAGAATCTGGCTCAGGAACAACTTGGTCCGATCATTCTGCGGGTTGTCGAAGAAGTCATTCGGCGCTGCCTGTTCAACGATCTCGCCCTTGTCCATGAAGATCACGCGGTTGGCCACAGTGCGCGCGAAACCCATTTCGTGAGTCACGCAGAGCATGGTCATGCCGTCTTCCGCCAGGCCGATCATGGTGTCCAGCACCTCTTTCACCATCTCTGGATCGAGTGCCGAGGTCGGCTCATCGAACAGCATGATTTTCGGCTTCATGCACAGCGCACGGGCAATCGCCACGCGCTGTTGCTGGCCGCCGGAGAGTTGGCCCGGAAACTTGTGGGCCTGCTCCGGAATACGCACGCGCTCAAGGTAGTGCATGGCAATTTCTTCAGCCTTGCGCTTGGGCATCTTGCGTACCCACATCGGGGCCAGCGTGCAGTTCTGCAGGATGGTCAGGTGCGGGAACAGGTTGAAGTGCTGGAACACCATGCCGACTTCGCGGCGGATCGCTTCGATCTGCTTGAGGTCGTTGGTCAGTTCCACGCCATCGACCACGATGCGGCCCTGCTGGTGCTCTTCCAGGCGGTTGAGGCAGCGGATGGTGGTGGACTTGCCGGAACCCGACGGGCCGCACAGCACGATACGCTCGCCCTGCTTGACGTTCAGGTTGATGTCTTTCAACACGTGGAACTGGCCGTACCACTTGTTGACGCCCTGCATCTGAATAA
This sequence comes from Pseudomonas sp. F8002, assembly GCF_013385495.1. NCBI lineage: Bacteria > Pseudomonadati > Pseudomonadota > Gammaproteobacteria > Pseudomonadales > Pseudomonadaceae > Pseudomonas > Pseudomonas sp. F8002. Next base: position 282,759 of record NZ_JACAPW010000001.1, on the reverse strand, counting down.
TGCCTTCAGGGCTCACAGGCTGTTTGATCGCTTCACTCATCACAACACTCCTAACGCTTGTGGCCTGTGTCCAGCTTGTGTTCCAAATGAATGGAATAGCGGGACATACCAAAACAGAAAATCCAGAACACCAGGGCGGCGAACACGTAGCCTTCAGTGGCCATGCCCAACCATTTCGGATCGGCGGCGGCTTGCTTGACGCTGTTGAGCAGGTCGAACAGGCCGATGATGATCACCAGGCTAGTGTCCTTGAACAACGCGATAAACGTGTTGACGATGCCCGGGATCACCATCTTCAGTGCCTGGGGCAAAATCACCAGGCCCATGCTGCGCCAGTAACCCAGGCCCATCGCGGCCGCAGCCTCGTATTGGCCCTTGGGAATCGCCTGCAAGCCACCGCGCACCACTTCGGCTACATAGGCCGACTGGAACAGGATCACGCCGATCAAGGCCCGCAGCAATTTGTCGATGCCCATGCCTTCCGGCAGGAACAGCGGCAACATTACCGACGACATGAACAACACCGTGATCAACGGCACGCCGCGCCAGAACTCGATGAAGGTCACGCAGACCACACGAATCGCCGGCATGTTCGAACGCCGACCCAACGCCAGCACAATGCCCAGCGGCAAGGCCCCGGCAATGCCGACGGTGGCGATCACCAGGGTCAGCATCAAGCCGCCCCACTGGCTGGTGGCCACGTTGGTCATGCCGAAGATCCCGCCGTGCAGCAGGAAGTAGGCAACGATCGGGTACACCACCAAAAAGCTCAGGCCGTAGACCGCCTTGCGCGTGAAACGCGAGATGAACAACGGCGCCACACCCACGATGGCCAGCCACACGGTCAGGTCCACGCGCCAGCGCAGGTCGCCGGGGTAGTAGCCGTACATGAACTGCCCGAAGCGCTGTTGGATAAACACCCAGCAGGCGCCCTCCTTGGTGCAGTCGGCGCGGGTGGTACCGACCCAGTTTGCATCGAGGATCGCCCAGTGCAGGATCGGCGGCACGACCAGGTAGATCAGGTAGAACGCCAGCAATGTCAGCAGGGTGTTGAGCCAGCTGGAAAACAGGTTGGCGCGCATCCATGCCATCGGCCCGAACACTTTGTTAGGTGGCGGCATATCAGGTTTGAAAGTATGCGTACTCATGCAGGTTTCCTCACCGCTCGATCAGCGCAATGCGCTTGTTGTACCAGTTCATCAGCAGGGAAATGCTGATGCTGATCGCCAGGTACACGCTCATGGTGATGGCAATAACCTCGATGGCCTGGCCGGTCTGGTTGAGCACCGTGCCGGCAAACAGCGAAACCATTTCCGGGTAACCGATACCGGCGGCCAGTGACGAGTTTTTCGCCAGGTTCAGGTATTGGCTGGTCAGCGGCGGAATGATCACGCGCAGGGCTTGCGGGATGATCACCTTACGCAGGGTCGGACCGTTGCGCAGCCCGAGGGAACGCGCCGCTTCGGTCTGGCCGTGGCTGACGGACTTGATGCCTGAACGCACGATCTCGGCGATAAACGCCGCGGTATACACGGTCAGGGCCAGGGTCAGCGCCAGCAACTCGGGAATCAGCACCCAGCCGCCGACGAAGTTGAAGCCTTGCAGCTTGGGCATTTCCCAGTGCAGCGGCGCGCCGAACACCAAAGCGCACAGCGCAGGGATCACCACCAACAGCGCCAGGCCGGCCCAGAACTTGTGGAACGGAACACCGGTGGCTTCAAAGCGTTTATTTGCCCAACGGGCCATCAGCACAATGGCGATGATTGCCACCACGACGCTGATCACAAACGGCCAGAAACCCTCCGCCATCAACGCGGCGGGCATGTTCAGGCCACGGCTGCTGACAAAGAACGTGTCGCCGAAGTTGTGGCTGTTGCGCGGCCCCGGCATCGTCAGGAATACCGCGAAGTACCAGAACAGGATTTGCAGCAGCGGCGGAATGTTGCGGAACACTTCCACATACACCGTGGCCAGCTTGTTGATCATCCAGTTGGGCGACAAGCGCGCCACACCGATGATGAACCCGAGGATGGTCGCCAGGACCACACCGATCACCGTCACCAGCAGGGTGTTGAGCAGACCGATCACAAAGACCCGGGCATAGCTGTCCGATTCGGTGTAGTCGATCAGGTGCTGAGCGATGCCGAAGCCGGCACTGCGCTCAAGAAAGTCGAAACCCGAGGTAATGCCCCGGTGTTGAAGGTTGGTTTGCGTGTTGTTGAACAGGTACCAGCCCAACGAGACCACCGCCACAATCGTGATGATCTGGAATAGCCACGCACGCACTTTTGGATCACTGAAGCTGAGCTTCTGTTTTGGTGCGCCGATTTGATTTTGCATTAAGTGCCCCAGAAATAATGGAACAGAACATCACCCGGCGGTTGGCCCACCGGGTGATAGAACCATCAGCGATCAGCGCACAGGTGGTGCGTATTGAATGCCACCGTTGGTCCACAGAGCGTTCAGGCCACGATCGATTTCCAGAGGCGTGCTCTTGCCGAGGTTTTTCTCGAACACTTCGCCGTAGTTACCGACCTGCTTGACGATCTGTACGACCCAGTCCTTCTTCACTTTCAGGTCTTTGCCGTATTCGCCGTCAGCACCCAGCAGACGGGCAACGTCCGGGTTCTTGGTGGACTTGGCTTCAGCTTCGACGTTTTTGGAGGTGATACCGGCTTCTTCAGCGTTGAGCATGGCGTAGCCAACCCAGCGCACGATGGCCAGCCACTCGTCGTCGCCGTTACGCACGACAGGGCCCAGTGGTTCTTTGGAAATGGTTTCCGGCAGTACCACGTAGTCTTTCGGCGAAGCCAGCTTGCTGCGCTGTGCGTAGAGCTGGGACTTGTCGGAGGTCAGTACGTCGCAACGACCGGATTCCAGCGACTTGGCGCTTTCATCGGAGGTGTCGAACGTGATCGGGGTGTACTTCAGGTTGTTGGCGCGGAAGTAGTCGGAAACGTTCAGCTCAGTGGTGGTACCGGCCTGGATGCAGATGGTTGCACCGTCCAGTTCCTTGGCACTTTTAACGCCCAGCTTGTTGTTCACCAGGAAACCAACACCGTCGTAGTAGGTGATGAAGCCAGGGAATTTCAGGCCCATGCCGGCATCGCGGGAGCTGGTCATGGTGGTGTTGCGCGACAGGATGTCGACTTCGCCAGACTGAAGCGCGGTGAAACGCTCCTTGGCATTCAACTGGCTGAATTTGACCTTGGTTGCGTCGCCGAATACGGCAGCGGCAACAGCACGGCACACGTCAGCGTCGATCCCGAGGATCTTGCCGCTGGCGTCCGGCACCGAGAAGCCCGGCAGACCGTCGCTCACGCCACACTGCACAAAGCCTTTCTTCTGCACGGCATCCAGCGTGGCGCCAGCCTGGGCGAAACCACTGACACCCAGTACGGTAGCCGCGGTCACGATGGCCAGGGTGGATTTCAATACCTTCATTCAAACCTCCAGTTTTGCTCTTGTTGTGCCTGCGCTCAAACCCCACCGCACCCTTATGAGGCGACATCGACCCGTGTTGGCTTTTTTTGGGGTCAAACAGCATGAGGTTTTTGCTTTAAGTCCAGTTGCTATCCCACAGGCGTCAGTCACTGATAGTGTTACCGCCTGGGGTGAGCCTTGACATCGGGTTTCACATAGCAAGCCCCGTACCAGACTGATGGCTGAGTCGTTTCAGCCCATGGTCAAGAGCAAAAGATTCAACCTTGCGACATTCTCTTAACAGATCAACCCGTCGCGCACCGTTCCGATGCACTCAATCGGAGCGCACGCACATATATGGAGCAGACATGACCGAACCCTTGATTCTTCAGCCCGCCAAGCCCGCAGACGCCTGCGTAATCTGGTTGCATGGCCTGGGTGCCGATCGCTACGACTTCCTGCCCGTGGCCGAAGCCCTGCAGGAAAAACTCCTGTCGACGCGCTTTGTCCTGCCCCAGGCGCCGACACGCCCGGTGACCATCAACGGCGGTTATGAGATGCCCAGTTGGTACGACATCAAGGCCATGAGCCCGGCGCGTTCCATCAGTGTTGAAGAGCTGGAAGCCTCGGCAAAAATGGTTACCGACCTGATCAAGGAACAAAAAAGCAGCGGGATAGACGCCTCGCGGATTTTCCTCGCCGGTTTTTCCCAGGGTGGCGCCGTGGTGTTCCACACCGCTTTCCTGAAATGGCAGGGCGCCTTGGGTGGCGTGATCGCCCTTTCCACCTACGCTCCCACTTTCGGTGACGAACTCGAATTGTCGGCGAGCCAGCAACGGATTCCGGCGCTGTGCCTGCACGGCCAATACGACGACGTGGTGCAGAACGCCATGGGGCGCAGCGCCTATGAGCATTTGAAGTCGCGCGGTGTCACCGTTGCATGGCAGGAATACCCAATGGGCCACGAAGTGTTACCCCAGGAGATACACGATATCGGTGACTGGTTGGCCGCCCGCCTGGGCTGAAAACCACCCATTGTGTAGCCGCATGACCAACGCACTACGCCGCGCCCGATTCTTGCATTACACTGGCCGGCGTACATTCCTTAACCAATTGATGAGATGACCGTGCTCAAAGCACTCAAGAAGATGTTCGGTAAAAGCGAGGCTGAGCAGCTCGCGCCAGGTTCCAGTGCCCCCGCCCACGTTCAAGGCAGCCGCAATGACGGCCAGCAGCCTGGCCGGACCGCACCTGTAGCCTCGCCAAAAAAAGAGCCGGTGACCACACCCGCCACGGTTAACGTCGCTGAAGAGCCAGCCGCCGACCAACCACGCCAGGAGCCACGCCAGGAGAAGCCGCGCCGTGAACGCGCGCCCAAACCTGTGGTTATTCCCTGGAAACTGGAAGACTTCGTTGTCGAACCCCAGGAAGGCAAAACCCGCTTTCATGATTTCAAGCTCGCCCCGGAACTGATGCACGCCATCCAGGACCTGGGTTTCCCGTACTGCACGCCGATCCAGGCGCAAGTGCTGGGCTTCACCCTCGCCGGCAAAGACGCCATCGGTCGCGCCCAGACCGGTACCGGCAAGACCGCTGCTTTCCTGATCTCGATCATTACGCAGTTGTTGCAGACCCCACCGCCAAAAGAGCGCTACATGGGTGAACCCCGCGCACTGATCATCGCCCCGACCCGGGAGCTGGTGGTACAGATCGCCAAGGACGCCGCCGACCTGACCAAGTACACCGGCCTCAACGTGATGACGTTTGTTGGCGGGATGGACTTCGACAAGCAGCTCAAGCACCTGGAAGCGCGCCACTGCGACATCCTGGTGGCCACCCCGGGGCGCTTGCTGGACTTCAACCAGCGCGGCGATGTGCACCTGGACATGGTCGAAGTGATGGTGCTGGACGAAGCCGACCGCATGCTCGACATGGGCTTCATCCCGCAAGTGCGTCAGATCATTCGCCAGACCCCGCCGAAGAACGAGCGTCAGACCCTGCTGTTCTCCGCGACCTTCACCGAAGACGTGATGAACCTCGCCAAGCAGTGGACCACTGACCCGTCCATCGTCGAGATCGAGGCACTCAACGTCGCCAGCGAGAACGTCGAACAGCATATCTATGCCGTGGCCGGTGCCGACAAATACAAGCTGCTCTACAACCTGGTCAACGACAACGGTTGGGAGCGGGTCATGGTGTTTGCCAACCGCAAGGACGAAGTGCGCCGCATCGAAGAACGCCTGGTGCGTGATGGCGTGAATGCCGCGCAACTGTCCGGCGACGTGCCGCAGCACAAGCGCATCAAGACCCTGGAAGGTTTCCGCGAAGGCAAGATTCGCGTGCTGGTGGCCACCGACGTGGCCGGGCGCGGGATTCACATCGATGGCATCAGCCACGTGATCAACTTCACCCTGCCGGAAGTGCCGGACGACTACGTGCACCGGATTGGCCGTACCGGCCGTGCCGGTGCTGCGGGGGTGTCCATCAGCTTTGCCGGTGAAGACGATTCGTACCAGTTGCCGTCAATCGAAACCTTGCTGGGCCGCAAGATCAGTTGCGAAACGCCGCCGACGCATTTGTTGCGTCCGGTGGAGCGCAAACGCCCTTAAGCTGGAAGGCCTCAGGCCGAATTCCATTCGGCCAGGATGGGTTGGCGAACACGCGAGGCCTCCTGCGAAAAGGTCTCATGGAAGGTGAAGCTGCTGCCCGACATATCGACAAGGCGATGGGCCTGAGGCGCGGGTTGCGGCTGTCCCAATGGCTGCTGCAAGTTCTCTGCACCGCCCCCGATAGGCGCTGCCGGCTGGCGCTTTCTGATCCGACCGTCGACCGAGCGGTACAGATTGACCACGCGCAAGCCAAACCGCGTCATCCCCCAGGCTTGGCTTGGCAGCGTAATGTCATTGAAGAACTTGTAAGAAGCACCGGTCAGCAACTTGCCAGCGGCCTGCAATCCAGCCCTGGCTTGGGAACTCAATAGACTGAAGCTTCGGACCGCCGGGCTTGCGGCGGCTGCAACCGCCCGGGAAGCGCCCGTCGCCGCTATGCCTGCGCCCCCTAAACTGGCCGCGACACCCACCACTGCAAAGGTCAGCGATGCCCAGTTCAGGACGTTGATTTGACTGGAGCGATCCCAGCCCATCTGATTGTCGACCGCCTCAACGCTCAGTGCGGCAATCCCCAACGTCCCACCTACTGAGGCCGCGCCTGAGGCCAGCAACAGCGCGGTCTTGCCGGCAATGGTCAGTGCAGCGGCTTGAGCGCCGATGGCAGCGAGCAAGCCCGCAGTTGCAAGCCCAGCGGTGGCCACCGACATGCCCAGTGCAACACCGGTCAGTGCCCACCGGGCCCATGTTGGAAAACTGAAGAGGCCGCTGGGGTCCGACCAATTCACCGGGTCACCGCCACAATAGGCGTAGCTGTTGATCCCGCCCTCGTCAAAAGGACTGAGGGGATCAGGAGAGAGAAACACCATGAGTTCGGGATCATACGCACGGCGCCCATTACCCAGGTGATAGAGGTTGACCGGTACGTCCAGCCGCTCGCCGTTGTAGGCGGGCAATTGCATTTCCATCATCGTGGGCGACACGTCATCCCGCAACTCGATCCTGGCGTCACCGTAGGGTGCGTAATGCCGGCGCACCTGGTCCGTGATCGGTGCCACCACACCGCGGACGCTGCCAGCGCCGTCAAGAACCAGTAGTTTCTGGTAATTACCACTATCTCGGTAGGCCACCACCTGGTCACCGTCGCGCACGTAACGTGCCCGCATACTGACCTGCGCCAGCGTGTCGAGCCGATCCCCGGCATAGGCCAGCATCACGGGAGCTTCGTTGCCTCGCGCAGCAAGCACCTGGCGTGCTTCGCCGTCGTACTGGTAGCTGTACTTGTCTGTGGCGGTCTGTACAGCAGTGAGCTGGTCAAAACCGTTGTACGTGAAACCGCGACCGAAGGTGCCCTGTTGCAAATTACCGGAGGCGTCATAGCTCAGGGTCAGGTTTCGTACCGGGTTTGTATGGGTCAGGTGCGTCAGGCAGGCAGGGTCCTTACCCTGGAAAAACCGCTCGCTGCGGTCGCTACTGCCATCGATAAACGTTGTCCGCACTTCAGTCATATTATCGAGACCGTCATAACTGAAACGCTGTTCCTTGATCGCCCGATCCAATTTATCCATCGGGTATTGCGTGCCCTCGCATACATAGGATTTGAGTCGCGAATAACCATCGTAAGTGAACGTCTCGCCCGTGACCACGGCGTCATTCGCGCCTTTCAACGTGCGAGTGGCCAGCAGGCCATCGTCGTAATAGGTGCTGACAATGTTCTGCAGTAGCGCACCGTCCTGTTCCAGTTTGCGTTCCGACTCACGCCCCCATGCGTCAAAGGTCACCGAGTCGGTAAGACGCATTTGATAATTGAGGATTCGCGCCGAAAGGCGGCCCAGACTGTCGTAAGTCCGGATCATGCGGACGAAACCGGTGGTGGTCTGTTGGAGGCGTCCGAACTGGTCATATACCAGGTCACTGTGCTGCCCATCCGCCGCGGAGTGCCGCAACAGCCGCCCACCCGGCGAATAACTCGTCAGGCTAGTCAAGGCCTGACTGCCCAGCGTCTGAACTTCCTTGGCGAGATAGCCGTTCTCGTCGTAACTCATCTCATGCTTGAGCCCGGCGGTGAGTGATTGTCGCATCGCTCCACTGATGGGGTCGTACTCAAGGTCTATCGGTGCATGCCCTGCCATCTTGACGCTCGTTAATGTCTCCAGCTCAGGATCATGACCGTACTCTTGACGATCACCGCGCGGCGAAGTCACCGCCACTGGCGCAATTTGGTTGGGCTTGTACTCCCAGGTCGTGGCTGTTGCGCTGCCGCGCGCCTGGGAAATGACGCGGTCCAGGCTGTCGTATTCACGCGTGCCGACCAGCTTCCTGTCTACGGTGAGGGTGCGCACCATTGGCTCGCTGGTGCCAAGCGCATACGTCGTCAACGTCTCACGGGGTGGCGTTTCGTCGGAAGGGGTTTCCAGGCTGCGCACCACACGATCAAAAATGTCATAGGTGTATTCGGTCCTGGTCTTCCTGGCATCGACGCGCTCCGTGCAGCGGCCCAGCCCGTCATAAGTCCGGGTCTCCACCACGATGCGTGCACCGCCAGCGCTCACCCGCTCAACCCGTGCTGGCTGATTGTGTTCGTTGAACCAGGTTTCCAGTTGCGCTCCACCTTGTACCCCCGTCACCCTGCGATTGAGAAGCGGGTCATACTCGTCGATCACTACCCGACCATCGGGTTGAGTTACCGTCCACGGATTGCCCCAGATGTTATAGGCGTGACTGGTTTTCAACGTACGCGGCCCATCCCCCAGATAATCCAGACGGGTTTGCTTCACGAGCCGCCCGAGTGCGTCGTACCCCCAGGAACCCAGGAGCCTGTCATTGTCTGCAATACCATCAAGCGATTGTGCAGCAGAGAGCTGGCGTCCCATACCATCGAAATACGTGAAGAGCACGGTGCCTTGTGCGTCCGTGGTGACCAAATGGGCCATCTTGGCCCCGGCCGAAAAGTGATAGGCATAACGACGTCGGGCCATCTGGGGCTTGCCTGGCGCGGCGGTTTCCGATGTCAGCCGCCCACCGGCATCGTACGTCATCTCCAGGCTGCCGAGGGAGTCACGCGTCATGGCGAACAGACGCTGATTGGTCAATGACCACGTGCGCGCGGACTCGAGCCATTGGCCAGGCTCACGCCCCTTCAAGCTCCGGACTTCGGTGATCGAATCACCGTTGAGGGTGTAGGTAAAGTCGGTAACCAGAGAGAGTTCGTCAATCGTCATCGTGGAGCTTTTCAAGCGACCATGCAGGGCGGGGTTGGCAGCCTCTGAATGGTAGGTATGCGACGTCTGGGTTCCCCCTTCCAGGTCAACGGCAAGCGGCATGACGAAATAGCCGCCCCCTGTCATTGAGACGCCAGTGTGGGAATGTTCAGTGGTCCGAGCCGCAGTGGTCGATCTGGCCGGGAAAAGTTTTTCCAGCTTCAGGTAACGCTGAAAGAGACCAAGGGGGTCAGCGGGGCATTTTCCTGGCTCCCCGGTCACCGGGTAATAAGCGTATTCGGTGCGTACGCCGGAGGCTTCGGTGCGGCTTAGTTCGTTGCCGAAGTCATCGGTGGTGATACTGACCACTTCCGTCCTTGGGGGGGTGCTACCTGTGGGATACAGCTCAAAAGTCTTGGTAATACGGCTGGGTAGTTGGAGGTTGGCGGGCTGATCCGGAAACTTCAAACCACGAACTTCGTTGTAGACGGTCTCGGTTTTAACCTGGCTCCCTTTGGCCAATACCAGTTCTTCGGTAATCAGGTGAAATCGATTATAGGTAACACGGGTATACCGCAGCTGAGCGCCCTGATTAGCGCTATCAATGTAAGTTTCTTCCCCCCAGTAGAAGTAATCGCCATCCACCCGGTACAAATTATCCTGACCCTGGCGGAACCCGCCATTATAAGGATATCCAGTGAAGTTACGGCTGGGGCTGTAGCGATAGGAACGCATGATCGAGGGCTGCCCGCGCCCCGGGTTTTGCTCCCACGTGGTGACGACCGGAATGTATAAACCACCCTCATATTGATGCCCTCTGAGGTTATACCGGATGATTTCCTGCCCCCCCATGGGTGTCAAAACCTGGGAAATAGCCACCATTGATTCAGGCAACCTGAGGTACTGAAACGAATAGCCCTCATCCGCGTACGGCCCAGTCAGGTCGTAAGGCACCGTGACCTTGGTCAGTTGGTTGTCGGTATGAGAATGCTCGAATCGCGTGCGGGCATAACGATTACCCTCCAACCGCGTATCAGCGGTGACCAGCGATCCGCCGCTGTACCTCAACACCAACAGCTCGTTTTCTTTCTCGTCAACGATGCGCTGCAAATTATCATTGTTGGTGTATTCGAAGCTCAGCCGTTCGCCATTTTCGAACTGGATGGCCATGATTTTAAAGGGGCGACCGGTGGTGAGGCGACGCAGGATTTCGAGAGTGCCATCTTTGTAAAGTACATGCAGCGTAGATTGATCAACCCGTTTAAGAGTCAGGTCTTTCAACTTATGGTCGAGGATAACGGCGTTTTGCCCTATGGAGGGCAGCCCCTGGGTGAGATACTGTTCGCCATTGAGCAGTGTTAACTTCGAACTGGCCGCGTCAAACTCCGTATTCGACAAGTTCCAGCCTTTACCGTAGGGGATGTTGCGGGTATCCATCATCGAGAACGACAAGGCAATCTCTCGAGTCACCTCCAGCGGGCCTTTTGGGCTCAAGGTTACCAGGCGAATCAGACACCCATATTGCCCGGTACGCAGGTCAACCGAACCGCCCAGATGGGCACTGAAATTAAATGCGTTCGAATAGATATCCATAGGACCGCCGTTTAACAAACTCGCTAAGAGGATATGGGTTTTGAAGTGGCGATCAACTGCAACACATTTCGATCGTCGGCCCAGGACAGAAAGTAGTGATGCTCGCAGCCATAATTATCTACCAGTGTCCAGACGCTGGAGCCTTGGCGATCCACATCGGGGTTATCCAACCATGCCTTGACTCGCGCAGCACGCATTATTGTATTGCGCTTGTTCGCAATGATTTCTTTATTTTGCCCTACGGTTTTTTTCAGCAGATCGTTCATTGTGATGTTATTTACCGTATTCCCTGGAATCACGCCGCCGATTTGCCTGATACCCGATCCAACATCATGAGTATAGTAAATTGCAAACCTATCCCCCTGAACAGTGGGATCCAGTAGTTTAACCGCGTTTTCGGGAACTATATTTTCGACAAATCTCAACCCAGGGGGTGGCGTCCAATAATATATATCCACATCCAGCTTATACTCTGTCAGGGCGTAGGTGTCGGCCCAATGGTCCAGTCGTTCAGCGGGCAATGCATAGGGCTCGCGCGGAGTTAAGGTGACGGACGATTGGAAGATTTCATCATCATCTTCCCTAACCATATTAGTGATATAGGTAACGCCCTCGATTACGATCTTTGCCATAAATTTTTGATTAAGAGCGTTTCCCTTATCGAAGCGCATGTAACGTTTGATATCTTCAAGCGGGCCCATACCAGGAATCGGCTGTATGATAGGGTTCGTATAATCTGTTTTACTGCCGGCTCCCTCCAACCGCCCCACCCACGGCCCCATGACAAATCCATTCCTTTCAGTATCACAACTCCACCCTTTAGGCAGTGTCGCTTTTTTATCCGTAGAATATTCAACCAGCGTAGCACTCTTACGCTCATGGTCCTCAAGTGTAACCGCAACCCACTTACCCTCTTCGTTTCTTTTCTCCTTTTTAACAATTATATTCACTTGGCATTGCTGCCGGCCGCCCACATAGACTCCAGATTCAACTACATTCCCGCCACCCGGGCGAGGAAGTTCAACCTCAAACACGTCCAAACGGAATTCTGGTTTTTCTGGAACTTCTGACTCTTCCGCCGTTTTCATTCCTTTCTCCTTTTTTCTAGAAAAAGACGCTTACCACTTACACCGACCTATTACCGGCATGACGATAGTAGACGCGTTATAAAAGCGGGCGACTACTGTTAGAAATAACAGTTTTTCAGAAATAGCGAGAGCTGATTGGAATTAACATGGATATGCATTAGCGCCATTCGAAATAAAAATAGGTAGGCGGGCTTGTGGGAGAACGAACAAGCCTGCACATTTGGCTCCAGCACTTTCAAATCCAGGAGGAACACATGAACCAGGCCGACTACCTCATCATCGGCGGTGGCATCGCCGGCGCATCCGCCGGTTACTGGCTGTCACACCATGCCCGCGTCATCGTGCTGGAACGCGAGTCGATGCCGGGTTACCACTCCACCGGCCGTTCCGCCGCCCTGTACATCGCCGCCTATGGCACGTCCCAGGTCCGCGCACTGACGCTGGGCAGTCGCGCCTTCTTCGATCAGCCGCCCGCAGGCTTTGCCGAACACCCCTTGCTCACGCCACGAGGCGAATTGCTGGTGGACTTGATTGGCGACCCCGATGAGTTGCAGCGCCAATACCTGAGCGCCAGAGCCCTTGTGCCAGAAACGCGACTGCTCGACGTCGAGGAGTCGATGGCCATGATGCCGATCCTGCGCAGGGAAAAAGTCCACGGCGGAATCTACGACCCCAGCGTGTGTGACATCGATACCGATGCGCTCTATCAAGGTTACCTGCGCGGCATTCGGCGCAATGGCGGAGAAATCCACACCGACAGTGAGGTGCAGAAACTGACCCGTGACGCTCAAGGACTCTGGCAGGTGCGCACGGCCCAACAGCACTTCAGCGCCCCAGTGATCCTCAACGCCGCCGGCGCCTGGGCCGACCATATCGGCGAGTTGGCAGGTGCACAGAAAATCGGCCTGCAGCCCAAACGTCGCAGTGCGTTCGTCTTCGCCCCGCCTGCCGAGCTGAACATCCATGCATGGCCGGAGCTGGCCGCCCTCGACGGCTCGTTCTATATGAAACCCGACGCCGGCATGTTCCTCGGTTCACCGGCCAATGCCGACCCGGTGGAGCCCCACGATGTGCAGCCGGAAGAGCTGGACATCGCCACGGGCATCTATCACATCGAGGAAGCCACCACCCTGAGCATCCGCCGGCCTGCGCGGACCTGGGCCGGGCTGCGCAGTTTCGTCAGCGATGGGGATCTGGTCTGCGGGTTCGATCCACAGGTGGAGGGTTTGTTCTGGGTTGCGGCCCAGGGCGGCTACGGGATCCAGACGTCTCCGGCGATGGGCCAGGCCAGTGCGGCGCTGGTGCGCGGCAAGCCTTTGCCGGATGCATTGGCGGCGTTCGGGTTGACCGAAGCGATGCTGTCGCCCCACCGGCTGCAAACCTCGACCTGACCTGTGTGGCGGGGGAGCTTGCTGTGGCGAGGGAGCTCCCTCCCCACAGCAAGCCCCTCGCCACACGTTATTTCCAGCGGTCAGCGGCTGCGTGATCGCTTTCGCGACCTTCCACCCAGCGCGGCCCTTCGCTGGTGTTCTCCTTCTTCCAGAATGGCGCCCGCGTCTTCAAGTAGTCCATTACAAAGGCGCAGGCATCGAACGCGGCCTGGCGATGGGCACTGGCCGCCGCGACGAACACGATCGGCTCACCCGGCTCCAGGGTGCCAATGCGGTGCAACACTTCCAGCTTGAGCAGTGGCCAACGCTGTTCAGCCTCCACGGCAATTTTGCCGAGGGCTTTTTCAGTCATGCCCGGATAGTGCTCAAGGAACATCCCCGCCACATCCAGGCCATCATTGAAGTCGCGCACATAGCCGACAAAACTCACCACCGCGCCTACGCCCACATTGGCCGCATGCATCGCATTGACCTCGGCGCCGGGATCAAACGCCTCGGCCTGCACCCGAATCGCCATGGTCAGCCTCCGGTCACGGGCGGGAAGAATGCCACTTCGTCGCCAGCTTGCAGCGGCTCTTCAAGGTCGCACAGTTCCTGGTTACGAGCGCACATCAGGCTGGCCTCATTGAGCACTGCGAATTCCGGGTCACCGGCCAATGCCTGGCGTACAGCGTCGACCGTCGCGAAGTCACCTTCCATCTCCAGGGAGTCCAGGCCAATCGCTTCGCTGTAGCGCGCAAAAAACAGTACGTTGATGCTCATGCCTGGTCCGCCTTGAAATGCCCGCTCTTGCCGCCGAGTTTCTCCAGCAGCCGAATGGTTTCGATGGTCATGCCACGGTCCACGGCCTTGCACATGTCGTAGATCGTCAGGGCGGCAACACTGGCCGCGGTCAGCGCTTCCATCTCCACGCCGGTCTGCCCGGAGAGTTTGCAGCGGGCGACGATGCGCACCGCGTCCAGGCCATCGGCACTGAGCTCGACCTTGACCCCGGTGAGCATCAACGGGTGGCACAGGGGAATGAGATCACTGGTTTTTTTTGCGGCCTGGATCCCGGCGATACGGGCCACGGCAAACACGTCGCCCTTGGGGTGGGCGCCGTCGACAATCATTTTCAGGGTCTCGGGCAACATGCGCACCCGCGCTTCGGCCACGGCTTCACGGAACGTCACGGCTTTTTCAGTGACGTCGACCATGTGGGCGCGACCTTGGGAATCGAGATGAGTCAGCACAGGGATACTCCTGATCAGGAGCTCCGATTGTAAACCCAACGCCGATCAAATGTGGGAGCTGGCTTTTGTGGGAGTCGGGCTTGCCCGCGATGCAGGCACCTCGGTATGTCAGTTACACCGAGGTGATGCTATCGCAGGCAAGCCAGCTCCCACATTGACCGTGGTTACAGGTGAGATTCGGCGTATTCGGCCAGAATCGAGCGAGGGACACCTTGCAGCGCAATGTGCACGCCGTTCGGGAAGTCCTTGAAGCGTTCCGTCAGGTAAGTCAGCCCGGAGCTGGTCGCGGACAAGTAAGGGGTGTCGATCTGTGCCAGGTTGCCCAGGCACACCACTTTGGAACCGGCGCCGGCACGGGTGATGATGGTTTTCATCTGGTGCGGCGTGAGGTTCTGGCATTCATCGATCAAAATCAGGCTCTGCTGGAAGCTGCGACCTCGAATGTAGTTGAGGGATTTGAACTGCAACGGCACTTTGCTGAGGATGTAATCGACGCTGCCATGGGTGTTTTCGTCATCCATGTGCAAGGCTTCGAGGTTGTCGGTGATCGCCCCCAGCCACGGCTCCATTTTTTCCGCTTCGGTGCCGGGCAGGAAACCGATTTCCTGGTCCAGGCCCTGCACGCTGCGGGTGGCGATGATGCGGCGATAGCGTTTGGTAACCATGGTCTGTTCGATGGCGGCGGCCAGGGCGAGGATGGTTTTCCCCGAACCTGCGGCGCCGGTCAGGTTGACCAGGTGGATGTCCGGATCAAGCAAGGCATACAGCGCCAGGCTCTGGTAGATATCACGCGGTTTCAGGCCCCAGGCTTCCTGGTGCAACAGGGGTTCCTGATGCAGGTCGAGGATCAGCAGCTTGTCGACCTGGATCTCTTTGATCCAGCCCACAAAACCCTGTTCGTCGATGATGAATTCGTTGATGTGCACAGCCGGCAGGTTGTCGATCAGCTGTACCTGGTGCCAGGTGCGGCCATGGTCCTGACGGGTTTCGACCTTGCTGACGCGATCCCAGAACGAGCCGGTCATGGTGTGATAACCACGAGACAGCATCGACACGTCGTCAACCAGTTGGTCAGTACTGTAGTCCTCGGCAGCGATCCCACACGCTCGTGCCTTGAGGCGCATATTGATGTCTTTGGTCACCAGCACCAGGCGCAGGTCCTTGTCGCGTGCGTGCAGGTCGATCAATTGGTTGATGATTTTGTTGTCGTTCAGATTTTCCGGCAGCAGGCTGTTGGGCTCGCTGCGCTTGCTCATCAGAATCGACAGCAAGCCCTTGGGCCCGCTTTTGCCACGCTGGATCGGTACGCCCACCTCGACGTCGTCGGGGGAGGCTTCGCCGAGGGTCTTGTCGATCAGGCGGATGGCCTGGCGGCATTCGGCGGCAACGCTGTGGTGCCCGCTTTTGAGTTTGTCGAGCTCCTCAAGCACGATCATCGGGATGGCGACGTGGTGTTCTTCGAAGTTGAGCAGTGCGTTTGGATCGTGAATCAGTACATTGGTATCAAGCACATAAAGGATTGGCTGGTCGGAAGAAGGGTTACGTCCATGATCATCCATACTCGGTCACCTTTGTGGGAGCCAGTCGACGCAATACCGCGACAGTGCTGCGCCTCGATTCGACCGTCGAACGCACTTGAGGGGCGTCAAGTGCGGTGCACACAAGAGGTGTCTTGGAAGACGCCACCTGTGTTGCAGGTTTCGGCTGTCTGTCTTCGTAATACCGCAAAACACATGACAGGAAAAAGCACTTTGACGCTTTTTTGAAGTTTATTTTTCAGGATGACGAATAGCACTAGGCGCGCCGGCATTGCACCGTTAAAGTCGGAAGTCCGCCTGTATCGAAATACCTCTCAAATTCCCCCCTGAAAAACCTCAGCCCCAACAGGGCCGGGCTTTTCGTGCTTTTTCAGCGAAACGCTTCGCGGCAATCCTGCCAGCCGAGTCCACTTTCTGCCGTGGCGTGTAAAAGCCAGGGTAAAGCGATGCGCGCCTTGTCCTGGGTGTCGTGGAAGACGATCACCCCGCGCCGCCACAACAGCATCAGTGTGAGCACGCGGTTCGCCGACTCATCAGCCTTGAGCTTGCCGGGTTCGTCTTCCGAGTCGATGTCCCACAAGGCCACTTGCAGCCCTTGTGACTGGAAAAATCCCTGGCTGTCGGACCGGCGCTGACCGTACGGCGGGCGGAACAGCGGCAGGTAGTTTTCCGGCATCAGGTTTTGCGCCAGGGAGGCGCTGCGGGTGATGGACGACTGCCAGTCGACCCAGTGGCTATGGGAGCGGTACTGCCAGCCCTGGATGCCAACGCATTGGCCCTGGTACAGCGCCTGCACATCGGTGGCCGAGCTTTTCTCGACGCGGGTTTGCAGGCTGTTGCCCAGCACGAAGAAGAGGCTGTGCATTTTCTGTTTGCGCAGGTAGTCGGCGAGCCAGTCGGTATTGCCGCTGACCGGGGACGGTCCGCTGTCGAAGGTCAGCAGGAACATCCGATCGTTGAGTTCGTCGCCGTTGCGCTCGTGGTCGCCGAAGCGGGCGATTTCGCTGCTGATCTGGGGGAACAGGGCGGCCTTGCGCAACTGTTCATCCAGGTAGCGTTCGTGGAATGCGCGGCTGGGGCCGGCCCAGCCTATATAGAAGGAGTTGTCGCTGACTTCGAATTTGGCGGCTTGTTCGCGCAGGTCGTCCATGTTTTCCACCAGGTAGCAGAAGGAGGCGTCCTGTTCGCAGCTTTGTTGGGCGAAGGTGTAGTTTTCCAGTAGCCGTTGCCAGAGTTGGCGACGCAGGTCGTCGATCGAGGCCTGGTTGATGATCTTCAGGCCCAGGCGCTGCTTGAGGGCGGGTTCGTCGAGGGATTCGCTGGCGAGCAGGGTATGGGCGAACATCAGGATTTCTGCGCGTGAGGCGACGTCGAACAGGGCGGGGCTGCCGAGGCGTTCGGGCCAGGTGCCGCGGTCCAGGGTGGCGACGTCCACGGGGGCGGCTTGGGCGCCCAGGCAGATGAGCCAGGCTGACAGTAAAAGCGCAATTCGCACGAAGGGTCTCCCTTTCCAGAGTCGTCGGGCACTATAGCCGATCGTGTGGGGGCGCTATTGGGTTGGTGTGTATATGCGTTATTTGAGTGATGGCTTGTATTGGTTCCGCTCTTACAGCGGCTCACTTTTGAACGCTTTTGCAAAGTGACTCGCTGTAAGAGCGAAACCATAAGCCGCCGTAACCGCAGAAACGGATATGCCCCCCAACGACCGCACAGCTATCTATCACCATCATAGGTGGAGTCAAACCGCCCTACCCCCTAGAATCCCCCCACGATTAAAGGAGACGACTTCATGCT
The DNA here is from genome assembly GCF_013385495.1 of Pseudomonas sp. F8002. Classification (NCBI taxonomy): domain Bacteria; kingdom Pseudomonadati; phylum Pseudomonadota; class Gammaproteobacteria; order Pseudomonadales; family Pseudomonadaceae; genus Pseudomonas; species Pseudomonas sp. F8002. The sequence continues at coordinate 264,894 of NZ_JACAPW010000001.1, read as the reverse complement.
GACGGTGATTTCCCCCGCCAAAACCCTCGATTTCGAGTCAAAGCCGGTCACCCCGCGCTTCACCCAGCCGCAATACCTCGACCACTCCCAGGAGCTGATCGAACAACTGCGCGAACTCAGCCCGGCGCAAATCAGCGAACTGATGCACGTCTCCGACAAAATCGGCGGCCTCAACGCCGCACGCTTCGGCAGCTGGACCCCCGCCTTCACCCCCGCCAACGCCAAACAAGCCCTGCTGGCATTCAAGGGCGACGTCTACACCGGCCTCAACGCCGAAACCCTCAAGGACGCCGACTTCACCTACGCCCAGGACCACCTGCGCATGCTCTCCGGCCTGTACGGTCTGCTGCGGCCGCTGGACCTGATGATGCCGTACCGCCTCGAAATGGGCACCAAACTGCCCAACGCCCGTGGCAAGGACCTGTACGCTTTCTGGGGTACCCGCATCAGCGAGTGGCTCAACGAAGCCCTGGCCGAACAAGGCGATGACGTGCTGCTCAACCTGGGCTCCAACGAGTACTTTTCAGCAGTCAAACGTCCTGCACTGAACGCGCGAATCATCAACACCGAGTTCAAGGACCTGAAAAACGGCCAGTACAAGATCATCAGCTTCTACGCCAAGAAGGCCCGCGGCATGATGAGCCGCTTTGTGATTGAAGAACGCATCAACGACCCGGCCCGACTCAAGGAGTTTGACGTGCAGGGTTATCGCTTCAATGCGGAGCAGTCGAAGCCCGACAATCTGGTGTTCCTGCGGGATCACGCCCCGGAATAACCTGACAACGAAGATCCAAATGTGGGAGCGGGCTTGCTCGCGAAAGCGGTGGTTCAGTCGATGCCTTTGTTGCCTGACACGCCGCTTTCGCGAGCAAGCCCGCTCCCACATTTTGTTTGCATTCCAACTCCGAATTCGTCATTTATTTGGCGTCAAAAATATTTCTTCAGATTCCCTAACATTTATTTCACTCGACATTCGTCAATTTTTTTCGTAGTGGCACCACTTTTTTAAAACAGTAGTGGCACAAAACTATTTACCCCTCGCAACTCCCCGCAACTACTGGCCTAAATAGCAAGTGCTATCAGAATAGTACTAGTGCCATCTTTCCTAATATTTCAAGAAATTTCAGGAAACAGGATGAGTGGACAGGAACTATGTCCTAAAGCACCGCTCATACCACCGGTAACGATTATCTCTGCAGATGTAAGAGATGACTTACGTGGCGACCAACGGAAGTAGCAAAGTTGTCATATAACTTTGACTCAATGGTCAAATCATCAACTGATTAGTTGAAGGCGGACGCAAAGGTTTCACTACTTTCTCCGACAAGGCCAAGGCTGAGCTCACCTGTATGGGTCAGTGAGACAACCCAAGCCGTTGATATATAAGGGCTCAAAGCCCCTGTCAACGCCTTGCGGCACTGGCGCCAGGCCCTTCCCCAGGAAGGCTGGCTGCATTTCAGGGCAAGCCCCAACAATAAGGCCAAGTTGCGCACAACTTGAGTGCATTAGTTAGTCACTCGACTTTTAGTATGCCCGCACTGGATATACCGACGTTTATTCGTCGCACTTCCCAGTGCCTGAGTGACGCTTCAAAACATGAACTCCGGCCATCTAGTGGCACGATTAACAATGAGGTAAATGCGATGCGCATCAGCATATTTGGTTTGGGTTACGTCGGCGCGGTATGTGCCGGTTGCCTGTCTGCACGGGGCCATGAGGTCGTTGGCGTAGACATCTCCAAGGAAAAGATCGACCTGATCAACGCGGGTAAATCCCCCATCGTTGAACCGGGTCTGGGCGAGCTGTTAAGCCAGGGCATTCAAACCGGCCGACTGCGCGGCACCACCAATTTCGCCGAGGCAATCCGTGATACCGACCTGTCGATGATTTGCGTCGGCACGCCGAGCAAGAAGAACGGCGACCTGGAACTCAACTACATCGAATCGGTGTGCCGCGAGATCGGTTTTGTCCTGCGTGACAAGACCACCCGCCACACCATCGTGGTCCGCAGCACCGTGCTGCCAGGTACCGTGGCCAATGTGGTGATCCCGATTCTCGAAGACTGCTCGGGCAAGAAAGCCGGCGTCGACTTCGGCGTCGCCGTAAACCCTGAGTTCCTGCGTGAAAGCACCGCCATCGCCGACTACGACCTGCCGCCGATGACCGTCATCGGTGAATTCGACACCGCTTCCGGCGATGTCCTGCAGTCGCTGTACGAAGAACTCGACGCGCCGATCATCCGCAAGGACATCGCCGTCGCCGAAATGATCAAGTACACCTGCAACGTCTGGCATGCGACCAAAGTGACCTTCGCCAACGAGATCGGCAACATCGCCAAGGCGGTGGGTGTCGACGGTCGCGAAGTGATGGAAGTGGTCTGCCAGGACAAGACCCTCAACCTGTCCCAGTACTACATGCGCCCAGGCTTTGCCTTCGGCGGCTCCTGCCTGCCCAAGGACGTGCGCGCCCTGACATACCGCGCCGGTTCCCTGGACGTGGATGCGCCGCTGCTCAACTCGCTGATGCGCAGCAACGAGTCCCAGGTGCAGAACGCCTTCGACATCGTTTCCAGCCACGACAAACGCAAAGTCGCCCTGCTGGGTCTGAGCTTCAAGGCCGGCACCGATGACCTGCGCGAAAGCCCGCTGGTGGAACTGGCGGAGATGCTGATCGGCAAGGGTTTCGACCTGAGCATCTACGACAGCAACGTCGAATACGCTCGCGTGCACGGCGCCAACAAGGACTACATCGAAGGCAAGATCCCTCACGTGTCGTCCCTGCTCAACTCGGACTTCGACGAAGTGATCAACAACTCCGACGTGATCATCCTGGGCAACCGCGACGAGAAGTTCCGTGCCCTGGCGCACAACGCACCCCACGGCAAGCAAGTGGTCGACCTGGTGGGCTTCATGTCCAAAGCCACCAGCGTGAGCGGCCGTACCGAAGGCATTTGCTGGTAACAGCAACGGCAAGTTTCAAGCGGCAAGCGTCCTGATCCCCGGCGCTTGCTGCTTGAAGCCTCCTTCACCTGCGGAATGACGCCTATGTCCAAGTTAAAACACGTACTCCTCCAATCTGCCGGCTGGCTGTTTTTCCTGAGCCTGCTGATGGGACTCGCCCTGCTGTTGCCGGCGAGTACGTTCGACTCAGAGTCGAAGAATTTTATTTTCCTGATTGGCGCCGTCGGTATCTGGCGCTACTCGATGGGTGCTACGCATTTCTTTCGCGGCATGCTGTTCCTGTACGTGGTCTACCCGCACCTGCGGCGCAAAGTGCGCAAGCTGGGCAAGGCAGCAGACCCGTCCCATGTATTCCTGATGGTTACCAGCTTTCGGATCGACGCGCTGACCACGGCCCAGGTCTACAGCTCGGTGATCCGCGAGGCCATCGAATGTGGCTTCCCTACCACCGTGGTCTGCTCCCTGGTGGAAATGTCCGATGAGCTGCTGGTCAAGAGCCTGTGGGCCAGGATGAACCCGCCCGACCACGTCAAACTGGACTTCGTGCGCATCGCCGGCACCGGCAAGCGTGACGGCCTGGCCTTCGGTTTTCGCGCCATCTCCCGCCACCTGCCGGACGACCGTGCCGTAGTGGCCGTGATCGATGGCGACACCGTGCTCGCCGAGGGCGTAGTGCGCAAGACCGTGCCGTGGTTCCAGCTGTTCGGCAATGTCGGCGGCCTGACCACCAACGAGTTCTGCGAAGTGCGCGGCGGCTACATCATGAGCGAGTGGCACAAGCTGCGCTTCGCCCAGCGCCACATCAACATGTGCTCCATGGCCCTGTCCAAACGCGTGCTGACCATGACCGGCCGCATGTCGGTATTCCGCGCCAACGTGGTCACCGACCCGGGCTTCATTGCCGATGTGGAAAGCGACTCGCTGCAACACTGGCGCCTGGGCCGCTTCAAGTTTTTGACCGGTGACGACAAGTCCAGCTGGTTCAGCCTGATGCGCCTGGGCTACGACACTTTCTACGTACCGGACGCCGCGATCCACACCGTGGAACACCCGCCGGAAAAGAGCTTTATCAAGGCCAGCCGCAAACTGATGTTCCGCTGGTACGGCAACAACCTGCGCCAGAACTCACGTGCCCTGGGCCTGGGTATGCGTCGCCTGGGCCTGTTCACCAGCATCGTGCTGTTTGATCAACGAGTGTCGATGTGGACCTCCCTGCTGGGGCTGACCGTGGCGATCATTGCCACCTTCAAATACGGCGGCGCGTTCATCCTCGCCTACCTGCTGTGGATCGGCATCACCCGCCTGATTCTGACCCTGCTGCTGTCGTGCTCCGGCCACAAGATCGGCCCGGCTTACCCGGTGATTCTCTATTACAACCAGATCATGGGCGCGCTGGTGAAGATCTACGTGTTCTTCCGCCTCGATCAACAGTCCTGGACCCGCCAGGACACCAAACTGACCCGCGATTTGGCCAGCTTTCAACGTTGGTTCAACACCTGGTCGTCTCGGACCATGACCTTCTCCGCCGGCAGCATTTTCGTCGCCGTGTTGCTGATGATGGTTTGACCCTGCCAAGCCTGAATTAACTAGGAACTAAACACCATGAATAGCCCAGTAAACGCCAACGTTGTCCACGAATCCGAAGCCCAGCGCCAACACGCCCGGGTCAAAATCCCGGCCAAGCTGCGCTTCTTCGGCGCCGACCGCACGCCCATGGAAGTACGGGTCATCGACCTGTCCGCCGGCGGCCTGGCGTTCAACGCCGCGCAGCAACCCCTGAAAGTCGGTGATGTGCACAAGGGTCGCCTGCAGTTCGTGATCGATAACCTCGGCCTGGCGATGGACGTAGAGCTGCTGATCCGTTCCCACGACCGCCAGACCGGCCGCACCGGTTGCCAGTTCCAGAACCTCGATGCACAAGACATCTCCACCTTGCGCCACCTGATCACCTCGCACCTGGCCGGTGACATCGTGACCATGGGTGACGTGCTGGCAACCCTGCAACGCGACAACTTCACCAAGGCGCGCAAGGTCAAGGACGGCGGCAGCAACATGACTGCGGCGGGCCGCCTGCGGGCGGTGACCTTCAGCCTCGGGATCTTTGTGGTGGGGTTGGTTGCCTTCGGTTTTGTCGTCAAATCGGTGTACGGCATGTACTTCGTCAGCCACGCCACCTCCGGCCTGGTGAGCGTGCCCGGGATGAACGTGACCATGCCCCGCGATGGCACCGTGCAAAGCCTGATCAAAGGCGATGCGGTCGCCGCCAAAGGCGCGCCATTGGCAACCTTCAGCACCAGCATGCTCGACGTGCTCAAGGGCCATCTGGACGAAGACCAGCTGCAACCGGCCAAGGTCGAAGAGCTGTTCGGCAAGCAAATGACCGGCACCCTCACCTCCCCGTGCGACTGCGTCGTGGCCCAGCAACTGGTCGCCGACGGTCAGTACGCCAGCAAGGGCGACGTGATCTTCCAACTGGTGCCACGCGGCAGCCAGGCCAACGTTGATGCACGCTTCTCCTATCGCCAGTTTGCCGACGTTCGCCCGGGCACCCGCGTGAACTTCCAGGTAGCGGATGAAGAGCAGGTACGCACCGGCACCATCGTCAGCAGCACCAGCCTGAACAGCAGCGAAATGTCCTCCGACATCCGCGTGCAGATCAAACCCGATGCCCCGCTGGACAGCACCTACGCCGGTCGCCCGGTTGAAGTGACCAGCGATCGCGGCCCGTCCCTGAACTGGCTGATCGACAAAGCCATGGCCAACGGTCTGTAAGCAGAGGACATGCCTGTGATGACTCTCTCAAAAATACCGCAATCCCTGTGGGAGCGGGCTTGCTCGCGAAAGCAGTGTGTCAGCCAACACATGCATCAACTGACAGGGCCCCTTCGCGAGCAAGCCCGCTCCTACATGGGAACTGCGGCGTTGCTGGCTGTTGCGGTCAGCCTCGCCGGTTGCGCCGGCCTGCCCGACCAACGCCTGGCCAATGAAGCGCTGAAACGTGGCGACACCGTCACTGCGCAGCAGAACTACCAGCAGCTCGCGGATTTGGGCTACAGCGAGGCCCAAGTGGGCCTGGCGGATATCCAGGTCGGCACCCGCGACCCCGAGCAAATCAAGCAGGCCGAAGCGACGTACCGCGCGGCCGCCGATACCTCGCCCCGTGCCCAGGCACGCCTGGGCCGCCTGCTGGTGGCCAAGCCCGGCGCGACCGAAGCCGAACACCATGAAGCCGAAGGCCTGCTGAAAAAAGCCTTTGCCAATGGCGAAGGCAACACCCTGATCCCGCTGGCAATGCTCTACCTGCAATACCCGCACAGTTTCCCGAACATCAACGCCCAGCAGCAGATCAGCAAATGGCGCGCCTCGGGTTACCCGGAAGCCGGTCTCGCCCAGGTGCTGCTGTACCGCACCCAGGACACCTACGACCAGCACCTGGATGAAGTGGAAAGCATCTGCAAGGCGGCGCTGAACACCACCGATATCTGCTACGTCGAGCTGGCCACGGTCTACCAGAAAAAAGCCGAGCCGGAAAAACAGGCCGACCTGCTCAAGCAGATGGAAGCCGGCTACAGCCGCGGCACCGTCACCGCCCAGCGAGTCGACAGCGTGGCGCGTGTACTGGGTGATGCAAGCCTGGGCAAGACCGACGAAAAAACCGCCCAGGCCCTGCTGGAAAAAATCGCCCCCGGCTACCCGGCCTCCTGGGTCAGCCTGGCGCAACTGCTCTACGACTTCCCGGAACTGGGCGACGTCGACCAGATGATGAAGTACCTCGACAACGGCCGCGCCGCCGACCAGCCCCGCGCCGAACTGTTGCTGGGCAAGCTCTACTACGAAGGCAAGTGGGTCCCGGCTGACGCCAAGGCCGCCGAAGAACACTTCCAGAAAGCCGTCGGCCGCGAAGTCGCCGCCGACTACTACCTCGGCCAGATCTACCGCCGTGGCTACCTGGGCAAGGTCTATTCGCAAAAGGCCCTGGACCATCTGTTGACCGCTGCGCGCAACGGCCAGAACAGCGCCGACTTCGCGATTGCCCAACTGTTTTCCCAAGGCAAAGGCACCAAGCCCGACCCGCTTAACGCCTATGTCTTCAGCCAGTTGGCCAAGGCCCAGGACACGCCGGAAGCCAACGACCTGGCGACCCAGCTCGAAGCGCCGCTGACCCCGGAACAACGCGCCGAAGGCCAACGCCTGGTGCAACAGGAGCTGGCCGTGCGCGGCACCCTGGCCCAAAGCACGCTGCAATTGCACGCCCTGCAAGAAGAAGACGGCGAGGAATCCCTATGAAGCTCAACCCATTCGTCAAGGCCGGTATCGGCCTGACCTTCGCCCTGCTGTGGTCGTGCCCGACCCTGGCGGCGCTGACCGAAGCCAAGAACTTCGGCCTGGAAGTCAAAGTCACCGGCCAGTCCGAAGATGACCGCGACCTGGGCACCCAGAAAGGCGGCGACGTCAACGGCATCGGCCTTGACCTGCGCCCGTGGATCTACGGTGAAAGCGGCAACTGGAGCGCCTACGCCATGGGCCAGGCCGTGACCTCCAGCGACATCATCGAGACCGACACCCTGCAACAGTCCTCGGATGACGCCACTCAACAGACCAGCAATGACGACCGCAAGAGCAAGAAGAACTACCTGGCGATGCGCGAGTTCTGGGTCGCCTATGGCGGCTTCACGCCCTACCCCGGCGAGATCCTCAAGCTCGGTCGCCAACGCCTGCGCAATGACGACGGCCAATGGCGCGACACCAATATCGAAGCGCTGAACTGGACCTTCGACACCACCTTGCTCAAGGCCAATGTCGGCGTCGCCGAGCGCTTCAGCGAATACCGCACCGACCTCAAGGAACTGTCGCCCAAGGACAAGGACCGTCAGCACCTGTACGCCGACGCCGCCTACCAGTGGACGCCAGGCCAGTGGATCGGCCTGCGCGCTCACCACACCCATGATGACGGCAAGCTCGACTACCCGGAACCGGGCGTGGCCACCGACTCGCTGGACAAGCGCGAGAACGGCGACCTGACCTGGCTCGGCATCGAAGCCAACAGCGACGCCTACAACTGGCGCAACACCAACACCGTCAACTACTGGGCGAGCGTCACCGGCATGCAGGGCGACCGCGACACGGTCAACGCCTTGAACGCCGACGGCACCCGCCCGGCCAACGCCAAGCGCAGCGATGACGTGAATGGCTGGGCCACCGATTTGGGTGTACGCCTGCGCCTCGACCCGCAGTGGCAAGTGGGCGCCGCCTACTCCCGCGCCAGTGCCGAATACGAGCAGAACGGCCTGCAAAGCAACCGTTCAAACTGGACCGGTACCCAGTCCCGCGTCCACCGCTTCGGCGAAGCGTTTCGCGGCGAGATGAACAACATGCAGTCCATGAGCCTGTTCGGGTCCTGGCAGCTGCGCGAGGACTATGACGCAAGCCTTGTGTACCACAAGTTCTGGCGCGTAGACGGCAACAAGCCGGTGGGCAGCAACGGCATCGATGCCGTGCAGAACAACACCGATGACGTGACCGGAGCGATCCTGTCCAGCACGTCCCTGCCGCTTGAAGACGGCAAGAAAGATCTCGGCCAGGAGATGGACCTGGTGGTCACCAAGTACTTCAAGAAAGGCCTGCTGCCGGCCGGGCTCAGCCAGTCGATCGACGAGCCGTCGGCCCTGGTGCGCTTCCGTGCAGGCGTGTTCAAGCCGGGCGACGCCTATGGCAGCCAGGTCGACTCGTACATGCATCGCGCCTTTGTCGACGTGATCTGGAAGTTCTGATGGGAGCCTGCGCAATGAAGTCTCAAAGCCTGCTCGTCGCGGCCATGCTGCTGGCCAGCGCCTCGGCCTTCGCCGACAAAGCGCCGACCATCGCCAAAGAGCTGCAACAGGCCAAGACCTACACCATCTCCAGCCCGCCGACCGAGCCGCTGGAGATGGCCAAGCCTGCGCTGCCGGACGTGTCCGGCTACACCGCGGCCAATATCGCGAAAAAGATCGTGCGTACCAAGCCAGGCAAAATCAGCATCCGCCGGATGATGCAGGAAGACGCCCTGAAGGACTTCATCGGCGGCGACAACAAGATGGCCGAATGGGTAGTGCGTCAGCACGGCATTCCCCAGGCGATCTTTGTCGACGACGGCTACATGAACCTCAAGGACCTGCTGAAGAAAGTGCCCAAGCAGTACTTCAGCGAAACCTCGCCGGGGGTGTTCCTGGCCAAGTTGCCGATCGTGGTGGGCCGTAAAGGCATCCTCGAAATCGACAAGCAGACTCAAGAGCTGCGACTGTCCCAGGAAGCCGGTTCGTTCCTGATCAACGACGGCCAGCTGTTCGTACGTGACACCAGAATCACCGGCTGGCGCGAGAAGACCAACGGCCCGGCGACCTTCCAGTCGCCCAAGGAATTCCGCCCGTTCCTGCTGGCCTGGGGCGGCACCGAGACCTACATCGCCAATAGCAAGATGGCCAGTTTCGGCTACGCCAACAGTAAGTCGTATGGCGTGAGTATTTCCCAATACACGCCGAACATGGCCAAGGTGCTCAAGCGTCCTGAACCGACGGGCTGGATCGTCGACTCCGAGTTCTCGGACATGTGGTACGGCTTCTACTGCTACGAAACCACCGGCTTTGTGCTCAAGGGCAATACCTACAAGGACAACATCGTCTACGGCATTGACCCCCACGACCGTTCACACGGTCTGATCATCACCGACAACACCGTCTACGGCACGAAGAAGAAGCACGGCATCATCATTTCCCGGGAAGTGAACGACAGCTTCATCTTCAACAACCGCAGCTTCGACAACAAGCTCTCGGGCCTGGTGATCGACCGTAACAGCGTCAACAACCTGATCGCCGACAACGAGATCTACCGCAACCACACCGACGGCATCACCCTCTATGAGAGCGGCGATAACCTGCTGTGGGGCAACAAGGTGATCAGCAACCGTCGCCACGGCATCCGCGTGCGTAACAGCGTGAACATTCGCCTGTACGAGAACGTTGCCATGGCCAACGGGCTGACCGGCGTGTACGGCCACATCAAGGATTTGACCGACACCGACCGCGACATCGCCCTCGACCCGTTCGACACCAAGGTCTCGCTGATTGTGGTGGGCGGTGAGCTGGCCGCCAACGGCAGCGGGCCGCTGTCCATCGACTCGCCGTTGAGTGTCGAGCTGTACCGCGTATCGATGCTTGCGCCGACCAAATCCAGTGGCATCAGCTTCTCGGGCGTTCTTGGCGATCGCCAGGAAGAGATCCTCGACTTGCTGGTACGCCAGAAGAAAGCCGTGCTGATCGACCCTGTCGAACGCCAGACCGAAATGCAGGACTGAGGATGACCTTTATGCACCCACACATGATCAAACTGCTCAGCCTTTCGGGTTTGACCCTCGGCCTGCTCGCGGCCAGCCAGGGCGTGCGCGCCGACGAAATCAAGGCGCCAACCTTCACCGCCGAACCGTGCTGCAGCCTGTGCCCGGCCGCCCACGACGCGAAGAACTACACCACGCGCTACCAGCAGAACTTCACCACCCTGGTGCAAGCTCAGGGCGATTGGCTGTTCCGGACCCAGGAAGACTTGCGCACCGAATTCGACACCAGCCCCGCCGGCTACAAACGCATGCAGCAGCTGCACGATGCGTTCAAGAGCAAGGGCGTGGAACTGGTGGTGGTCTACCAGCCGACCCGTGGCTTGGTGAACCGCAACAAGCTCAACCCTGAAGAGAAAGCCAAGTTCGATTTCGACAAGGCCCTGGGCAATTACAAGACCATGCTCGGGCGCTTCGCCAAGATGGGCTACGTCGTACCGGACCTGTCGCCGCTGACCAACGAGCAACTGCCGGATGAATTGCCGGCCCACGATTTCTACTTCCGCGGCGACCAACACTGGACGCCATACGGCGCCCAGCGCACCGCCAAAATCGTCGGCGCGAAAGTGCGGGCGATGCCTGAATTTGCCGGCATCCCCCAGCGCGAATTCGAGACCAAGCGCTCCGGGCGCATGGGCAAGACCGGCACCCTGCACAACATGGCCGGGCAACTGTGCGGCACCAGCTACGCGATCCAGTACATGGACCAGTTCACCACCGAGCCCAAGGGCGAAGCGGCAGACGGCGACCTGTTCGGTGATTCCGGCAACCCGCAGATCACCCTCGTGGGTACCAGCCACAGTGGCAAGAACTACAATTTCGCCGGCTTCCTGGAACAGGAAATCGGTGCCGACATCCTTAACGTCGCCTTCCCCGGTGGTGGCCTGGAAGGCTCGATGATCCAGTACCTGGGCAGCGAAGAATTCCAGAAGACCCCGCCGAAGATCCTGATCTGGGAATTCTCGCCGCTGTATCGCCTGGACCAGGAGACCATCTACCGCCAGATGATGTCGCTGCTGGACAACGGCTGTGAAGGCAAGACCGCCCAGATGAGCGCCAGCACCACGCTGAAACCCGGCAAGAACGAATTGCTGGTGAACAGTTCGAACAAAGACCTGCGCAACAGCAGTCACCAGGTCGACATCCGCTTCGCCGACCCATCGGTGAAAACCCTGCAAGCCACCCTCTGGTACATGAACGGGCGCCACGAGGACATCAAGATCGAGAAACCCGAAACATCCAATACAGACGGGCGTTTCGCCTTTGAACTGCGCACCGATGAAGACTGGGCCACGCAAAACCTGCTGGCCGTGGAAGTGCAGGGCCCTGAAGCGGGCCAGGCCGCGCAGAAAGTCGAAGCGAAAATTTGCACACGCAACGTATTCCCCGCCGGTGGTCAACAGACTGCTTCAACGGGGCAATGAGGTTACTTATGCAGAAGTTATTGATTCCAACGCTGCTGGGCCTGGCGATGTTTGCCGGCCAAGTCAACGCCGCCGCACCACTGCGTCCGCCCCAGGGTTATTTCGCCCCGGTGGAAGCATTCAAGACCGGCGACTTCAAGAATGACTGCGACGCCATGCCCGCGCCGTACACCGGCTCGCTGCAGTTTCGCAGCAAGTACGAAGGTTCGGACAAGGCTCGTTCCACCCTGAATGTGCAGTCCGAAAAAGCCTTTCGCGACAGCACCGCCGACATCACCAAGCTGGAAAAAGACACCAGCAAGCGCGTGATGCAATTCATGCGCGACGGCCGTCCGGAGCAGTTGGAATGCACGCTGAACTGGCTCACGAGCTGGGCCAAGGCCGATGCATTGATGTCCAAGGACTTCAACCACACCGGCAAGTCCATGCGCAAATGGGCACTGGGCAGCATGGCGTCGGCCTATGTGCGCCTGAAGTTCTCCGACTCTCATCCGCTGGCCAACCACCAGCAGGAGTCGCAGTTGATCGAAGCCTGGTTCAGCAAAATGGCCGACCAGGTGGTGAGCGACTGGGACAACCTGCCGCTGGATAAAACCAACAACCACTCCTACTGGGCTGCCTGGTCGGTGATGGCGACCTCCGTCGCCGTGAACCGCCGCGACCTGTTTGACTGGGCCGTGAAGGAATACAAGGTCGGCGCCAACCAGGTGGATGCCCAAGGCTTCCTGCCCAACGAATTGAAGCGTCAGCAACGGGCCCTGTCGTACCACAACTACGCCCTGCCGCCGCTGGCGATGATCGCCAGTTTTGCCCTGGTGAACGGTGTGGACCTGCGCCAGGAAAACAACGGCGCGTTGAAACGCCTGGGTGACAAGGTGCTGGCCGGGGTGAAAGACCCGGAGATCTTCGAGCAGAAGAACGGCAAGGAACAGGACATGAAGGACCTCAAGGAAGACATGAAATTTGCCTGGCTTGAGCCCTTCTGCACCCTCTACACCTGCGCCCCGGATGTGATCGAGCGCAAGCACGGGATGCAGCCGTTCAAGACGTTCCGCCTGGGGGGTGACCTGACCAAGGTCTACGACCCGGCGCATGAGAAAGGCAACAAAGGCAGCTAGTCGCTGATCGTTCCCACGCTCCGCGTGGGAATGCAGCCAGGGACGCTCCGCGTCCCAAAAGCGGACGCAGAGCGTCCAGTGAGGCATTCCCACGCAGAGCGTGGGAACGATCACATAGCCCTCTCATTTCGGTGGGGGGTTTGGGGGGGCCGTTGGCCCTTGACTGTTGGTTAAACATGGAGAGATCGGGATGGTTTTCTCGTCCAATGTGTTCCTGTTCCTGTTCTTGCCGATCTTCCTCGGCTTGTACTACCTGAGCGGGCAACGCTATCGCAATCTGCTGCTGCTGGTTGCCAGTTATGTGTTCTACGCCTGGTGGCGAGTGGACTTCCTGGCGCTGTTCGCCGCCGTGACGCTGTGGAACTACTGGATCGGCCTCAAGGTCGGTGCGGCAGGCGTGCGCACCAAGCCCGCCCAGCGCTGGCTGCTGCTGGGCGTGGCGGTCGATCTGTGCATCCTCGGCTACTTCAAGTACGCCAACTTCGGTGTCGACAGCATCAACCTGATGATGAAGTCGGCGGGCCTGGAACCCTTCATCCTCACCCACGTGCTGTTGCCGATCGGGATCTCGTTCTACATCTTCGAGTCCATCAGCTACATCATCGACGTGTACCGCGGCGACACCCCGGCCACCCGCAACCTGATCGACTTTGCGGCGTTCGTGGCGATCTTCCCGCACCTGATTGCCGGCCCGGTGTTGCGCTTTCGCGACCTGGCCGACCAGTTCAACAACCGCACCCACACCCTCGATAAATTCTCCGAGGGCTGCACGCGGTTCATGCAGGGTTTCATCAAGAAGGTGTTTATCGCCGACACCCTGGCGGTGGTCGCCGATCATTGCTTCGCCCTGCAAAACCCCACCACCGGCGATGCCTGGCTCGGCGCACTGGCGTACACCGCGCAGCTGTACTTCGACTTCTCCGGCTACAGCGACATGGCCATCGGCCTGGGCTTGATGATGGGTTTTCGCTTCATGGAAAACTTCAAGCAGCCGTACATCAGCCAGTCGATCACCGAGTTCTGGCGGCGCTGGCACATCAGCCTGTCCACCTGGCTGCGTGACTACCTGTACATCACCCTGGGCGGCAACCGTAAAGGCACGCTGACCACCTACCGCAACCTGTTCCTGACCATGCTCCTCGGTGGCCTGTGGCACGGTGCGAACATCACCTACATCGTGTGGGGCGCCTGGCACGGCATGTGGCTGGCGATTGAAAAAGCCATCGGCCTCAACACCGCACCGCGCAGTTTCAACGTTGTGCGCTGGGCCTTCACCTTCCTGCTGGTGGTGATGGGCTGGGTGATCTTCCGCTCGGAAAACCTGCACGTCGCCGGCCGTATGTACGGCGCGATGTTCAGCTTCGGCGAGTGGTCGCTGTCGGAACTCAACCGCGCCAGCCTCACCGGCCTGCAAGTGGCAACCCTGGTGGTGGCGTACGCAACCCTGGCGTTCTTCGGCCTGCGGGACTTCTACAGCAACCGCCCACCGGAAAAAACCAAGCCTGCGGTGAACACCCAGGCCGATGGCCCGGCGACTGCGCAACCGGGCTTGATCAAGGCCGTACCGGGCGACAACCCGGGCAGCATCCATGAGCCCGGCTATACCGTGGGCACCGAGGCCACCGTGCAACCGGCCTACTGGAGCGCCACCTGGCCACGCTACGCCATGCGCGCCGCCGTACTGCTGCTGTTCGTGGCGTCGATTCTCAAACTTTCGGCGCAGAGCTTCTCGCCGTTCCTTTACTTCCAGTTCTGAGGGAGCCGACCATGACCCGTTCATTACGCGTCCTCTACATCGCCTTGTTCCTCGCCGTGCTGCTGGCGTTGGGCGCCTGGTCGATGCGCAGTTTCCTGGGCTTCAGCACCAACGCCGACGCCACCGTGCTCAACGGCCGCTGGACCAAGGCTGTCGAGACCCACTACGACGACCAGTTCCCGATCAAGCGCCTGGGCACCAACCTCTGGGCAGCGCTGGACTACAAGCTGTTCAACGAAGGCCGCCCTGGCGTGGTGATTGGCCGCGACCACTGGTTGTACAGCGACGAGGAATTCAACCCCATCGTCAACGAAGACCAGAACCTGCAAGGCAACTATGCCTTGGTGGAAGGCGTGCGCCAGAAGCTCAAGGCCCAGGGTATCCAACTGGTGATGGCGATCGTGCCGGCCAAGGTGCGGCTGTACCCGGAACACCTGGGTGAAGTGCAGCCGGCGAGCATCCGCGCCGGTCTGTACCAGGACTTCCATGCCCGCATGGCCGCCGACAAGATCGTCGCCCCTGACCTGATGGGCCCGCTGCAACAGGCCAAGCTGCACGGCCAGCAAGTGTTCCTGCGCACCGACACCCACTGGACCCCGGACGGCGCTGAAGTGGCGGCCAAAGAATTGGCCAAGACAATTGCCAACAAAACGCCCCTGAGCGGCGAGCCTCAACGCTTTGTCACCGAAGCCGAGAAGACCGAGCCACACAAGGGCGACCTGCGCCTGTTCCTGCCGCTGGACCCGCTGTTCGAAAACCTGATGCCGCCCAAGGAGCCACTGCAAAAACGCGTGACGCACCTGGCTGAAACCAAAGGCGACGACGCGCTGTTCACCGACAGTGAAACCCCGGTGGCCCTGGTGGGCACCAGCTACAGCGCCAACCCGAACTGGAACTTTGTCGGCGCGCTGAAGCAAGCCCTGGGCAGCGACGTCATCAACTACTCCGAAGACGGCCACGGCCCGATCCTGCCGATGCTCAGCTACCTGAAAAGCGACGACTTCAAGAACAGCCCGCCACAGGTGCTGATCTGGGAGTTTCCCGAGCGTTATCTGCCTGTGAACAACGAAATCGGCGATGCCGACCCGCAGTGGGTTGCGCAGCTCAAACAAGCCGGTATGCGCCAACAGAACATGGCTATCAACACCCCCACCGTTAAAAACATGAACTCCGAGACGCCCGACCGGGCGCAAAACTGAAAGAGAGGTAACTCACATGACTTTCACTACTAACCTCGCAAAAACTTTTGCCCTCGTCGCCGGCATGAGCGTTGTTTCGATGTCCGCCTTCGCCGGTGGCGACGCCGCCCTCTACGGTCCCGTCGCGCCAAAAGGCTCGAGCTTTGTGCGGGTGTACAACGCCAGCAACCAGGAAGTCAGCGCCACCGTCGGCAGCACCAACCTCAACGAGGTTGCACCGCTGGCCAGCAGTGACTTCAGCTTCATGCCGGGCGGTGACTACAGCGCCAAGGTCGGCAGCCAGACCCTGCCGGTCAAGCTCGCCGCCGACCACTACTACACCCTGGTCAGCAGCGGCAGCGGCCAACCGCAACTGATCGAAGAACCGCCGTTCAAGAACAAGCAGAAATCCCTGGTGCGCGTGCAGAACCTCAGTGACAAGTCGCTGACCCTGAAAACCGCCGATGGCAAGACCGACGTGGTCCAGGCCGTGGCCGCCAAGGGCCGTGGCGAGCGCGAGATCAACCCGGTGAAGGTCAGCCTGGCGCTGTATGAAGGCGATAAAAAAGTCGGCGACGTGAAGCCGGTAGCTCTGGAACGCGGTGAGGCCGCAGTGCTGTACGTCACCGGCACCGGCGCCAACCTGTCGCCAGTGTGGGTGAAACGCCCTGTGTCGACCCGCTGATTAGATTTTCAGATTGACGCTGCCCCCTGTGGGAGCTGGCTTGCCTGCGATGCGAACAACTCGGTGTATCAGGTACACCGAGGTGATGCCATCGCGGGCAAGCCCGGCTCCCACAGGCTCTAACCAAATTTGATTCAAGGAGAAACACCATGATCCCAGTAATCCTTTCCGGTGGTAGCGGCTCACGTCTTTGGCCGCTTTCGCGTAAACAGTTTCCCAAGCAGTTCCTGGCCCTGACCGGCGAGCACACCTTGTTCCAGCAAACCCTGGAGCGCCTGGTGTTCGACGGCATGGACGCGCCCATCGTGGTGTGCAACAAGGACCACCGCTTTATCGTCAACGAGCAACTGGCTGCCCGCAAACTGGAAACCCAGCGCATCCTGATGGAGCCGTTCGGCCGCAATACCGCGCCGGCCGTGGCCCTGACGGCGATGATGCTGGTCAACGAAGGCCGCGACGAGCTGATGCTGGTGCTGCCCGCCGACCATGTGCTGGATGACCAGAAAGCCCTGCAACGCGCCCTGGCCCTGGCCACTGTGGCGGCTGAGCGTGGCGAAATGGTGCTGTTCGGCGTACCGGCCACCCGTCCGGAAACCGGCTATGGCTACATCAAGTCGACCAACGATTCGCTGCTGCCCGAGGGCGTCAGCCGCGTGCAGCAGTTCGTGGAAAAACCGGATGAAAAACGTGCCACCGAGTTCGTCAAGAGCGGTGGTTATTTCTGGAACAGCGGCATGTTCCTGTTCCGGGCCAGCCGCTTCCTCGAAGAGCTGAAAAAACACGACCCGGACATCTACGACACCTGCCTGCTGACTCTGGAACGCAGCAACCATACCGCCGACACCATCGACATCGACGAAGCCACTTTCGCCTGCTGCCCGGACAATTCCATCGACTACGCCGTGATGGAAAAAACCCAACTGGCCTGCGTGGTGCCATTGACCGCCGGCTGGAGCGATGTGGGTTGCTGGGCGTCGCTGTGGGACGTGAATGAAAAAGATGCCAACGGCAACGTCAGCAAAGGCGACGTGGTGATCCAGGACAGCAAGAACTGCATGATCCACGGCAATGGCAAGCTGGTGTCGGTGATCGGCCTGGAAAACATCGTGGTGGTGGAAACCAAGGACGCGATGATGATTGCCCACAAGGACAAGGTCCAGGGCGTCAAGCAGATGGTCAACACCCTCAACGAGCAGGGCCGCAGCGAAACCCAGAACCACTGCGAGGTGTACCGTCCATGGGGCTCGTACGACTCGGTGGATATGGGCGGGCGCTTCCAGGTCAAGCACATCTCGGTGAAACCGGGCGCGTGCCTGTCGTTGCAGATGCACCACCACCGCGCCGAACACTGGATCGTGGTCAGCGGCACCGCCGAAGTCACCTGTGACGAGAACGTGTTCCTGCTCACCGAAAACCAGTCCACCTACATCCCGATTGCCTCGGTGCACCGTTTGCGTAACCCGGGCAAGATTCCATTGGAGATTATCGAGGTGCAGTCCGGCAGCTACCTGGGTGAAGACGATATCGAGCGCTTTGAAGATATCTACGGTCGATCCACGCCAATCGAGCGTGGTGTGTCGGTGAAAACCATCGCGCAGTAACATCGCGGAAAAACAAGCGCCCGTCACTGACTGCGTCCCCTATCCGCAGTGAGTGACGGGCGGTCTTGTCTTTGTACAATCAGCCTTGACGTTATGTAAACGGGCCCTTCTTAATGATCCGATCCACCGGGTTTCCATCACCATCCCGATACTTCAAGGGAATGGAAAACTTCGTATCCACATAAAAAATATGTGGATTTTCAGTCGGCATTATCGTCAAGCCCGACGTGTTGATCTCATAGAATTGCGTCATTTTATCCTTCGTATTCCCACCGGAGCGCCGACCGAAAATCGTCCTGGATAAATCATCCTGGGTCATGTCCTCAGGCCCCAGGTCCGTAAAGTAATGCCGTCCCTGACCACGGGGTAAATCTGCTCCTTTCAGGTCCTTGGAGGAAGACTGCAGATGCCAGTCGCTATTGATGGATGCGGACGCCTTGTTTCCCGTGTAGTGGTAATAAACATTCTCGCCTTTGACGGGGGCTTCCAGCCCGGCTTTTTCACCTGGAAAGGCTTCGGGCGTTCTCGGTCTTTTGGTGGCGCCGGAAGGCCCGGGTTGTATATCCAGGGTGCCTGGGCGTTTGACGCCCTGACCAGCGTCTCCCCTCGCGCCACCCAACATCTTGTTCTGTCGCCATTCGCCACCACCCGCAGACTGCAGGAACGCCACGGTTTTTTTGGTTTGCGGATCGATGACCCGGACATATCCGCCCTCGACGTTGTAAATCGGGCTGATTTCATACGGCTTGTTGACGCCGGTACCATCGGTGTACCGCACATAGAACTGATCGCCCACCTGATAAGTGCCGTCGCCCCTGATCGGACGACCGGCAAGCAGGCTTTCAGGTACGGAGTGGGCGCTGATATCGGGCACCAAGCGCGGTGCAGGCGCCCCGGCGGCCATCGTGGTGTTTGCCAGTGGCTCAATGACCCTGCTGGGCGGCAAGGCTTTCAGAACCGGCCGCATGATTGGACTGGCGGTCTGACCCGCCGTCGCCCCGCCACCGCCGTAACGAGCGTAGATCATGGCAAGGCGGTTGGGCTTGTTGAGCACGCTTACGATGGATTGGCCTGGCGACCTGATAACCCTTAGCCCGGCTTTTGTGATCCGCGCAGCAGTCGAAATGCCCTTTCCGATAACGGGAAGGAGGTCCATGAACATGCTGGCGATTTCGATGCCGAACATCGTCTTATTGTAGGCCGACTCTTTAGCCACCTCGGCAGAGCTGACAGTACTGACATCCGCGTTATCGATCAGTACTTCGGTCAACTGTTTGTACAGAGTGTCCTGAAAGTTGCCCTGGATAGGCTTGAGGTAAGCATCGCTTGTAAGCTCGTTGAACCTTCCAATACGGCTCAGGTTCTTGACGATGTTGCCGTCTTTATAATCCTGGATGACGGCGCCCAAACTGTCGGGATTGAGTGGCGACGCTTTGCTTTTAGCGTAGGCGCGCCATTGCGGCTGTTTAAAAAGCGCCTCCAGGGCCGCCTGGTCGGCGACTTGCCGAAAGGACATACCATCAGGCGCATCCGGGCTATACAGCACCAGCGGCCCGTCCCCGCCGTTGCCAATGACGACTACGCCCTGAAGTGCCTGGCCAAGATGACTGACCGTGTTGGCGATGATGGTTTTTCCATCTACCTGGGGCCGAGTGGCGGGGTCTGGGAAATCCAGCAGGGTCTGCACCCACTCGGGTGCCGGGGATCCTGGCGGATAAGCCTGCGGGTTCATTTCCCCCAGGAAAGCCTGTTTCTTCATGACATCGGACAGGTTGGCTTTCCACGCAGTGCGAAGCTCCCCCGGCTCTCCCGTCACGGCGTCCGGCGTCATACGCGTCTTGAGCAACTGGACGTAATGACCACCCACGTCCAGTTTATTAACCAGCGCCTTGAGTTCATTCGTTCCCAGGACCACAGGCTGACCATCGGCTCCGAGTAACGGTTTGCCTGATGAGTCCTTCAGTTGTGCGGAGAATGTCACGGAACTGTACTGATGACTTTCTGCCGCAGGCCACGCCGTGGGGTTTTTCAGGGCAAGGTCAGTCAGTGAACTTCGTGTTCTGCTGACATTGCGTGGAACGTAGGCTCCGGGCCGACCGGTATGGACCCTGGATTGCGTTGTAGTGGTAACCACGATCGTGTCTGGATCGACATTCGCCGTCGGGTATTTTTTCTTGAGTTCATCACTCAGTTGCTGATTGGCAAACCTCGGCAGCGAGGGGATTTTTTCCAGCAATGGCACCAGGGTCTGCAGGGATTTTTGCTCGCTTGCGTCCAGAAACTGATAGTGCCCTTCGTTCATGGGCGACAGTTTTTTCAACCATTGCGGCTCTTGTTTATCTTCAAGCTTTTCACCCCGCGCCAGCATCGCGTTGCTACCGTCCAACTGAGAGGACCAGTTGGCAGCATTGTTCATGGCTCGCTCGATTTGCGCATTGTTCAAGTCGCTGGTGTCTGAATGAGTCAAAGCCACCAGTTCGTCTTTTTGCCGCGCCAAAAGCTGAGGGATTGCTTCTGCTACAACATCTCCGTTGGTGGGAGCGAAACTGAGTGTCAGGTCTTCCCCGCGCAACGGCTTACGGAGGTTTTCCGCCGACAAGGGCAAACTTTCAGACAGCAGCGCTGCGGGAACGCCCCCTTTATCAATGCGGTGCATCAGCGTCGCCTGCAATTGAGCAGGCGTCGAAAATTCCTCAAACCCTTCGCCAGGGGTATAGAGCACCACGGGGCCATTACCGTTGTCGGCCATGATATTTTTGTTGCCATTGGGCCAGTGAGGGCTCGTTGCCCGGGAGCCATCGGTGGCGGTGATCATGAAGGAACCCGCCAGGCGCGCGCCGTTTGGCGTGTTGTCATCAACCGTGATCGGATATACACCGGGTCGAGAACCATCGGGAAATGCACTCTCCCGAGCCGCCAGAGTGGGATAGCGGAACGCCTTATCGATCAGCGCCTTACTCACAGAGCTTAGCGTACCGTCCGCGAGGCGCAGGGCCGCCTGGTTGGAGAGCATTTGCCGGTGCAGGTTGATCAGTTCATCTTGTGGGGTCTCAGGATTTTCTTCGGACTGTTTGGGGGTCGTCCAAAACCGGCTGACAGCATTGGCAAACAGGGAGCCAATTTCGCCCACCGCCCCCGGAGTGCTGGCAACGTACTCCTGATACGCCTTCACAAACATCTCATAGGTGGGCTGCTGGCTGAGCAACCGGTTGATTTTATCGTTGAGTGCTTCGTGCTGACGGAAAAACCCTTTCTGGGCAGAAGCGGGATTACCAGAATCATACGCGTTGAGGGTGGCCGGATGAATGCTCCGAACGGCCGGGACAACAGGTGTGCCAGTGATGGGCTGGTCAGAATACGGCGCAGGATTCACTGAGGCAGGCGCCTGGTTTTTTTGGGACTCTTCCGGGGCAGGAGACGGTTGAGGGAGATCAGGGTGATAGTGGGTGTGGCGTTTGACGATCATTAAAAATTAACCCTTCGCGTAAAGGGAGCCAGTCCATTGTTACTCCTGAAAAAGTGATATCGATCCGATGACAAATCAATCAGTGGCGTAAGACAGACGCGACGTTCCAGTGGGAAAATTCGAATATATATCTGCATGTAAGCTGGACTTGCCCGTTTGACGATCAAATTGGTTTCCTACCTGGGGTCAGCTACGATGGTTTCTCACCGCAAGCGAGGTACTTATCGTGTTCATCGGCGTTCTGCTGGTCATTACCTGGCTGATCCTGCTCCTGCGCTACCCGGCCAAAGCGCTGCCGGTGTCTTTGGCCGCAGCGGCCGGCCTGGGATTAGTGGCGGTAGGGGTGGTGTGGCTGGACAACCGCGAGGCCCAGCAATTGGCACGCCTGGAACTGCGTACCGTCTACGCGCCGAAAGAATGCCCGGCAGACCGCCCGCTCAAGCTCACCTTGAACAACGGCAACAACGTACCGCTGACCGAACTGCGTTGGCGCATCGCCGCGTATGCGCCGGGCGATACGGTCAACCTGGCAGACAACGTGTACGCTGCCCCGCGCTATCGCGGCCCCGGCGAACTGCAGGCCGGCGCCACCTGGGAAGACTGCCTGCCAGTGCCGCCGCTGCGCCCCGGCTACCGCCCGCAAACCCTGGAATTTCGTGCCGAGCATTTGCAAGGCAGCTTCTCTGACTGATAACGACAAAGGACTGATCCATGCCCAACGTACTGATCACCGGGTGCTCCAGTGGCATTGGCCGTGCCCTGGCGGACGCCTTCAAGCAAGCCGGCTTTGACGTGTGGGCCAGCGCCCGGCGCAGCGAGGATGTGGCGGCACTCGCCAGCGCCGGCTTTAACGCGGTGCAACTGGACGTCAACGACAGCGCTGCACTGGCGCAGTTGGCCGGGCAGGTCGGCGAGCTGGACGTGCTGATCAACAACGCCGGCTATGGCGCCATGGGCCCGTTGCTCGACGGCGGCACCCAGGCGATGCAGCAGCAATTCGAGACCAACGTATTCTCAGTGGTGGGCGTGACTCAGGCGCTGTTCCCGGCCCTGCGTCGCCGTAAAGGGTTGGTGGTGAATATCGGCAGCGTGTCCGGCGTGTTGGTCACACCGTTCGCCGGTGCGTATTGCGCCTCGAAAGCCGCAGTGCATGCCTTGAGTGATGCGTTGCGCATGGAGCTCGCACCGTTTGGCGTGCGGGTGATGGAAGTGCAGCCAGGCGCCATCGATACAAGTTTTGCAAAAAACGCCGGCACCCAGGCGGAACTGTTGATCAATGAAAAGTCGCCCTGGTGGCCACTGCGCGAAAGCATCCGCGCCCGGGCCAAGGCCTCCCAGGATCGGCCTACGCCCGCCAGCCAGTTTGCGGCAGACGTGCTCAAGGCCGTGCAACAGACCACGCCGCCGCGCCTGTTGCGCTCGGGTAATGGTTGCCGGGCACTGCCGTGGATGGCGGCGCTGTTGCCCAAGGGCTTGCTGGAGACCGTATTGAAAAAGCGCTTTGGCCTGAGCGGCCAGCTCTAAGAGCCCCCGCCTCCCCGTGGCGAGGGAGCTTGCTCCCGCTGGGCTGCGCAGCAGCCCCAAAACCACCCATCCAAGTTTCCTGAAAGAATGCGCTGACCTTTTCAGGGGTGCTTCGCCCCCCAGCGGGAGCAAGCTCCCTCGCCACACGGTTTCTCGGCTGATCAGCCTTTCATGAAATCAATGAAGGCCCGCACTTTCAGGGGCAAATGCCGGGTATCCGGGTACAACGCGTACACCCCCTGCGGCGCAAATCGATACCCCGGCAGCAACCGCACCAAACGCCCCGCATCCAGGTCTTCCTGCACCAGCCACTGGGGCAGGATCGCCACGCCATGCCCGCGCACCGCAAACGCCTGGAGAATCGCGGCACTGTCGGCAACCAGTGAAGCCTTGCCGGGGCCTGGACGGTACAGGTGCTCATGGCCGGCCGGGTCGACCACCGTCAACTCCGTCAGCCGCCCGTGCCCCAGCTTGGGCAGTTGCTCCAGTTCTTCCAGCGTGGCGACCCCGGCAAACCCCGGTGCAGCCACGGCGAGGATTTCGTAGCTCGACAGCTGCACCGCCCGATGATTGGAGTCGAGCATCCGCCCCAATCGAATAGCCACATCGAAGCGCTCGGAGATCAGGTCGGCGTGGCTGGAGGAGGTGGATAACTGGATGTTCAATTCCGGGTGCAGGCCGCGAAAGGTTTCCACTGCCGGCACCACCACCGCCAATCCGTATTCGACGGTGGTGGTGATCCGCAATGTGCCCTTGAGCTGGCTGTGCTCCGAACGGGCCTCTTCCACCGCCAGGCGCGCTTCTTCCAGCATGCGCGTGCAGCGCAGGTAAAAGCGTTCGCCCGCATCGGTCAGTGCCAGTTGCCGAGTACTGCGGGTCAGCAGGGTCACGCCCAGCTCGGCTTCCAGGCGCTTGAGGTTGAAGCTCACCACCGCTCGCGTCTGCCCGAGGACATCAGCGGCTGCCGTCAACGATCCGGCCTCGACCACGGCCTTGAAGGTGTCGAAACGATCCAGGCTGACCATATGCCACGCGCTCCTTTGTCAAAATATTTTTGACAAACTAACAGTCAAACCGCTGTTTCCCAAGTGCCCGCACCCGCCTACCCTGCCGCCATCCACAGCAGGAACTGCGCAATGACCTACCGCTCGAAAGTCACCTGGATCTTTCTAATGGGCTTCGCCCTCGACCTGGTGAACATGTTTGTCGCCACCATCGCTTACCCGGACATCGCCCGCGAGTTGCACGCCTCGGTCACGCAACTGGCATGGATCGGCAACGCCTACATGCTCGGCCTGACCGTCGTCATTCCCCTGAGCGTTTGGCTGGCGGCGCTGCTGGGTGAGCGCCGGTTGATTGCCGTCAGCCTGTTGCTGTTCGGCGTAGCCTCGGTGCTGGTGGGCCAGGCCGCCTCGATTGAAGCACTGATCGGCTGGCGCCTGTTGCAGGGCTTGGGTGGCGGCTTGTTGATTCCGGTGGGGCAAGCCTTGGCCTATCGGCATTTTCCGCCGGCAGAACGCAGCCAACTGACAGCCAGGGTCATGCTGGTGGCGCTGCTGATTCCGGCGTTGTCGCCAGCATTGGGCGGCCTGGTGGTGGACAGCGTGTCGTGGCGCTGGATCTTTTTCGCCAACCTGCCGCTGGCGCTGATCACCGTGATGCTGACCTTGCGCTGGCTGGTGGCAGACACGCCCGCGTCCACACGCCCGGCGCTGGAGCTCGGTCACGTATTGGGCCAGGCTCGCCGCCCGATGCTGCGGGTCGCGATGCTGGTTTACCTGTTCATCCCGGGGGTGTTTATCGGCACCAGCCTGGTGGCGATTCTTTATCTGCACGGCCTCGGCTTTACCGCCAGCCACATCGGCGCGCTGATGCTGCCGTGGGCGCTGGCCTCGGGGCTGGCGATTGCCTTGAGCAAAAAACTGTTCAATCGCTGCGGGCCGAGGCCGCTGCTGCTGGCGGGCATGCTGCTGCAAGCCCTCGGCATCCTGTTGCTGATCGAGCCGCACCCGGTTGTCGTGGTGCTCGCCTACCTCCTGATGGGCCTGGGCGGCAGCCTGTGCAGCAGCACCGCGCAAACCCTGGCCTTTCTCGACATTCCGGCCGAGCGCATGGGGCATGCCAGCGCCTTGTGGAACATCAATCGGCAATTGAGTTTTTGCCTCGGTGCCGCCGTGCTCAGTGGGGTGCTGGCTGCGCTGGACTCGTTCACCGTCACCTTCGCGATTGCCGCAGCGTTGACCCTGTTTCCGTTATTTGCCGTACTGTGCCTGGATGCGTCCAAGGTACGGACACTGCTTCACCCTGCCAGCGAGCCCACACGATGATTGACTACCGCGATTTTTTTGATGAAGTGATCCAGGCCCATGTCGAAATCGAACAATGGTTTGCCGGCACAGCCCCCGAGGGAACACTGGAGGTTTTGCTGAGGCGTTTTTCGCCGGACTTTTCCATGATCACCCCGGCGGGCAAACAACTGGATTTTGCACTGCTCAACCAGCTGTTCAGCCAGGCTGGCGGCAAGCGGCCCGGGTTCAGGATCAGCCTCAGCGAGTTTGCCGGGATTGACCGACATGCCCGTGGCGCAACGGTAAGTTATCGCGAACAGCAGGTGGATGGCAGCGGTGCCCAAACCGATCGGCGATCGACCGTGGTGTTTGAAAAACAGGCCAGTGGCGCCCTGCTGTGGCGCCACTTGCACGAGACGTTTCTACAGGCCTGACACGGTCAAAATGTGGGAGCGGGCTTGCTCGCGAATGCGGTGGATCAGTCGATATTTTCGTTGACTGACACACTGCCTTCGCGAGCAAGCCCGCTCCCACATTCAGTTCTGTGTTTGGTTGACGATCACGGTGCAGGTGATCCCCGCCGCCAACAGCACACCTTCCGGCACTTCATCGATATGAATCCGCACCGGCACCCGCTGAGCCAGGCGCACCCAGTTGAACGTCGGGTTCACATCGGCGATCAACTCGCGGCTCTCCGGGTTGTCCCGGTCGTAGATGCCGCGCGAAATGCTTTCCACGTGCCCCTTGAGGGTTTCGCCGCTCATCAACTGCATGTCGGCCTTGTCCCCGACTTTGACGTGGGGCAGCTTGGTTTCTTCGAAGAAGCCGTACACCCAGAACGAGTTCATATCCACCACCGCCATCTTCGCCTCGCCAATACGCGCGTAGTCGCCACGGTGCACGTTGAGGTTGGTGACGTAGCCGTCCACCGCCGCCACCACCTGGGTGCGCTTGAGGTTCAGTTGCGCCGCTTCAAGCTGGGCCAGGGCATGTTGGTAGTCGGCCAGGGCCGAGTCGGCGATGTTACTGGCGTCGTCGCGGTTTTCCTTGGAGATCACCAGGGCGTCGAGGTCGGCGCGGCGGTGGGCGTTGACCTTGCGCATCTCCCAGGTGGCCTTGCGGGAAGCCACCAGGGATTGCGCCTGCTTGACCGCAATCTGGTAATGCTCGGGGTCGATCTGCATCAGCAGGTCGCCCTTTTTCACCAACTGGTTGTCACGCACCGGAACGTTGACCACTTCGCCGGTGACGTCGGCAGCGACGTTGATGATGTCGGCGCGCACCCGGCCATCGCGGGTCCAGGGAGTTTCCATGTAGTGCACCCACAACGTGCGGCCAATCCAGATCGCCAGGGCCAGTACCAGCAAGGTCGCGAGCAGGCTGAAAAACTTTTTCATCGGGGCATTCTCAACGGTAGACGGTCAGCGCCAGGGCGCCGAACAAGCAAGCGAACAGGCTCAGGCGCAGCAGCGCCGGGTGCCAGAAAAAACGGTACAGGTCAAAGCCGGCCAGAAACCGGTCAAGGGCCCAGGCCAGGCCCGCCGCGATCAGAAACATCAGGGTCATGGTGGGCATGTAGACGCCGTGGAAGGCGATTTCACGAGGCATGGGCGGGTCCTTCGGGCTTGAGGGCAGCCAGGGGTGATTGCGGGTCCAGCAATGAGGTGCGGATAAAGTGCAGGTAGCTTTTCACCCGGCGCAGGGCCGAGGTGTCGAAGTGCGGGGCGAAGGGTTCGTCGGTGGCCTGCACGCGGCTGATGGCGTGGTCCACGGCGATCAGGCTGCGCTCCAGGTTGCTGGCGCTGGGTTGCAGGAACAGCCGCACCAACGAGCGGCCCATCACCCGGATCGCCTGGCGCCACGGCTGGGATTCGGCATACGCCGGGTGCACCGGCAGGATCGCCTGTTCCTTGCGCAACTCGATGATCGCGTGGCCGACTTCCAGCACCACGAACATCCAGCGCAGCAGGTTGCGTTGCACCTGGGGTTGCCCGGCGGCAAAGCCGTAGGCCTGGTGCAGCAGGTCGCGGGTGCGGCTTTCGAAACCCGACGCCAGGCCCTTGAGTTTGCCGCTGATGGCGAACACCACTTGCTCGCGCAAGTCCTGCTCCAGCCGACGCCACAACCAGCGACTGTTGGGCGGCAGGATGATCGCGCCCGCCGCCGCACACACCAGCATGCCGATGACCATGGCGATGTAGTCGTTGATGAAGGTGTAGGGGTTGTAGATCGTGAGGTTGTCCGGCACCGAGCCGGTGCTGAAGAAGATCAGCAACCCGACGCCGACTCCCGCGTACTGCGGGCGCGAAGCCAGGAACGAACCGAAGATGATCACCGGCGCGAGCATCACGCACAGCAACGGGAAACCGTCGATCCAGGGGAACACGAAGAACATTTCGACAAAGCCCACCAGCGCCCCGATCAAGGTGCCGCAAGCCATTTGAAAGGCCATGCGCTTGGGGTTGGGGGTGGCGGCCGACAAACCCACCGTCGCCGCGGCGATCAGGGTCATGGTCGCGCCACTGGGCCAGGCCGTAGCCACCCAGTAACTGCCGAGCACGATCAGGATAAACGAGGCGCGAATCCCCGAGGCGGCGCAGGCCAGCCAGTTGGTTTTGGGGGTGTAGGGTTCGTCCCAGTGTTCGCGCTCGTGGCTGTGATCCGCCAGGGAGGCGTGGGTCTGGGCGTAGTTGTGCAAGTCGTCGACGAAGCGGTACAGCAGCTCATAGGCGGTGTGAAAGTCCAACAGTTCGGCGTCGCTGGGGGCGCTTTCCTGGAAGCGGGTGCGCAGGCTGCGCACCTTGGCGGGCAGGCCTTCCTTGTAGGCGTTCAACTGATTGGCCAGGCGCGCCGCATCGGGGCTGGTGAGCGCACGGCCGGAAAAACCGTCGAGCAGTTCCGCCAGGTCTTGCAGGCCCGGCTTGATCGCAGCCACCACGTGATCGGCCTCCTGGCTGCGCAGGCGCTCAAGCAATTGGTGCAAGGCGTTGAAGCGCGTGGTGATGCCCATGAACTCGCTGTTCAAGCGCGTCAGCCGGCCATTGCGCCGACGCATGTGCGGGTCTTCGAACACGGTGATGCTGCGCAGCCCTTCCAGGCCCACGGCTTCGGCGATAAAGCGCACGTTGCTGCGCTCAAACCCTTCACGCTCACTGCGACCGCGCAGGCCATCGGTGACGAACAGCGCGAACACACCGAAGCGCTGGTACAGGGCGTTGCGCATCGCAGCGCTGGAGGTTTGCGGCAGGATCGCGGCGCTGACCAGCGTGGAGCAGACAATCCCCAACGAGATTTCCAGGACTCGCCACACCGCCGCCATAAACGCGCCGTCGGGATGGGCCAGGGCCGGCAAGCCGACCATCGCCGCGGTGTAGCCGGCCAGCACAAAACCGTAGGCGCGAAAGTTGCGATTGCGGGTCGCGCCAGCAGTGCAGATGCCGACCCAGATCGCCAGCGAACCGAGGAACAGTTCAGTGTTCTGCGCAAACAACGCGATCAGGAACACCATCACCGCCGAGCCCGCCAGGGTGCCCAGGAAGCGGTAGAAACTCTTGGCGAACACCTGGCCGCTTTGCGGTTGCATCACGATAAACACCGTGATCATCGCGGTACGCGGTTGCGGCAATTCCAGGCGCATGGCCAGCCACAACGTCAGGAAGGCCGCGATCAGCACCTTGAAGATATAGACCCAGGTCACGCCATCACTGCGTGCCCAATCGAAGAAACCACGGCGCCACTCAAGCGAGTGCAACCAGCGCAGCGGTGCAGGCAAGGGAGTCATTGCATCCTACTCAGTGATCAAACACGGCGAGGGCCGCCGGGGTCTTGCTCGGTAAGGTCTGGCTGTCCTGAGGCACGTCGCTGCCGGCGCCGAGGCCACCGCCCAATGCGGTCACCAGTTCGGCGTGGGCACTCAGGCGCGCGGCCTGGACCTGCTGCTGCACCTGCTGTTGGCGGAACAACAGGCTCTGGGCATTCAGCACGTTGAGGTAGTCGGTGAGGCCGCGCTGGTAGGCGATCATCGCGATGTCATAGGTTTTCTGCGCCGAGGCCACGGATTCGGCGGCAAAGGCCTGCTGCTTGTCCATCGACTCGCGGCGGATCAACTGGTCGCTGATACCCTTGAGCGCGTTGACCAGGGTCTGGTTGTAGTGCGCGACGGCGATGTCGTAGCCGGCGCTGGCTTCACCCAGTTGCGAGCGCAGGCGGCCACCGTCGAAGATCGGCAGGCTGATGGCCGGGCCGGCGGTGTAGTTGAGTTTCTTGCCGGTCAGGAAACTCAGCATTCCGCCGCCGGTGGCGACGTAGCCGAGGCTGCCCACCAGGTCGACGTTGGGGTAGAAACCGGCGTGGGCCACATCAATGCCACGGGCCTGGGCCGCCACTTGCCAGCGGCTGGCGACCACGTCCGGGCGCTGGCCGAGCAGTTCGGCGGGCAAGCTCGACGGCAGTTTCAGCGGCGCGGCCAGGGACAAGGTGGGCCGCTGCAACTGCGCGCCCGCCCCCGGCCCTTTGCCCGCCAGCGCGGCCAACTGGTTGCGACTCAGGGCGATCTGTTCATCCAGGGCGTCCAGCTGGCGATGGGTTTCCGGCAGGGGCGTCTCGGCCTGGCTGACTTCGAAGTGGGTGCCGATCCCACCATTCAAACGCTTTTGCGCAAGGTCGAGAATCTGTTGTTGCTGGGCCAGGGTGGCGGCCACGATATCGCGCTGGGCGAAGTGCAACGACAGCTGGATATAGGCGCGCACCACGTTGTTCTGCAATTCGAGCTGCGCCTGGCGCGCTTCGGCGGCGCTCATGTGGGCCATGTCCACGGCGCGCTCGGTGGCGTTGCTTTCGCGGCCCCAGAGGTCGAGGGCATAGCTCAAGCCCAGGGACGCGTTGTTGTCCCAGGTGGTGGAATTGTCCAGCGCGCCCGGGCCGTAGAATTGGTCGCTGGGCCAGTTATGGCGCTTGAGCGTGGCGTCACCATTGATCTGCAACGACTCGGCCGACTCGGCGATCCCGGCCATGGCCCGGGCTTCACGCACACGTGCAGCGGCCATGGCCATGCTCGGGCTGCCTTGCACGGCGAGGTCGATCCAGTGGTTGAGTTGCGGGTCGCCGTAGGCTTGCCACCATTGCGCGGTGGGCCAGTGGGCGTCCTGGGCGGCGCTTTTGATCGCCTCGTCGGTGGCCAATGAATTGGCGACGAGTGACTGGCCTTGAGGGGCAATTCCTCCGGTTCCGATGCAGCCGCTGATTGCTAACGATAAGGCCCAAACACTGAGAGTCTTCAGCTCTCTGCTGATGCGACGCGGCACTGCTGCGAATTCCTGAGAGGGTGTTGCGGGGAAGGTGGCGCAATTCTAAGGGGCGGGCCGGATGGCGATAAGGTGGGATTCTTGTGAATCTTTGTTACCGTTCAGGCGATAATCCGTTCGTAGGGATCACTGGATCCTGCAACTTCGTGTCACAATTTGCCATCTCCCCTGAGAGCACCTTAATGGACACCTTGCAAAACATGCGCGCCTTCAGTTGTGTGGCCGAAGCCGGCAGCTTCACCGCCGCCGCCGTGCAGCTGGATACCACCACTGCCAACGTCTCGCGCGCGGTCTCCAACCTTGAGGCCCATCTGCAAACCCGTTTGCTCAACCGCACCACCCGCCGCATCGCCTTGACCGAGGCCGGCAAGCGCTATTTGCTGCGTTGCGAGCAGATCCTGGCGTATGTCGAGGAAGCCGAGGCCGAAGCCAGCGACGCCCACGCCCGCCCCGCCGGGCAGCTGAAAGTGCACACCATGACCGGCATCGGCCAGCACTTCGTGATCGATGCGATTGCCCGCTACCGCCGCACCCACCCGGACGTGACCTTTGACCTGACCATGGCCAACCGCGTGCCGGACCTGCTGGATGAGGGTTACGACGTGTCCATCGTGCTCGCCAGCGAGCTGCCGGATTCGGGGTTTGTCTCGCAGCGCCTGGGGATAACTTACAGCATCGCCTGTGCCTCGCCGGCCTACGTCAAGGCCAATGGCTGCGCGCAACGGCCCAGCGACCTGCTCAACCACGCGTGCCTGCGCCTGGTCAGCCCGGTCATTCAGCTGGATAAATGGTCGTTCAATGGCCCGGAAGGCCAGGAAAGTGTGGCGATCAACAGCTCACCGTTCCTGGTGAATTCGGCGGATGCGATGAAGACCGCGATCACCAGCGGCATGGGCGTTGGCCTGTTGCCGGTGTATGCGGCGATTGAAGGGCTGCGCAACGGCACCCTGGTGCGGGTGATGCCCAACTACCGCTCCCAGGAGCTCAACCTGTACGCCATCTACCCGTCGCGCCAATACCTGGATGCGAAGATCAAGACGTGGGTGGAATACCTGCGCAGCTCCCTGCCGGAAATCATGGCCGCGCATCAGGCGGAACTGGCGGCCTATGAGCTAAGTGGCAGTTTGGGCGGGGTACGACTGAGTAACTGAGGGGGGCAGCCGCTACACCGGCAGCGTAATGCCAAAGGTGTTGCCGCCGCCCTCGCTGCGCACAAACACATCTCCGCCGTGCATCAGCGCGATCGCCTTGACGATCGCCAGTCCCAACCCGTGATTCGCCCCACTATTGCTGCGGGACGCGTCCACCCGATAGAACCGCTCGAACAACCGGGGCAGATGCTCGCTGGCAATCTCATCGCCCGGGTTGGTCACCCCGATCGCCACGTGGTCCTCCAGCACTTCGATCTTCACCTCGATCACCTGGCCAGGCGCCGTATGCTGCACCGCATTGCTCAACAGGTTGATCAACGCCCGGCGCAAGTGCGCCTTCTCGATCTGCACCTGGGCATCGCCGGTCACACGCACCTGCACCTGGGCGTCCTCGAGGATAAAGTCCAGGTAATCCAGGGTGGTCGCCACTTCATCCGCCAGCGAACTGGTGATCAGTTTGGTGGCCTTGCTGCCCTGGTCGGCACTGGCCAGGAACAGCATGTCATTGATGATCGAGCGCAGCCGTTCCAGCTCTTCGAGGTTCGATTGCAGCACCTCGAAATAATGCTCGGCCGAACGCCCACGGGTCAGCGCCACCTGGGTCTGGCCGATCAGGTTGGTCAGCGGCGAGCGCAGCTCATGGGCCACATCGGCGTTGAATGACTCCAGGCGCGAATAGGCCTGCTCCACCCGGTCGAGGGTCGAGTTGAAGGAGTTGACGAACTGCTTCAGCTCCGGCGGCAATGGCGACAATTGCAGGCGCCCGGAGAGTTTCGGCGGTGCAAGTTTCTGCGCCTCGTCCGACAGCTTGATCAGCGGCTTGAGACCGATGCGCGCCACCCAGAACCCCAGCAGCGAGGCCAGCAGCACGCCGACAAACGCCAGGCCGATCAGCGCCACCAGCAGTTGATGCTGGGTGGCGCGGAAGTTCTCGGTGTCGACCGCGATCAGGAAACGCAGCGGCGGGCGCTGCTCCTTGGCTGGAAACTGGCTGACCAATACTTTGAACGGGTAGGCATGGCCCGGCAGGCGCAAGTCGCGCTTGCCGGTCGGGCCGGCGGCGAAGGCGCGAATCTGCGCGTCCGGGTTGCCGTATTCGTAGGTCGGGTCGCTGCTCACCACCCAGAAGCGAATGCGCTTGTCTTCCTCTCCCAACAACTTGAGCTTGGCGGTGATCTTCGCCCAATGGTCCGGCGTACCGAAGCGATTGACCGAAGACTCCAGCACGCTGTAGCGCGCATCCAGCTCGGCCCCGGGCAGCAGGCCCAGGCCTTTGTCCACCTGCTGGTACAGCGCGCCGCCGATCAACAGGAAGATCAGCAGCGCCACCAGGGTGAACATGCCGCTCAGGCGCAGGGCGATGGAGTTAGCCGACACTGCGGTTCTCCAGCACGTAACCCATGCCACGGATGGTGTGCAGCAGTTTCTGTTCGAACGGCCCGTCGAGCTTGGCCCGCAGGCGTTTGATCGCTACTTCCACCACATTGGCGTCACTGTCGAAATTGATGTCCCAGACCATTTCCGCAATCGAGGTCTTGGACAGGATTTCACCCTGGCGCCGGGCCAATACGCTGAGCAGCGAGAACTCCTTGGCGGTCAGGTCCAGGCGAACGCCGTTGCGACTGGCCTTGCGGCTGATCAGGTCGATCCACAGGTCGGCGATGGTCACCTGCACCGGCTCATGCCCGCCACTGCGACGGGTAAGGGCTTGCAGGCGCGCCACCAGTTCGAGGAACGAGAACGGCTTGCCGAGGTAATCATCCGCGCCTTCGCGCAGGCCGCGAATACGGTCTTCCACGCGCTCGCGGGCGGTGAGCATGATCACCGGCGTCTGCTTGCGCGCCCGCAGCGCGCGCAAAACACCAAAGCCATCCAGGCCGGGCAGCATCACGTCGAGCACGATGACCGCGTAATCGTTCTCCAGGGCCAGGTGCAACCCTTCGACGCCTTCACGGGCGACGTCGACGGTATAGCCTTGCTCCGTCAGGCCGCGGTGCAGGTAGTCGGCGGTTTTTTCTTCGTCTTCAATAATCAGTACACGCATGAGCCTTTTGTTCCAGGACGGGGCCTCAGCCTCAGTGTGTGATTGCCAGCTGGGGAGCTGGTTTGGGTCTGTGGAAAAACTTCTCGAGGTACAAGTATATGACCGGTGTGGTGAACAGCGTCAGCGCCTGGCTCACCAGCAACCCGCCCACCACCGCGATACCCAGCGGCTGGCGCATTTCCGCGCCGGGGCCGGAGCCCAGCATCAGCGGCACCGCACCCAGCAGGGCGGCCAGGGTGGTCATGATGATCGGCCGGAACCGCGTGACACACGCCTCATAAATCGCTTCCTCGGGCGGCAGGCCGCGTACGCGCTGGGCGTCCAGGGCGAAGTCGATCATCAGGATACCGTTCTTCTTCACGATCCCGATCAACAGCACCAGGCCGATCAACGCCATGATCGAAAAGTCCTGGCCCATCAGTGACAACATGATCAGCGCCCCCAACCCCGCCGACGGCAAGGTGGAGATGATCGTCAGCGGGTGCACGAAGCTTTCGTACAGCACACCCAGGATAATGTAGACCGCCACCAGTGCCGCGAGGATCAGCCAGGGCTGGCTGGCCAATGAACTCTGGAACGCCTGGGCCGCGCCCTGGAAGTTGCCGATGATGGTGGTCGGCATGCCGATTTCATTCTTCGCCTGGTTGAGCAGGATCACCGCATCGCCCAACGCGACGCCGGGTGCCAGGTTGAACGAGAGGTTGGCCGCCGGGAACATGCCGTCATGGCTGATGGACAAGGGCCCGACGGTGGGCGGGTCGACCTTGGCCACCGCCGACAGCGGCACCATCTCGTTGGTCAACGGCGAGCGCAGGTAGAAGTAGTTCAGGCTTTCGGCCTTGCCGCGTTGCTGGGTGTCCAGTTCCAGCACCACCTGGTACTGGTTGATCTCGGTCTGGAATTCGTTGATCTGGCGCTGGCCGAAGGCGTCGTACAGCGCCTGGTCCACATCGGTGGCGGTGAGGCCAAACCGCGCGGCGGCCTGACGGTCGATGCTGATGTGGGTGATGCTGCCGCCCAGCTGCAAGTCGTTGGACAGGTCGCGGAACGCCGGGTTGGCCCGCAGTTTTTCGGTGAGGCGCTGGGTCCAGGTATTCAGGGTCGGGCCGTCATTGCTCTTGAGCACGTACTGGTACTGGGCGCGGCTGGGGCCGGAGCTCAAGTTGATGTCCTGGCCGGCCCGCAGGTACAGGACGATGCCCGGCACTTTCGCCAGTTTCGGGCGGATCCGGTCGATAAACTGGCTGGCCGACACGTCACGATCCCCGCGATCTTTCAAGGCAATCCAGAACCGGCCGTTGGCGATGGTCTGGTTGCTGCCGGTCACGCCCACCGAATGGGAGAACGCTTCCACCGCCGGGTCATCCTTGACGATCTCGGCGATTGCCTTGTGCTTGGCGACCATGTCCGGGAACGACACGTCGGCCGCCGCTTCGCTGGTGCCGAGGACGAAGCCGGTGTCTTGTACCGGAAAGAAACCCTTGGGGATAAACACGTAGCCGACCACGGCCAGGGCCAGGGTCACCATGAAGATCGCGGCCATGGTGCGTTGATGGGCCAGGGCGCGGCGCAGATTGCGCGCATAGCCGGCCAGCAGGCGTTCGCTGAAACCGGGTTTGTCGTGGGCATGATGGGTTGGTGCGCGCATGAACAACGCGGCCAGGGTCGGCGCCAGGGTCAGCGAGACCACCACCGAAATCAGGATGGTCGAGGTGGCTGTCAAGGCAAACTCCTTGAACAACCGCCCCACGACACCGCCCATGAACAACAGCGGGATAAACGCCGCCACCAGCGAGAAGCTGATGGAGACCACGGTAAAACCGATTTCACCCGCGCCCTTGATCGCGGCTTCGCGTTTGTCGAGACCCGCTTCCAGGTGGCGGTGAATGTTCTCCACCACCACGATCGCATCGTCCACCACAAACCCCACGGCGATCACGATTGCCACCAGGGTCAGGTTGTTCAGGCTGAAGCCCATCAGGTACATCAGGGCAAAACTGGCGACCAGCGACACGCCGAGCACGCTGGACACGATCAACGTGGCCGACAACTGGCGCAGGAACAGCGCCATCACTGCCACCACCAGCAGGATGGCGATCAGCAGGGTCACTTCCACTTCATGCAGGGACGCGCGGATGGTCTTGGTGCGGTCGGTCAACACGCTGACCTGCACCGAGGCCGGCAGCATGGCTTGCAGGCGTGGCAGCTCGGCTTGAATGCGGTCCACGGTCTCGACGATGTTCGCGCCGGGCTGGCGGGAGATCACCAGGTTGACCCCTGGGGTGTCGCCGGACCAGGCCTGCACGTAGGCGTTTTCCGAGCCGTTGATGACTTTGGCGATATCCCGCAGTTGTACCGGTGCCCCGTCCTTGTAGGACACGATCAGTTGGGCGTAATCCTCGGGGTGGAACAACTGGTCGTTGGTCGAGAGGGTCGACACGCTGTTCTCGCCGTAGATCGCGCCCTTGGCCAGGTTCAGGCTCGATTGCTGGATCGCCAGGCGCACGTCCGCCAGGGTCAGGCCGATGGCCGCGAGTTTATCGGCCGACGCCTGCACCCGGATGGCCGGGCGTTGCTGGCCGGTAATGTTGATCTGGCCGACCCCGTCGATCTGGCTGATCTGCCGGGCCAGCAGGGTTTCCACGTAGTCGCTCAGCTCGGTGCTGGGCATGCTGTCGGAGCTGACGCTGAGGATCAGCACCGGGCTGTCCGCCGGGTTGACCTTCTTCCAGGTCGGCAGGCTCGGCATGTCGCTGGGCAGTTTGCCGGACGCGGTATTGATCGCCGCCTGCACTTCCTGGGCGGCGGTGTCGATGCTCTTGGTGAGGGTGAATTGCAGGGTCAGCAGGCTGGAGCCCAAGGCACTGCTGGAGGTCATCTGGGTCATGCCGGGGATGGCGCTGAATTGCACCTCCAGCGGCGTTGCCACGGATGAGGCCATGGTGTCCGGGCTGGCGCCGGGCAGCGTGGCGCTGACCTGGATCGTCGGAAATTCCGCTTCCGGCAGTGGGGCGATGGCCAGGCGTGGGAAGGCAATCATCCCGAGCAGCACCAGGGCAAAGGTCAGCAGCAAGGTGGCGACCGGGTGGTCGACGCACCAGGCCGACGGCGAACGACTGCCACTCATGGCTGCACCTTGGCATCAACGGTCTGGATCACCTGCGGCGGCTCCTTGAGCACATCGACCTGGGCGCCCGCCTTGAGCCGTGACTGGCCGTCGCTGACCAGCACATCGCCGGCCTGCACACCCTGGAGAATGTTCATGTCGCTGTTCTGGTACAGCACCTGCACCGGCACCACCTCTACCTTGTCCCCCTTGAGCCGGTACACGAAGTGCGAATCCAGGCCGCGTTGCACCACCGTGGGCGGCACCACCAGGGCATTCTTGTGCAGGGCGGTCTGGATGCGGATCGTCACCAACTGCCCCGGCCAGAGTTTCTGTGCGCCGTTGCTGAACTCGGCCTTGGCGCGAATGGTGCCGGTGGTGCCGCTGATCTGGTTGTCGATCAGGCTCAGGCGGCCCTCCCCCAGCAGGTCGCCGGTCTGGCCGTCGGTGTCGGCGCCCATGTAGGCGTTGACGTCGGCGGGCAGTTGCGCGGCGATCAGGCCTTGCAGGGTCGGCAGCATCTGTTGCGGCAGGGAGAACTCGACGGCAATCGGGTCGATCTGGGTCACGGAGAACAGGCCCTGGGTGTCGCTCATGCGCAGGAAGTTGCCTTCATCCACTGTGCGAATCCCGACGCGACCGGTAACCGGCGAGCGAATCTGGGTGTACGAAAGTTGCACCTGGGCCGAATCAATCGCGGCCTGGTTGCCTTGGGCCGTGGCCTTGAGCTGGTTGACCAGGGCTTGTTGCTGGTCATAGGTCTGCTTGGACACGCCGTCGTCGATGCTCAGTTCCTTGTAGCGCTTGAGGTTGACCAGCGCGACTTGCAGTTGCGCCTGGCTTTCCCCGAGTTGCGCCTTGGCCTGGTCCAGGCTGGCGCGGATCGAGCGGTCATCAATGGTCGCCAGCAGGTCGCCGGCCTTCACCAGTTGACCTTCCTTGACCAGCAATTTGGTAAGGATGCCGTCGATCTGCGGGCGAATCACCACACTGTGCAACGACAGCACCGAGCCGATGCCGCTGACAAACCGCGGGATGTCCTGCTGTTTGACGCTGATCACCCGCACCGGGATCGCCGACGATGCGGTCAGTTTGGTCTTGGCCGGGCGAGTCACCACCCAGGCAACCACGGCCAGTACCACAAGGACGCCCACGATCAAGGCAGGTTTTCGTTGAATGTGCATGGGGTGAGGCGCCAGGGCAAAGGATCGGAAGAATGAAGGTTCTTTATAGCCCGCCAATCGGGTCAGCAAAGTGACTGCTAACTGACAGCGCCGTCAGTAAAGTCCGACCATTCGTACGAGCAGTGGTTAAAGATCCGAGGCGCGCAGGTATACTGCGCGGCGGTGTGGCCTGCAAGTCGGGCCCGCGTCATTTTCAGTACTCCCCGGAGCTTCCATGAATTCCCCGACACAACCCGCTGTTGAAGCGGTCGACATCGACCAACAGGCCAACCCTGACAGCGTCGAAGGCGAAACCAAGGCCGAGATCCCGGCGTTCAAGTTTCCGTTCAAGCCGGGCGAACTGGCCGGGGCAAAAAACGCCAGCCAGCCGTGGTACAAAAACGGCGCCAAGAACGGCCACACCAAGAGCCCGGGCATGGCGCCTCCCGGCACCCGTCGCTCGATGGGCAAGCGCTGACCGGTAATAAATCCTCCGTAATGGAGATTTATGCCTACAACAGTTACTGACGTTTCGCCTTGTAGGCCTGCGGCCAATTCTTGAAAGCTTGCATGACACCCGCTTGCCCCGACTCTTTCGCTCGGGGCTGGACGTGGTAAAGCTGGTTTTCTGGAAAAGGACGTCCCCTGTGTTTCTGATACGCACCTGTGTCGTGCTGTTGTTGTCGCTGATGGCCAGCGTTTTCTCCACCACTGCGGCCAGCGGTCAACCACGGCATGAAATTCGTTTCGCCGTTGCTGCGCAATTTCCACCTTTCCAAAGCCGCAATCAACATGGCCAGCTTGCAGGGCTGAACATCGAGCTGGGCAATGCCCTGTGCATACAGCTCAATGTGCGGTGTACCTGGGTCGACCAGGTCCTTGTGGAAAACTTCCCCGCCCTTGAGGCCAGGCAATTCGACGCGATCATGGGCATGGCCCCTACACTGAAACGGCGCCAGCGGGTGAATTTCACCGATAACCTTTATCCGATCACCACGCGCCTGGTGGCCCGCAAGACATCGGGGTTGAAGCCGACCCCACGGTCACTGAAGGGCAAGCGCGTGGGCGTTCTGGTGGGCAGCAACCGCGAAGCCTTCGCCCTGTCGAAATGGGCGCCCAAGGGGGTCATCGTCAAGGCATTCTGGCGCAATGACGAGCTGATCCGCAGCCTGCTGGCAGGCGACATCGATGCAACATTGCAAGGCACCGTGGAAATCCGTG
This sequence comes from Pseudomonas sp. F8002, assembly GCF_013385495.1. Classification (NCBI taxonomy): domain Bacteria; kingdom Pseudomonadati; phylum Pseudomonadota; class Gammaproteobacteria; order Pseudomonadales; family Pseudomonadaceae; genus Pseudomonas; species Pseudomonas sp. F8002. The sequence goes on along the minus strand of NZ_JACAPW010000001.1, from coordinate 225,540 downwards.
AGGCGCTGCTCGACACCGCTGATGGTCAGGTTTTCGACTTCCTCGGCCCTCACGTCTCCACCGAACTGCTGGGTAACGGCGTGGCGATCGCACTGCGCAAGCCCGACACCGCCTTGCGCAGCGCCCTCAATCACGCCCTCGAGCAACTGAAACAGAGCGGCGAATACCAACGCATCATCGAGCCCTACCGCCTGGACGCGCCGCTCTCCAGACCGTAATGGCCAATTAATTGCGCGGAACATGAGCTGGATCAGTATTTGCCCAACCGGTGCGCTTAGAGTCGACGCCCTGCCGACTCCTCCAACAATCACGAGCGCGCTTTTCCATGAAGATCAATCTGCCGGTCACCGGTCGAAATGTGGATTTTGCCCCCGACGCCAATATCCTCTCGACCACCGACCTGACCAGCGCAATTACCTACGCCAACCAGGACTTCATCGATATCAGCGGCTACACCCGCGAGGAGCTGCTGGGCACGCCGCACAACCTGCTGCGTCACCCGGACATGCCGGCCGCGGCGTTTGCGCACATGTGGCAGGTATTGAAAAGCGGTCGCTCGTGGATGGGTATGGTGAAAAATCGCTGCAAGAACGGCGATCACTATTGGGTCAGTGCCTATGCCACGCCGGTCACCCGGGACGGCGTGACGGTGGAGTATCAATCGGTGCGCACCAAGCCCGATGCACGGCGGGTGCATCGGGCCGAACGGGCCTATGCCCGCCTGCGTGCCGGCACTCGTCGAGCACGGCCCGTGGTGGGCATGACCTTCAAGCTGTCGGCATGGGTCCTGGGGGCTTGCGCCGCAACCTGGGCATTGGGCCTTGGGCTGGCGACTTATCCGCTGACCTGGCAACTGCTGGCGGGAACGGCGGCCTGCGCCGTGGGGGTAGCGGGTGTGCATGGCTTGTTACGGCCCCTGGCACAGTTGAACCAGCGGGCACGGCTGATTGCCGATAACCCGCTGAGCCAGGCGATCTACACCGGGCGCAAGGACGAGTTCGGACGCATCGAGTTTGCCATGCAGATGCTGGAGGCCCAGGTGGGCGCAGTGGTCGGCCGGATTGGCGATGCGTCGCAACGTCTGTCCGGCCATGCCGCGGCGCTGGTGCAACAACTGGACAGCAGCCACACCAGCAGCCTCGGCCAGCAGACCCAGACGGATCAGGTCGCCGCCGCGATCAATCAAATGGCCGCCAGCGTGGCGCAAGTCGCCGAGCACGCGCTGCAGGCGTCCAGGGCCGCAGACCAGGCCGGCAGCGAAACCCGCGAGGGCCATCAACGGGTGGATGAAAGCCGCGACGCGGTGCTGCGTTTGTCCGAGGAACTGGCGCGGGCCACCGACGTGATCCATCAACTGGAAAGCCACAGCGGCGATATTTCCGGGGTGCTGGAAGTGATCCGGGCGATTGCCGAACAGACCAACCTGCTGGCGCTGAATGCCGCCATCGAAGCAGCGCGGGCCGGGGAGCAAGGACGCGGGTTTGCCGTGGTGGCCGATGAGGTACGAGGCCTGGCCCAGCGTACGCAGGATTCGACCAATGAGATCCAGCGCATGATCAGCACCCTGCAAGGCGGCGCCCGGGATGCGGTGCAGGCGATGGCGCAAAGCAGCCAGCATGTGGAGGCCAGCGTCGATCAGGCCCAGCGCGCCGCTGCCGCACTGGACGGGATCAGCCAGCGAGTGACCCGGATTACCGCCATGAGCCAGCAGATCGCGGCGGCGGTGGAAGAACAGAGTGCGGTGAGCGAGGACATCAACCGCAACATCATCGGCATTCGCAATGCCGGGGAAGTGACGGTCAACGCTGGCCAGCAGAGCCAGCTCAGCTCAGGGGACGTGGCGGGGCTGGCGGATGACTTGCGGCGGTTGGCGGAGGAATTCTGGGGCAAGCGGCGCTAGCACTTAAGCCGCCCGCAATGAAATGAAGGCGTAGTTCGCCGGCACCTCGGTGGCAATCCGGGCGCCGGCATCCAGCAGTTGCTCGGCAATGTCCATCCCGGACACATGAAACACCCACTCATTGGCCTGCACGACTTCTTGCGTCGCCAACTCGATCGCCTGGGCAAACAGGCCCATGTCGGGCAAGTACGCGGTAAACCCATCGCCCTTGAGCGCTGTGGTATGGATGCCCAGCAACCCGCACACGGCTTCCTTGGCCTGGATATCATCGCGGTCAGCCTGGCGTGAGCGGCGGATCAACTCGGCCAGCTCCTTGTCCATCAACTCGCCCCCCACGATCAGCGCCGGCCCCTGCTCCCAGGATTCCGGCGGGCAGTCCTTGGCGGCCGGGTTCAACGGGATGTGCGGGTTGATTTCCATGGGGTAGATGCGGCACACCAACGGCCGCCGCTCGTAAATGCGGCAACGGTCGTCTTCGTCAAGATTCCGGCAGCGCCCGGCGTTATAGGCGGCAAAGGTGATTGCCACATACGCCTCGGTATTGCCGCTGGGCACGATGGCGGAACGGCGTTGCGCGTGGTCACGTTGCAACTCGGGCAGCCCCAGGCCACTGCCCAGGAAACCTTCCACCAGCACGATGACATTACCGCCGTCAGCCGCCCAGCTGCGGGCTTCTTCAAGGGTCAAGGGCACATGGTGGTCGGTGCAGCATTTGCCGCAACCGACGCAGGAAAAATGGGTATTCATGGAGGATCTGTCACCAGGCAAGGTCAGAAGGCACTCATGAACGGTGGCGGGTTTTTGCCTCTGTTCACCGTTCTGCCTCTGTGCAAAGCAAGTTATGCGCCAGCGCCGTCAGTCCTCGGGGACAAGGTCGCGAAGCACAAACACCATGCCCGCGCGCTCATACAGCTGCCGTGCCCGCAAGTTGGACTCCAGCACCTTGAGGTCGACAAACGCTTCGCCGCGTTGCTTGAACACCTGGAAGGTGTGCAGCAATAACGCACGGCCCAACCCCATGCCCTGGGCACAGGGGTGAATGGCCAGGTTCTTGATGTAGGCGCTGGTCCAGCATTGGGACACACCCAGGATGCCGCTGGCGTTACTCGCCACCAGGCACAGGTTTGGGTCGAACTCGGCATCGGTAACGAACTGCTGGCGCCAGTGCTCAAGGGAGCCGACGCGTCCGCCGCCTTGTTCCTGGGCCAGGCTCAATACCGCGTGGATCGCCGGGGCCATGGCGTCGCGGTAATGATCCAGCTGGATATCCGCCGGCCATTGCGGGGCGGGCAGGCTGCCGGTGAGGTCGCGGCGCAGCAGCTGGAAATATTCACCCACCGGTCACAGGCCCTGTTGCGCCACGGTCTGGGCGGCTACCACCAGGCACTTGGTCAGTTCCGGCGAAGAAAACTTGGTGAGTACCGCATTGGCGCCGGCCAGGCGGGCTTTTTCGCTGTTCATCGCACTGTCCAGGGAGGTGTGCAGCAGCACATAGAGGTCCTGGAAGTCCGGGGTTTCCCGCAGGGTACGGGTGAAGGCGTAGCCGTCCATTTCGGACATTTCGATGTCCGAGACCACCACGTTGATTTGCTCGACGGTGCCTTGCAGCTCCAGCAAACGGTCAATGGCTTCCTTGGCGCTGCGGGCGGTGTGGCAGGTGAGGCCGAGGTTGCGCAGGGTGTGCACCGATTGCTGCAGCGCTACCTGGCTGTCGTCCACCACCAGGATTCGGGCGTTGCCCAGCACTTCGGCTTCTTCCATGGTCAGGTCGGTGGGCGCCGCTTCGATCTGTGCCGGGGCGATGCCGTGGATGACTTTCTCGATGTCCAGCACTTGCACCAGGGCGCCTTCGACCTGGGTCACCCCGGTGATAAACGAACGCGTACCGCCGGAACCAAACGGCGGCGGGCGAATGTCGGTGGTCAGGCAGTGCACGATCTTGCTTACCGCCTGCACATGCAGGCCCTGCTTGGAACGGCTTACATCGGTGACGATCAGGCAGCCGCCGTCCGGGTCTTGCAGGGGCATTTCCCCCAGGGCGCGGCTCAGGTCGATCACCGACAACGCGGTGCCGCGCAAGGTGGCGATGCCTTTGACGTGGGGGTGCGACTCCGGCAGCTTGGTCAGCGGCGGGCAGGGAATGATTTCACTGACTTTCAGCAGGTTGATCGCCATCAGCTTGCCGCTGCGCAAGGTAAAGAGCAGAAGCGAGAGTGAATCTGCGCGGGCTTTGGTGGTGGACATAAAAACCTTCTGTGGATCAGGGATGACGATCTATAGAAGGTTATCGACCCCCACGGCCCATGCTTTAGCGCATTAGGCCGCGAAAATCGCCCGGACTTAACCCTTCCACACCTGCGGGTTCACCAGATCCTGCGGACGCTCGCCCAGCAAGGCGCTGCGCAGGTTTTCCAGGGCACGGTTGGCCATGGCTTCGCGGGTCTCGTTGGTGGCCGAGCCGATGTGCGGCAGGGTCACCGCATTGCTCAGTTGGAACAGCGGCGACTCGGACAGCGGCTCCTGCTCGTACACATCCAGGCCGGCACCACGGATGGTCTGGTTTTGCAGGGCCTGGATCAGCGCCGGCTCATCCACCACCGGGCCACGGGAGATGTTCACCAGGATCGCACTGGATTTCATCAGGCCCAGCTCGCGATGGCTGATCAGGTGGCGGGTTTTCTCGCTCAGTGGCACCACCAGGCAGACGAAATCGGCTTCGGCCAGCAACTGGTCGAGGCTGCGAAACTGCGCGCCGAGTTCCTGTTCCAGTTCGGTCTTGCGGCTGTTGCCGCTGTACAGAATCGGCATATTGAAACCCAGGCGACCCCGACGGGCGACGGCCGCGCCGATGTTGCCCATGCCGACGATGCCCAGGGTCTTGCCGTGGACGTCACAGCCAAACAACGGCGCGCCGACGCTGGCTTTCCACTGGCCGGCCTTGGTCCAGGCGTCCAGTTCGGCGACACGGCGGGCGCTGCTCATCAGCAGGGCGAAGGCCAGGTCGGCGGTGCTTTCGGTGAGCACATCCGGGGTGTTGGTGAGCATGATCCCGCGCTCATTGAAGTACGCCAGGTCGTAGTTGTCGTAGCCCACCGATACGCTGGAAACCACTTCCAGTTTGCTCGCACCTTCCAGTTGCGCGCGGCCCAGTTTGCGGCCTACGCCGATCAGGCCGTGGGCATGGGGCAAGGCTTCGTTGAACTGAGCGTTGATGTCGCCCTGCTTGGGGTTGGGGGCGATGACATCGAAATCCTGTTGCAGGCGTTCGATCATTTCCGGGGTGACGCGGCTGAAGGCGAGGACGGTCTTTTTCATGGAAGGCGGGCTCATCGACTACGTGGGAATGGCAAGCACGCTAACATTCTTGGGTAGGGCTTGTCAGGCCGCCCCTCACACCCCACTGCCAGACTGTTGCGATTTGGGCAACAGTCATTATCTTGTTACACTCTGTATCGCACCGCTCACCTGCGCTAATTTGTCGCATCGATGAGCGTAGCGGTTAAGACCGACCCGCTCTCCCCCGATTTCCCTCGACTTATTTCCAGGGCTCTACACTGGGAATCTGTCTTAAAGCCGCTGAGTTCAGCGGCTTTTTTTTGCGCTGAAAAAAGGCCAGGAACCCCAACAACACTGGCCGGTTTCGATTGACCCAAAGGAGCTCCACCGGTGAAAACCTCGCTGACGTTCACCCCGTTATTCCTCGCGATTGCTGCAACGATCGTTCCCCTTGCCCACGCGGCAGACACCCCGGCCACCGACGGCTTCGTCGAAGGTTCCAGCTTCAAGATCAACACCCGCAACTACTACATGAACCGCGACCGTCGCGACATTCACACCGATGACAGCAAGGAATGGGGCCAGGGCTTCATCGGCATCTTCGAATCCGGCTACACCCCCGGCATCGTCGGCTTCGGCCTGGACGCCAACGCCATGCTCGGCCTCAAGCTCGACGGCGGTGGCGGCACCGACGGCTCGAGCATCCTGCCGGTAAGCTCCGGCAACGGCAAAGCGCCCGGCTCGTTCTCCACCGCCGGCGCCACCCTGAAAATGCGCGCCTTCGATACCGAACTGAAAGCCGGCGACCTGTTCCTCAACAACCCGGTGATTGCCGGCGGCATGACCCGCATGCTGCCCCAGACCTTCCGCGGCGTGAGCCTGACCAACCACAGCCTGGACGGCTGGATGTTCGAGGGCGGCCAGGCCAGCTTCACCAAGCTCTACAACCAGAGCGGCCGTCGCCGCATCGGCACCAGCTACGGCGCATTGCCCAATGGCGAAGACAGCCGCCACCTGGACTGGGCCGGCGTGTCCTTCAGCGGCGTGCCGGGGCTGACCAGCAACCTGTACGCGTCCGAACTCAAGGACATCTGGAACCAGTACTACTACGACCTGGACTACACCTGGCAGTTGAACGAGCTGGTCAGCCTGAACCCGGGCCTGCACTACTACCACACCCAGGAGACCGGCAAAGCCTTGCTGGGCAACATCGACAACAACACCTACAGCCTGCATTTCACCGTGGGCGTGGGCAATCACAGCATTACCGCCGCCTACCAGCGGGTCAACGGCAACACGCCGTTCGACTACATCAGCCAGGGCGACAGCATCTACCTGGACAACTCCCAGCAATACTCCGACTTCAACGGCCCCAACGAGCGCTCGTGGAAGCTCAAGTACGCCTATGACTTCGTCGGGCTGGGCCTGCCGGGCCTGACCTCGGCGGTGTCGTATATCAGCGGCAAGACCGACCTGACCACGGTCGATCCGGACAGCCGTGCTTACTCATCCTGGTACAGTGCCGACGGCAAGAACGCCAAGCACTGGGAACGGGACATCGACCTCAAGTACGTGGTGCAAGGCGGCAAGGCCAAGGACCTGGCCGTGCGCCTGCAATGGGCGACCAATCGCGGTGGCAATGGCTACGCGGCAGTGGACCGGGACGTGGATGAGTACCGCGTGATCGTCGACTATCCGATTGACGTTTTTTAACCTTCAGGCTTTCTTTTAGCGGCGACGACTTATTTTTCACAGCATGGAACTAAACTGCCAGCATCTTGAGTGCCGAAGCCAGTCCCATGAGTCAACGCCGCGCCTTCACCCTGCCTGCACGCCCGGAGCTTTTGCTGATTCTGGGCAGTGGCCTTACTGTCGTGCTGATCGTGGTCATCGTTGCCGTACTGCTGATCCGCGAACACGCCAGCGCCTTGCAGGCAGCCAAGCGTTCCACCAGCAATATCACCCAACTGATCAATGCCGATGTGCTGCGCAACGTCGAGCTCTACGACCTGGCGCTGAACGGCCTGATCACCGCAACCACTCGCGATGACCTGCCCCAGGTTTCCGCCGAAGTCCTGCATATGGTGCAGTTCGACCAGTCCACGGCCGCCCCTTTCAAAGGCGAAGTCCTGCTACTGGACAAAACCGGCGCGGTCACCGCCGACTCTTCCACGCTGGCGCCCACACCCCGCAACTTCGCCAATCGCGATTATTTCCAGGTGCACCAGCAGAACCCCGATGCCGGGCTGTTCATCAGTCGGCCCTTCAGGATTCGTTGCGACTGCGATCAAGTCTGGCGCATCGCCTTCAGCCGCCGGGTGCCCGGACCCAATGGCGAGTTTGCCGGTGTGGCGGTGGCAACCATGCGCCTGGCGTATTTCGACCAGCTGTTCAATAGCCTGACCATCGGCAGCGGCAGCAGTATCAACCTGCTGAATAACGACGGCATCCTGTTGGCCCAGCAGCCGCTGCTCGAAAGAGACATGATCAACAAGGACCTGAGCGCGCGGCCCAACTTCAAGCGAATGCTGCGCGAAGGCAGCGGCAGTTTCAGCGCCATCTCCGCCATCAGTGGCGCGCAACGGCTGTACACCTTCACCAGCGTCGGCGCGCTGCCGCTGATTGTGGTGGTGGCGTTGTCGAGCGATGACGTGTTTGCCGCCTGGAAGCGCTCCGCCCTGCTGATCAGTGGCGCCACCGGCGTACTGTGTGTGGGGCTGTTGTGGCTGACCTGGATGCTGCGCCTGGAACTGCGCCGCCGCTATCGCGCCGAGAAGGTGTTGTCGGAACTGGCGGCCACCGACGGCCTCACCGGCCTGGCCAACCGCCGCACCCTCGACCAGCGCCTGCGCCTGGAATGGGAGCGCGCGCAACGCTCAGGCGAGCCACTGGCCTTGCTGATGATTGATGTCGACCACTTCAAGGCCTTCAACGACCGCCATGGTCACCAGGGTGGCGATGAGGCCTTGCGCAACGTGGTCCGGGTCATCGGCAGCAATATTCGTCGCCCCGCCGACCTGGCCGCGCGCTACGGCGGTGAAGAGTTCGCGGTGATCCTGCCGGATACCGACGGCGAGGGCGCAAGCACCATCGCCGAACATATCCGCAGTGCGGTGGAGCACTTGCCACCGGCGGACGGCGACGCGCTGTCGGTCACCGTCAGCGTCGGGCTCAGTACCTGGGACAAACGCAGCCGTGGCTCGCTGGAAGAGCTGCTGCTGAGTGCCGATCGGGCGCTGTATGACGCCAAGCATTCCGGGCGCAACCGCATCGTTCACAGCCAGGCCACATAAGCCGTTATCAGCAACTACGCTAAGGGCATCCTCGAAGCAGAAGTACGCCCGATGAGCCCAGGCACTACCCGCCCGCCCCGCCCCACCCACCGCCCGGAGCTGCTGCTGATCATCGGCAGTTGCGTCACGGTGCTGCTGATCATGCTGGTGGTCGCGGTGCTGCTGATTCGCGAACACGCCAACACGTTGCAGGCGGCCCAGCGCACGGCCAATAACATCACCCAACTGATCGACGCCGACGTGCTGCGCAACGTCGAGCTGTACGACTTGTCGATCAAAGGCCTGATCGCCGCCACCGAACGCACTGATTTGGCTGGGGTATCGGCCGGCATCCGTCACCTGGTGCTGTTCGACCGTTCGGAAGCGGCGCCCTACAAAGGCGACATCCTGTTGTTGGACAAGGATGGCAACGTGATCGCCGACTCAGCCCTGCAGACGCCCAAATCCGCCAACTTCGCCGACCGCGATTACTTCCAGGCCCATCGGCAGAATCCCGACCTGGGCCTGTTCATCAGCCGGCCCTTCACGGCGCGCTGCGTGTGTGACGACCAATGGCGTATCGCATTCAGCCGCCGGGTTTCCGGGCCGGATGGGCGATTCCTCGGCGTGGCCGTGGCCACCATGCGCCTGTCGTACTTTCAGCAACTGTTCCGCAGCCTGAATATCGGCAGCGACAGCACCATCAACCTGATCAACCGGCAAGGCATCCTGCTGGCCCAGCAGCCGTTGCTGGAACGGGACATGATCGACAAGGACCTCAGCCAGCGGCCCAACGTCGCGCGCATATTGCACGAGCGCGACGGCAACTTTCGCGGCACCTCCAGTGTGGATGAGGAGCACCGCCTGTATACCTTCTCAACGGTGGGCGATCTACCGCTGATCGTCGTCGTAGGGCTGTCCACGAATGACATATTCGCCCCCTGGAAGCGCGCAGCACTGGTGATCAGCGGCGCTACCGGGATTTTGTGCATCGGCCTTTTGTGGCTGACCTGGATGCTCTGCATGGAACTGCGCAGGCGCCACCGTGCCGAACAGGTGCTGTCAGAACTGGCAGCCACCGACGCGCTCACCGGCCTGGCCAACCGCCGCACCCTGGACCAGCGCCTGCGCCTGGAATGGGACCGCGCCCAGCGTTCGGCCGAGCCGTTGACGGTGCTGATGATTGACGTGGACCACTTCAAGGCGTTCAACGACCGACATGGCCATCAAGGTGGCGACGAGGCACTGCGCACGGTGGCGCAGGTGATCGAGGGCAATATCCGCCGCCCGGCCGACCTCGCTGCTCGCTATGGCGGGGAAGAATTTGCAGTGGTGCTGCCGCATACCGACAGCCAGGGTGCACGCGTGATTGCTGAACATATCCGCAGCAGTGTCGAACACCTGCCGCGAGTGGGCGGGGATACGGTGCCGATTACCGTCAGCATCGGCCTCAGTACCTGGACCAAAAACAGCCGCACCACGCTGGAGGAATTACTGCTCAACGCCGATCAGGCGCTGTATGAGGCCAAGCATACCGGGCGTAACCGCGTTGTTGATGCCGGCGCTTTAAAGCCGTGACGCGGAGCGTCACAGGAGGCGTTACCACGCAGAGCGTGGGAACGATCAAAAAAAAGGCCACCCGAAGGCGGCCTTTAAAAACAAAAGGAAAGAGAGTTGTTACTTACACCGCCGCGACGGGACGCATGTAAGAGATCGGTGCGGTGCTGGCATCTTCGAAGGTCACGACTTCCCAGGCATCTGTCTGTGCAATCAGCTTGCGCAGCAGTTGGTTGTTCAGGGCGTGGCCAGACTTGAAGCCTTTGAACTCGCCTATCAGGCTATTGCCCAGCAGGTAGAGGTCACCGATTGCATCGAGGATCTTGTGCTTCACGAATTCGTCTTCATAGCGAAGGCCGTCTTCGTTCAGTACACCATCCGCGTCGACCACAATGGCGTTTTCAACGCTGCCGCCGAGTGCGAGGTTGTGCTTGCGCAGGTACTCGATGTCACTCATGAAACCAAAGGTACGGGCGCGGCTGACTTCTTTTACGAACGAAGTGCTGGAAAAATCCACGCTTGCACTTTGGGTGCGGTCACGGAATACCGGGTGATCGAAATCGATCTCAAAGCTCACTTTAAAGCCTTCGAACGGGACGAAGGTGGCGCGCTTGTCGCCGTCTTCTACTGTCACTTCCCGCAGAATGCGAATGAACTTCTTGGCTGCGTCCTGTTCTTCCAGGCCGGCAGATTGAATCAAGAATACGAAGGGTCCGGCGCTGCCATCCATGATCGGGACTTCGGACGCGGAGAGCTCGACGTAGGCGTTATCGATGCCCAGACCGGCCATGGCCGAGAGCAAGTGCTCCACCGTGTCCACTTTGACGTCACCGTTGACCAACGTGGTCGACATCGTGGTTTCGCCAACATTTTCCGCGCGAGCAGGTATCTGCACCACAGGGTCCAGGTCGGCACGAACAAACACGATGCCGGTGTCGACAGGTGCGGGCTTGAGGGTCAGGTATACCTTCTCCCCGGAGTGCAGACCTACACCTGTGGCACGGATAATATTCTTCAGGGTGCGTTGTTTAATCATGGCTTGGACCGCTTCAGCGCAAATTGCGAACTGGTATCAACAAAGGCTGGCGATAATAGCAGACCAGACCTTTGCTGAACACCAATCACCTTCATAGCCCTGATACATTCCATTAATCGGCCTGACGACGCAGGAAAGCCGGGATGTCCAGGTAGTCCAGGTCATCTTGCGGATTCGGGCTGCGGGATGCAGCAGCACCGGCCTGAGCCTGGTTGCGCATCACGGTCGGACGATCCAGGTCACGATAGTTCACAGACGGCAGTTCCTGGCGCGAAGGCGCTGGAGCGGCAGCTTGCTGGCTGGCGTGGCTGGTATGGACGGTGTTGTCGATGACCTTTACAGGCTTCTCGATTTTCGCACCCAGGCCGGTCGCAACAACGGTCACGTGCAGTTCGTCGCGCATGTCCGGATCGATAACGGTACCGACCTTGACCATGGCGTGCTCGGAAGCGAAGGCTTCGATGATGCTACCCACGTCGGAGTACTCACCCAGGGACAGGTCAGGACCGGCGGTGATGTTCACCAGGATGCCGCGTGCGCCTTGCAGGTTCACGTCTTCCAGCAACGGGTTGCGGATGGCCGCTTCGGTAGCTTCACGTGCACGGTTCGGACCGCTGGCGCAGCCAGTGCCCATCATCGCCATGCCCATTTCGCTCATCACGGTACGTACGTCGGCAAAGTCGACGTTGATCATGCCCGGACGCTTGATGATGTCGGAGATACCGCGAACGGCACCGGCCAGTACATCGTCAGCCTTGGCAAACGCAGACAGCAGGCTTGCGTCCTTGCCGAGGATGGTCAGCAGCTTCTCGTTGGGAATGGTGATCAACGAGTCGACGCTTTCGGACAGCAGACGGATGCCTTCATCGGCGATCTGCATGCGCTTGCGACCTTCGAACGGGAATGGACGGGTCACGACGGCAACCGTCAGGATCCCCATTTCCTTGGCCACTTCGGCAATGATCGGCGCAGCACCGGTACCGGTACCACCGCCCATGCCCGTGGTGATGAACACCATGTTGGTGCCTTGCAGCACTTCAGCGATGCGCTCGCGGTCTTCCAGGGCGGCTTGACGGCCGACTTCCGGATTCGCGCCGGCACCCAGGCCCTTGGTCACGGCTGTGCCCAATTGCAGGATGGTGCGTGCACCGATGCTTTTGAGGGCCTGGGCGTCAGTGTTGGCGCAGATGAATTCAACGCCTTCAATGTTGCTCTTGACCATGTGGTTGACAGCGTTGCCGCCGCCACCGCCGACGCCGATCACTTTGATGACCGGGCTTGCGGGGATGTTGTCTACGAGTTCGAACATTTTCCCTCTCCTTTCATTTCTCTAGTTTTTTCGCCTACTACTTGAAACGGTGTTGCGGTAAATCTTTAGAAATTGCCTTTCACCCAAGCCTGCAACCGCTCGAACAACGGCGCTTTCGCTTCGTCGTCGCTTCTGTAGCTGTCGCGGTTGCTCGGGCCCGACAGGGAAATGCCGTCGGTCTGCTTTTGCAGCCCGTACAACAGCAAGCCCACACCGGTGGAATAAATCGGGTTGCGCACTACGTCGCCCAGGCCTTTCACGCCATGGGGCACGCCCAGGCGGACCGGCATGTGGAAGATTTCCTCGGCCAGTTCGACCGCGCCTTCCATCTTCGAGGTGCCACCGGTCAGCACGATGCCGGCCGGGATCAAATCTTCGTAGCCGCTGCGACGCAGTTCAGCCTGGATCAGGGTGAACAGTTCGTCGTAGCGCGGCTCGACCACTTCGGCCAATGCCTGGCGCGACAGTTCGCGCGGTGGACGGTCGCCCACGCTTGGCACCTTGATGGTTTCACCGGCACCGGCCAGCTTGGCCAGGGCGCAGGCGTAACGGATCTTGATTTCTTCGGCGTACTGGGTCGGTGTGCGCAACGCCATGGCGATGTCGTTGGTCACCTGGTCACCGGCAATCGGGATCACGGCGGTGTGACGAATCGCACCCTCGGTGAAGATCGCGATGTCCGTGGTGCCGCCGCCGATGTCCACCAGGCACACGCCCAGTTCTTTTTCGTCGTCGGTCAGTACCGAGTAAGCCGAAGCCAACTGCTCGAGAATGATGTCGTCGATTTCCAGGCCGCAGCGGCGCACGCATTTTTCAATGTTCTGTGCAGCGTTGACGGCGCAGGTCACCACGTGAACCTTGGCTTCCAGACGTACGCCCGACATGCCCAGGGGCTCGCGAACGCCTTCCTGGTTATCGATCACGTAGTCCTGCGGCAGGGTGTGCAGCACGCGCTGGTCAGCCGGGATCGCCACGGCTTGCGCTGCGTCGAGTACCCGCTCCAGGTCGGCCGAGCTGACTTCGCGGTCGCGAATCGCCACGATGCCGTGGGAATTCAGGCTGCGGATGTGGTTGCCGGCAACGCCGACAAATGCCGAGTGAATCCGGCAACCGGCCATCAGCTGCGCTTCTTCGATGGCGCGCTGGATCGATTGCACGGTGGATTCAATATTCACCACCACGCCCTTCTTCAGGCCCCGGGACGGATGCGTGCCGATTCCGACGATTTCCAGCGTGCCGTCGTCCGCGACCTCGCCTACCAGCGCCACCACCTTGGAGGTGCCGATATCCAGACCGACGATCATTTTGCCGCTTTGCACGTTTGCCATGGGTCCTGCCTCTTCTTAATTCTTCGCGACAGCAGGTTGCGCTGCCGTGGGCGCCGCAGGGGCCCGCCAGCCGACGGCAAGGCCGTTGGCGTAACGCAGGTCGATGCTCGCAATGTTCGTAATCTGTTCTTTCAAGGTCTTTTCATAGATGGCGATAAAACGGCGCATCTTTTCCACCAGGTTGCCGCGTCCCAGCAACAACTCGATGCCCGGGCCGGAACTGCCTGCACCCGTGGTCAAAAACCAGCTGCCCCGCTCGCGCAATTCCAGTCGCGCAATCGAGAAGCCCAACGGCCGCAGCATCTGGCTCAACGCCTGGTACTGCTGCATCACTTGCTGCTGCGCCCGCTGCGGTCCGAACAACTGCGGCAGGTGCTCGTAATTCGCCACTTCGCGAGGTGCAAACGCCTGGCCCTGGTTGTTCAACAGCGCACCATCACCCCAACGGGCCACGGGCAGTTGTTCTTCCAGGCGGATCGTCACTTGATCCGGCCACACGCGACGTACTTCGGCGTGGGCAATCCATGGCATCTGTTCCAGCTCGGAGCGCATGCCTGCCAGGTCGATGGTGAAGAAGCTCGACGCCACAAACGGGGCGATTCGCTGCTGCACGGCTTGCTGGCTGATGTAGCTCAAGTCACCCTGCACGCTGATCTTGGTGATCGGCCGGTCGGCATACGGCAGCAGGCGCTGGGCGCCTTCATACGTACCAAACCCCAGGGCCACCAGGATCACCGGCCAGAACAGCGCCTTGAGAAAACCAAAGTTGGCTTTCGGCATGCGCGCCGACATCGGCTCTTTAGCCACCATTCGGCTGGCACCACGCGGCACCGGCTTGCGGCCGGGAGCGGGTTGCTGATGACGAAGCGATGCGCCGTTCATGGTCTTAGCCTCGTGGCTCTATGCTTGCTGCCAGGATCGCCAGCACCAACTGCTGGAAATCCAGGCCGGCGGCACGAGCGGCCATGGGTACCAGGCTGTGGTCGGTCATCCCGGGTGCAGTGTTGACTTCCAGGAACCAGAAGTTCCCCTCGTCATCCTGCATCACGTCTGCCCGCGCCCAACCGGCGATACCCAGCGCCTCACAGGCTTTCGCCGTGAGGTCCATCAATTCCTGTTCCTTGGCTGCGTCGAGGCCGCACGGGATCCGGTACTGGGTATCGGAGGCCACATACTTGGCGTCGTAGTCGTAAAAGGTGTGGGGCGTGCCCAATGCGATGGGCGGCAATACCTGGCCACGCAGAGTAGCGATGGTGAACTCGGGACCTTGAATCCACTGTTCCACCAACACTTGCGAATCGTAGGTACTGGCCGCTTTCCATGCGTCAATCAATTCGGCGGCTGAGTTCACTTTAGCCATGCCGATACTGGAGCCTTCATGGGCTGGTTTGACGATCAAAGGCAGGCCCAGTTCCTTGGCTGCAGAAATACAATCGTCTTCGCTGCACAGCACGCTGTGACGCGGGGTCGGAATACCCAGGCTGTGCCACACCTGCTTGGTCCGCAACTTGTCCATGGCCAGGGCCGAAGCGAGGATGCCGCTGCCGGTATACGGAATGCCCAGGCACTCCAGCAGGCCCTGCATGCTGCCGTCTTCACCGCCACGGCCGTGAAGAATGATGAAGGCGCGGTCGATCTTCTCGGCCTGCAGGCGCGACAGGAAGTCATCACCCACGTCGATGCCGAACGCATTCACACCGGCACTTTGCAGCGCTTCCAGCACGGCATTGCCGGACTTCAGCGACACTTCACGCTCAGCGCTCTTGCCACCGAACAGCACCGCAACCCGGCCGAAGTCGGCAGGTTGAATGGTCGAGAACAGGGAGCCGTAGTCAGTCGTCATTTCGACTTCCCCTGTGCGGCGGCAAACAGCGGGCTTGCCAGCAATTTAGGGGCGAGGCCACCGATGTCACCGGCACCCTGGCACAGCAGGATGTCGCCGGCACGCAGCAGCGGCTTGACGATCGGCGCCAGGTCCACACCACGCTCGATGTAGATCGGGTCCAACTGGCCGCGTTGACGGATGCTGTTGCACAGCTTGCGGCTGTCGGCACCCGGGATCGGTTCTTCACCGGCCGGGTAGACTTCCATCAGCAGCAACACGTTGGCATCCGCCAGTACATTGACGAAATCGTCGTACAGGTCGCGGGTACGGCTGTAGCGGTGCGGCTGGTACACCATCACCAGGCGGCGTTCCGGCCAACCACCGCGTACGGCCTTGATCACCGCTGCCACTTCGGTCGGGTGGTGACCGTAGTCGTCCACCAGCATCACGTTGCCGCCGTCCACCGGCAGTTCGCCGTAGACCTGGAAGCGACGACCCACGCCGGCAAAACCCGACAGGCCTTCGACGATGGCTTCATCGCTGACGCCTTCGTCGGAGGCGATGCAGATGGTCGCCAGGGAGTTGAGTACGTTGTGGTTGCCCGGCATGTTCACCGAGACATCCAGCGGCTCGCGGTCAGGACGCAGCACGGTGAAGAAAGTCTGCATGCCTTGCTGGCGCACATTGATCGCGCGCACGTCGCAGTCTTCGCTGAAGCCGTAGGTCACGGTCGGACGCTTCACCAGCGGCAGGATTTCGCGCACCACCGGATCGTCCAGGCACACCACGGCCAGACCGTAGAACGGCAGGTTGTGCAGGAACTCGACGAAGGTTTTCTTCAGTTTGTTGAAGTCACCGTCGTAGGTCGCCATGTGGTCGGCGTCGATGTTGGTCACCACGGCCACCAGCGGTTGCAGGTGCAGGAAGCTGGCGTCGCTTTCATCGGCTTCGGCGATCAGGTAACGGCTGGTACCAAGCTGTGCATTGGTGCCGGCTGCATTCAGGCGGCCACCGATGACGAACGTCGGGTCCAGGCCACCGGCGGCGAACACCGAGGCGATCAGGCTGGTGGTGGTGGTCTTGCCGTGGGTACCGGCGACGGCGATGCCGTGGCGGTAGCGCATCAGCTCAGCCAGCATTTCGGCACGCGGCACTACGGGAATGCGGCGTTCAAGGGCGGTGGCCACTTCCGGGTTGGAGGTGTTCACGGCACTGGAGACCACCAGCACGTCGGCTTCGGCAGCGTTCTCGGCGCGGTGGCCGATAAAGATTTTTGCGCCAAACGATTCCAGGCGCTCGGTGACCGGCGACATTTTCAGGTCGGAGCCGGACACCTGGTAACCCAGGTTCAGCAACACTTCGGCGATCCCGCACATGCCCACGCCGCCGATACCGACGAAGTGGATGCGACGGATGCGGCGCATTTCCGGCTGTGGCATGGCTTTCTGATTCTCAACCATGGGCCACCTCCAGGCAGATATCGACCACGGTGCGGGTTGCGTCAGGTTTGGCCAGGCGGCTTGCGGTGCTCGCCATGCTGTTCAGTCGTTCCGGTTGCATCAAAACCTCGGTCAGGCGTGCGGCCAAATCGGCGGCGCCAGTCGTTCTTTGCGGCAGCAGGAAGGCAGCGCCCTCCCCGGCCAAATATTCGGCGTTGCGGGTCTGGTGATCGTCGATCGCGTGGGGCAAAGGCACCAGCAAGGACGGCAGACCGGCGGCGGCCAGTTCACTGACGGTCAACGCACCTGCGCGACAGACCACCAGGTCGGCCCAGCCATAGGCTTGGGCCATGTCTTTGATGAAGGGCTGCACATTCGCCTCCACACCCGCATCGCGATAACGCGTGGCGGTCACTTCATCGTGGTTCTTGCCGGCCTGATGGAAGATCTCCGGGCGCAACTCCACGGGGAGTTGCGACACCGCTTCAGGCAGCAATTTGTTCAACGGTTCGGCGCCCAGGCTTCCGCCCAGGATCAACAGGTGCGCCTTGCGACCGGCCAATGGCTGGCGGGCGATGTCCATGAACAGTTCGGTACGCACCGGGTTGCCGGTGGTACGCAGCTTGTCCGCGGCACCAAAGGTCTTCGGAAACGCCTCGCATACCCGTGCAGCCAAGGGCACCAGCAGGCGGTTGGCAGTGCCGGCCACGGCATTCTGCTCGTGGACGATCACTGGCACGCCGGCGAGTCTTGCCGCAACACCGCCCGGGCCGGTCACGTAGCCACCAAAGCCCAGCACGCATACCGGCTTCACTTCGCGGATCACCTTGCGCGCTTGCCACACGGCCTTGAGCAACACGAACGGCGCCTTCAGCAGGGACAATTTGCCCTTGCCACGCAAGCCGGTGACGTTGATCAAATGCAGCGGCAAGCCGGCATTCGGTACCAGATCGTTTTCGATGCCCCGCGGCGTACCGAGCCAATGCACGGTGTAGCCACGGTTCTGGAACTCACGGGCACAGGCCAGCGCCGGGAACACGTGGCCACCGGTGCCGCCTGCCATGATCAGCACGTTAGCGCCCATGGTTCGGCTCCTCGGCGAAGTCGCTTTCGCTGAACTCCATCTCTTCGCTGCCCAGGTGGGTCCGACTCTCCCACTCGATGCGCAGCAACAACCCGAGACAGGCGCAGCAAATCACCAACGAGCTGCCGCCGTAACTGAGGAACGGCAAGGTCAGGCCCTTGGTCGGCAGCAGGCCGACGTTCACCCCGATGTTGATCAGGAACTGGCCGATCCACAGGAACGACAAGCCGTACGCCACGTAGGCGGCGAAATATTGCTTGGCCTTTTCGGCCCACAAGCCGATGTACATGCCGCGAACACACACGAACACGAACAGCGCGACGGTGCACAGCGAACCGACCACGCCCAGCTCTTCGGCGAGTACCGAGAACACGAAGTCGGTGTGGGCTTCCGGCAGGTAGAACTGCTTCTGCACGCTGTTGCCCAGGCCCACGCCCAGCCACTCGCCGCGACCGAAGGCGATCAACGCCTGGGTCAACTGGTAGCCGGAACCGAACTGATCGGACCACGGGTCGGTAAAGGTAATCAGACGGGCCATCCGGTAGGGTTGCGCCTGCACCAGAATGGTCACGGCGGCCACCGCCAGCACCACCATCAGGGTGAAGCGGAACAGGCCGACGCCGCCGAGGAACAGCATCGCCGCCGCCGCGCCCATCATTACAACGGTGGCACCGAAGTCCGGCTCCATCAGCAACAGGCCGGCCATGGGCAGCAGCACGATGAACGGCTTGAAGAAGCCCATCCAGCTTTCGCGTACTTCTTTCTGGCGCCGCACCAGGTAGCCGGCGAGGTAGATCACCACGAACACCTTGGCGATTTCCGAGGGCTGCACGTTGAACGCACCGAAGCCGATCCAGCGCATCGAACCGTTCACCTCACGCCCGATGCCGGGCAGGATCACCATCACCAACAGGCCGAAGGCGCCCACCAGCATCAGCCAACCCAGGCGCTGCCAGGTGGCGATCGGGATCATCATGGTGACGATGCATGCGCCAAGGCCAATCACCAGGTACACCAGGTGACGGATCATCATGTACAGGGTGTTGCCCGATTGCACCGCAGCCACTTCCGAGGAGGCCGAGGTGATCATCACCAGGCCCAGGCCCAGCAGCGCGAGGCAACCGGCAAGCATCGGGAAATCAAGGTCGATACCGCGCCCGGTAATGATCGGCGACGGGTACGGCTTGATGATGTTACGGAAATTGATACTCATGCCAAGGCCTCCACGGCGCGGGCGAACAGCTGGCCGCGCTCTTCGTAGTTCTTGAACATGTCGAAACTGGCGCAGGCAGGCGACAGCAGCACCACATCGCCCGGCTGAGCCAAGGCTTTGGATTGGGCGATGGCATCGTCCAGGGACTGCGCGCGCACCTGCGGTACGGCGTCGCCCAGGGCATCGGCGATCAGGCCGGAATCACGGCCCATCAACACCACGGCGCGGCAGTTGGCGGCGACCGGGCCTTTAAGGTCCTTGAAGTCGGCACCCTTGCCGTCGCCACCGGCGATCAGCACGACCTTGCCCTGAATGTCGGCACCCAAACCTTCGATGGCAGCGAGTGCCGCACCGACGTTGGTGGCCTTGGAATCGTTGTAATAGCCAACGCCATCCAGCTCGCGAACCCACTGGCAGCGATGCTCAAGGCCGGCAAAGCTGCGCAGGGCCGAGAGCATGGCGTCGAACGGCAAGCCAACTGCGTGACCGAGCGCCAGCGCCGCCAGGGCGTTGGCCTGGTTGTGGGCACCACGGATTTTCAGTTCGCGCACCGGCATCAGGTTCTGGAATTCGAAGGCCAGGTATTTCTCGCCGTTCTCTTCCCGAAGGCCGAAGGCCTTGAAGTCAGGCTTGTTCAGGCCGAAGGTCCAGCACGGCAGACCTTCGCCGATCAGCGGACGGCTCAGGGCATCCTGACGGTTCACCACCACTTGCCGCGCGCCACGGAAGATCCGGTGCTTGGCCAGGTGATAGGCCGGCAGACCGCTGTAGCGGTCCATGTGGTCTTCGCTGACGTTGAGCACGGTGGCCACTTCGGCGTTGAGCTGGTCAGTGGTTTCCAGCTGGAAGCTCGACAGCTCCATCACGTACAGCTCGACGTCGTCGTTGAGCAGGTCCAGCGCCGGCGTGCCGAGGTTGCCGCCCACGGCCACGCGCTTGCCGGCCGCAGCCGCCATCTCGCCCACCAGGGTGGTCACGGTGCTTTTGGCATTGGAACCGCTGATGGCCACGATCGGCGCCTTCGCGTTACGCGCGAACAGCTCGATATCGCCGGACAACTTCACGCCACGGGCCGCCGCCGCTTGCAGGGCCGGGGTCGCCAGGGCCAGGCCGGGGCTCACGTAGAGCTCATCGGCACGGCACAGAAACTCGACATTCAGCTCGCCACAACGCACTTCCACGTGCGGGTAGTCACGGCGCAGCGTGACCAGCTCCGGCGGATTTTCCCGCGTATCGGCCACGGCAAACGACGTGCCCCGGTTCGCCAGGAAGCGAACCAGGGACATGCCGCTCTTGCCGAGGCCGACAACGATGCGGAAGTGGTCTGAAGCGATCAGGGACACTCGTTTCTACCTCAGTTTCAGGGTGGCAAGGCCGAACAGAACCAGAATCACGGTGATAATCCAGAAACGGACAATCACCCGCGGCTCAGGCCAGCCCTTGAGTTCAAAGTGGTGGTGAATCGGCGCCATGCGGAATACGCGGCGCCCGGTCAATTTGAAGGAGGCAACCTGGATCACCACCGACAGGGTTTCCATCACGAACACACCGCCCATGATGAACAGGACGATTTCCTGGCGGACGATCACCGCGATGGTGCCCAGGGCCGCGCCCAGCGCCAGTGCGCCGACGTCGCCCATGAAGACTTGTGCGGGGTAGGTGTTGAACCACAGGAAGCCCAGGCCCGCACCGATCAACGCGCCGCAGAACACAATCAGTTCGCCTGCGCCCGGTACATACGGGATCAGCAGGTACTCAGCGAATTTCACGTTACCCGACAGGTAGCAGAAGATGCCGAGGGCACCGCCCACCATCACCGTCGGCATGATCGCCAGGCCGTCGAGGCCGTCCGTCAGGTTGACCGCGTTGCTGGAGCCGACGATCACGAAGTAGGTCAGCACCACGAAGCCGACGCCCAGTGGAATGCTGGCGTCCTTGAGCATCGGGATGATCAGGGTGGTTTCCACCGCGCTTGGCGCAGTCATGAACAGGAAGATCGCCGCGCCGAGGCCGAACACCGACTGCCAGAAATACTTCCAGCGGCTTGGCAGCCCCTTGGAGTTCTTCTCGATCACCTTGCGGTAGTCATCTACCCAACCGATGGCGCCGAACAGCAGGGTCACCAGCAGCACGGTCCAGACATAACGGTTATGCAGGTCAGCCCACAGCAGCGTACTGATGCCGATGGACGACAGGATCAACGCGCCGCCCATGGTCGGGGTGCCGGATTTGGACAGGTGCGACTGCGGGCCGTCGTTGCGTACCGACTGGCCAATCTGCAGGTTTTGCAGGGTACGGATCATCCATGGCCCGAGGAACAGCGACAACGACAGCGCGGTCAGCACACCCAGGATCCCGCGCAGGGTCAGGTACTGAAAGACCGCGAAGCCTTTGTGGAACTGTTGCAGATACTCAGCCAGCAGCAGCAGCATTAATGTTTCTCCGTACTTGAGCCACACAAGGCCGCGACGACGTTTTCCATCACCGCGCTGCGCGATCCCTTGATCAAAATAGTGGTGTGTTTGTCTTGTTCAGCCGCACTCAGTGCCTGGATCAGTTCGGCCTGGCTGGCGAAATGCCTGGCGCCCGGCCCGAAGGTGTCCACGGCGTGCAGCATGTTCGGGCCAACGGCGTACAGGGCATCGACCTTGCCAGTTGCGTACGCGCCGACTTCACGGTGAGACTGTTCGGCCCACTCGCCCAGCTCGGCGATATCCCCCAGCACCAGCACCTTGCGACCGGCGAAACCGGTCAGCAGGTCGATGGCGGCACAGATCGAGGACTGGTTGGCGTTGTAGGTGTCATCAATCACGCGCATGCCGTTGCTGGCCAGTTGCGCGACGGTGCGGCCCTTGACCGGTTGCACGGCGCCAAGGCCGGTGGCGATGCCAAACAACGACACGCCCAGCACGTGGGCGGCGGCGGCGGCAGCCAGGGCATTGGCGACGTTGTGGTTGCCCAGCAGGTTCAGTTGTACGTGCTCGTCACCTTGCGGGGTATGCAGGGTGAAGGACGGGCAGCCACGGGCGTCGGCCTTGATATTCGAGGCATGGAAATCGGCAGCGGCGTTGTGCACCGCGAAGCTCAACACCTTGCGACCGGCGGCGCGTACACGCCAGGTTTCGAAGGCCTTGTCATCGAGGTTCAGCACGGCAGTGCCGGATGCGTCGAGGCCTTCGATGATTTCGCCCTTGGCTTCGACGATCTTTTCAGGGCCGCCAAACTCGCCGACGTGGGCAGTACCGGCGTTGCTGATCACCGCGACATGAGGCTTGGTCATGGCCACGGTGTAGGCGATTTCGCCGATGCGCGAAGCACCCAGCTCAATGACGGCCGCCGTGTGTTCCGGGGCCAGTTCGAGCAGGGTCAGCGGAGCGCCGAAGTCATTGTTCAGGTTGCCACGGGTCGCCAGGACCGGGCCGCGCGTGCGCAGGATGCCGGCCAGCAGCTCCTTGACCGTGGTCTTGCCGCTGGAACCGGTGATCGCCGCAACAGGCTTGGTGAAGGCGGCACGGTTCAGCGCCCCCAGTTGGCCGAGGGCCAGGCGGGTGTCGGCGACCAGCAATTGTGGCAGCGTCGAGTCAGCGACTTCGCGCTGCACCAGAGCGCCGACAGCGCCTTTGGCAGCGACGTCATTCAGGTAGTCATGGCCATCGAAGCTCGGGCCGGCCAAGGCGACAAACAGTTGCCCGGGCTTGATCGTCCGGCTGTCGATGCTGACGCCATCAAAGCTGCAATCAGCCGACAGCACGCGGGCCGACAAGGCCTGGGTCAGTTCGCTGAATTTAAGCGGCTTAAGCATGGGCCACCTCCCACGCGGTCAGGGCGTGATCAGCCTCGACCAGATCGGAGAAGGCGTGGCGTTCGCCGTTGATTTCCTGATAGTCCTCGTGACCTTTACCGGCCAGCACCACCACGTCGTCAGCACTTGCGCCGGCGATCAATTGGGCGATGGCTGCACCGCGACCGGCGACGAACGTCGCCTTGGACGCATCTTTAAAGCCGACACGAATGTCATCGAAAATCTGGCTTGGGTCTTCGCTGCGCGGGTTGTCGTCAGTCACGAGCACACCGTCGGCCAGGCGCTCGACGATTTCCGCCATCAGCGGGCGCTTGCCGCGATCGCGGTCACCGCCACAGCCGAACAGGCACAGCAATTTACCCTTGGCGTGGGGGCGCAGGGCCTGCAGGATTTTTTCCAGGGCGTCCGGCGTGTGGGCGTAATCGACCACCACCAGCGGCTGGGTGCCGCCGCCGAGGCGCTGCATGCGACCGGCCGGGCCTTCGAGCTTCGGCAACACCCGCAGGATTTCGTCGAGGGCGTAATCCAGGCCAAGCAAGGCACCGACGGCGGCCAATACGTTGCTCAGGTTGAAACGCCCGAGCAAGGTGCTGCGCAAATGGTGCTCGCCCTGCGGCGTAACCAGCGTGGCGCGCACGCCTTCGTCATCAAAGGTGGCTTCACGGCAATACAGGTAGGCGCTGGAGTCTTCCAGGCTGTAGCTGATCAGGCGGCCGTCGCCTTGGGCGGCGGCCAGTTGGCGACCGAATTCGTCGTCCAGGTTGACCACCCGGCACTTCAGGTCATTCCAGGCAAACAACCGGGCCTTGGTGGCGGCGTAGGCCTCCATGGTCCCGTGGTAATCCAGGTGATCGCGGGACAGGTTGGTCATCACCGCCACGTCGAACGCCAGGGCAGTCACGCGCCCCTGGTCCAGACCGTGGGACGAGACTTCCATGGCAACCGCCTTGGCACCGGCCTTTTTCAGGTCGGCCAGGGTCGCTTGCACGGCAATCGGGTTAGGCGTGGTGTGCAGCCCGCTTTGCAGCGCGCCGTAGAAACCGGTGCCCAGGGTGCCCACGATGCCGCAATGCTGACCCAGCAGGTCAAGCGCCTGGGCGACCAGTTGGGTCACGCTGGTCTTGCCGTTGGTACCGGTCACGCCCACCAGGTTCAGGGTGCGGCTCGGGTCGCCATAAAAGCGCCCGGCGATGTCCGACAGTTGCGCAGCCAGGCCCTTGACCGGAATCAAAGGCACGTCGGTGATCGGCAGCACGGTGGCGCCTTCCACTTCATAGGCCACTGCCGCAGCGCCGCGTTGCAGCGCGTCGGCGATATGGTCACGGCCGTCGAACTTGCCACCCGGCACTGCCAGGAACAGGTCGCCGGCACGCACATTACGGCTGTCCAGGGTCAACTCGCGAATCAGCAGATCGCGGCCGGCGTGGGCAAAAATCTTGTTCAGGCTCAGAGACATCAGCCGCGCCCTCCATTGGCTTTTACAGCAGCGGCCGGGGGGCCGGCGTTCGCTTGTTGGGTAGCCGGCAGGTTGTCCGGTGTGATGTTCATCAGGCGCAACGTCCCGGACATCACCTTGCTGAACACCGGCGCCGATACCAGGCCACCGAAGTAACCGGCTTTGCTCGGCTCATCGATCACCACGACGATGGCGTAGCGCGGATCGCTCATCGGGCCGAAGCCTGCGAACAGCGAGCGGTAGGAGTTTTCGGCGTAGCCCTTGGTGCCCACGGCGGTTTTACGCGCGGTACCGGACTTGCCTGCCACGTGATACGCCGGCACCTGGGCACGGAACACGCCACGCGGTGCTTCGATCACTTGTTGCAGCATGCCTTGCATGGTCTTCGCGACGTTTTCCGGGATCACCTGGGTCGCAGGCGGCGCCTCGTCCAGGTGGATCAGGCTCAGCGGCACCATGCGGCCGTTGTTGGCCAGCACCGAGAAGGCGTGGGCCAGTTGGATGGCTGTCACCGACAGGCCATAACCATAGGAAAGCGTGGCGGTTTCGGCCTTTTTCCAGTCACGGTAGTTCGGCAGGTTACCCACACGCTCGCCCGGGAAGTCCAGGCCGGTGGGTTGCCCCAGGCCGACTTTCTGCGCGAGGTGGTAGATGGCTTCGCCGCCGATATCGAAGGCGACTTTACTCATGCCCACGTTACTGGAGTTGATCAGGATACCTGTCAAATCCAGCACCGGACCTTCGGTGCGCGACACGTCACGAATGGTGTATTTGCCCAGCTGCAATGTGCCCGGGTAAACCTCGACCTTGTCGGCCGGTTTCCAGCGCCCGGTTTCCAGGGCGGCACTCATGGAAATGGCTTTCATGGTCGAACCCGGCTCGAACACGTCGATCATGGCGCGGTTGCGCATCATCGCCGGTTGCAGGTTGCGACGGTTGTTGGGGTTGTAGGTCGGCTGGTTGACCATGGCGAGAATCTCGCCGGTCTTCACGTCCATGATCACCAGGCTGCCGGCTTTCGCACCGTTCTCGATGATCGCGTTACGCAGCTCACGGTTGGCCAGGTATTGCAGGCGCAGGTCAATCGACAACGCCAAGGGCTTACCGGCCTTGGCGTTTTTGGTGACCTGGACATCCTTGATCAGTCTGCCGCGCCGATCCTTGATGACCTGTCGCTTGCCGGGAACCCCGGCCAGCCATTCGTCGTAGGCGAGTTCCACGCCTTCGCGACCGTGATCATCAATGTCGGTGAAACCCACCATATGGGCAGTGGTTTCGCCGGCCGGGTAGAAACGCCGAAATTCCTCGATGCCGTAGACACCGGGGACTTTAAGGTCGAGTACTTGCTGGCCTTGTTCGGGGGTGAGCCCGCGAACCAGGTAGATGAATTCTTTATTGGCCTGGGCTTCGAGGCGTTCGCTCAGGGCTTTCGGGTCCTGGCCCAGGGCAGCAGCGAGTTCCGGCCATTTGTCCTTGGCGGTCTGCATTTCCTTGGCGTTGGCCCACAGGGTGGTCACCGGGGTACTGACGGCCAGGGGCTCGCCGTTACGGTCGGTGATCAGGCCGCGGTGTGCAGGAATCGGGATATGCCGCAGGCTACGGGCATCGCCCTGGCCGATCAGGAAGTCACGGTCCACCACTTGCAGGTCGATAATCCGCCAGGCAATCGCGCCCACCATCAGTGCCAGCAACCCCAGCACTACGCGGAAACGCCACGGGTAGAGTGCGCCCTCGAGTTTCATCATGGCGCCACCATGCGAACTTCTGCAGCGCCCGGGATGTGCATCTTCAGTTGTTCAGTGGCCAGCACTTCGATGCGGCTGTGGGCCGTCCAGGTACTTTGCTCGAGGATCAACCGGCCCCACTCCGCCTGCGCCTTGTCGCGCACGCTCAACTCCCCGTACAGGGTATTGAGCAGTTGGCGGTTGTAATGGGCGCTGTAGGACACCGCAATCGCGGACACCAGCACGCCAACAAATAGCAGCAACATAAAGAAGCTGCCGCCCGGGAGGGGCTTGGCGAAAAGTTTGCTCACCGCAACTTCTCCGCAACGCGCATGACAGCGCTACGGGCACGTGGGTTGGCCTTGAGTTCGGCTTCGGAAGCGAACTGCGCTTTGCCATGGATTTTGATTTTCGGCACAAAAGCTTCGTAACGCACCGGCAGGTTGCGCGGCAGGTTGTCGGACTCGCCCTTGACCAGGCGACGCATGAACAATTTTACGATACGGTCTTCCAGGGAGTGGAAGCTGATCACCACCAGGCGACCACCCACTTCCAGGGCTTCCAGGGCGGCTTCGAGGCCGGCTTCCAGGTCGCCCAATTCGTTGTTGACGTGAATACGCAGGCCCTGGAACGCACGGGTTGCCGGGTTCTTGCCCTTTTCCCATGCAGGGTTGGCGACTTTCAGCACCTCAGCCAGGTCGGCCGTGCGCTCGAACGGCTGGATTTCCCGGCGTTCGACCACGGCACGCGCCATGCGGCCAGCGAAGCGCTCTTCGCCGTATTCCTTGAACACACGGGTGATTTCTTCGTGGGGAGCGGTAGCGATGAACTGCGCGGCGCTGATGCCACGGCTTGGGTCCATGCGCATGTCCAGCGGGCCGTCGTTCATGAAACTGAAGCCACGCTCAGGGTCGTCCAGCTGTGGGGAAGACACGCCCAGGTCCAGCAGAACCCCGGCCACCTTGCCCGCCATGCCACGTTCGGCGACTTCTGCACCGAGCTCGGCAAAGCTGCGCTGCACAACGACAAAGCGGCCGTCTTCGGCCGCTAGCGCTTGCCCGGTGGCAATCGCTTGAGGGTCTTTGTCGAACCCGAGGAGCTTACCGTCCGGACCCAGCTGACTGAGGATCAGCCGACTGTGCCCGCCCCTGCCGAAGGTGCCATCCAAATAGCAGCCATCCGCGCGTACGGCGAGAGCCTCAACGGCTTCGTCAAGCAGTACGGTGATGTGGTTAAAGCCGCTATCAATAGTCACAGGATCAAATCACGCAGTTCATCAGGCATGGCGCCCGGTTGTTGAATAGCAGCCAGGTCAGCTGCAGAAACAGCATCCCAGGCATCTTCGTCCCACAATTGGAACTTGTTCAGTTGGCCTACCAGCATCGCGCGCTTGTCCAATTTGGCGTATTCGCGCAGACGCGGTGGAACCAGGAAACGACCACTGCCATCGAGTTCGAGGTCGACGGCATTACCAATCAGCAAGCGTTGCAGGCGGCGGTTCTCTTCACGCAGTGAAGGCAGTGCACGCAACTTGGTTTCAATCAGCTCCCACTCATCGAGTGGGTACACACATAAACAGGGATCAACGGCATCGATGGTGATGATTAATTGCCCGGAACTTCGCGAAATGAGCTCGTCACGATACCGGCTCGGCATGGCGAGACGGCCTTTTGCATCGAGACTGATAGCGTTAGCTCCGCGAAACACAGATGCGTTTCTCCAAATTTTAGCGTTTTACGTTCAAAAAACCCACTTTGTGCCACTTTCCGCCACTTGCGCACACTATAGGAATGCGCCCACCACACCGTCAAGGCGCGGATTCAAGGAAAAGCCTTACAGAACGGAGATTTAGGAAGGTAAAGGGAGGAGAAACGAGAGTTTGACGGCGATTTTGACTCAACAACACCAAATAGCTCAAAGAGCTAAGGCTTAAAGTTAAAGTAATTTATTAAGAGTAAGATTTTTTCGGTATTACGAAGACGCATCTGCTGACGATTCAGCAGGGAGGGATTCTCGCGTTACTACCAGGTTCCTGCCCGAGATTCGGACAGAAGGAAAAAAGGTGGAGAGTCGATCTGTAAGCCGGGTTCTGTCTTGAACAGTCATTCGTCTACGATGGCCATCACTGGACATCTTTAGCAACCTACCCGGTCCCAGCGCGGGCCACGCCTTGGGACCCTATTTGGTCTTGCTCCAAGTGGGGTTTACCTAGCCACGAACTGTTGCCAGTCGTGCGGTGCGCTCTTACCGCACCTTTTCACCCTTACCGGTACCGAAGTACTTAGGCGGTTATTTTCTGTGGCACTTTCCGTAGGCTCACGCCTCCCAGGCATTACCTGGCACTTCGCCCTATGGAGCCCGGACTTTCCTCCCCCCTCTAATTTTCATAGAAGGCAGCGACTGTCCAATCGACTCTCCGCCGCGCAGGTTAACGGCACGGCGGCGTTAGAACAAGTATTAAAAGACACTAATGCCATCATGTTCAGACGGAGTGCAGGCTGGAACCCGGAACTATTCGCCCTTTTGTTTATCCAGCGCCACTTGATACAGGACGTTCTTGCGTACGCCGGTTATTTCCGCGGCCAATGCAGCGGCGCGCTTCAATGGCATCTCCCTGAGCAGCAGGTCAAGAATGCGCATTGCCTCGCTGCCCACCGCATCTTCGCTTTCCGGCGCCGACCACCCCGCCACCAACACCACGCACTCGCCGCGCTGCTGATTGCTGTCGCCCTCGACAAATTCGCGCAGTTCCTGCAGCGGCAAGCCCTTGAGGGTTTCGAAGGTCTTGGTGATTTCCCGCGCCAGCAGTGCCAGGCGATCGCCGCCGAACACCAGCTCCATATCTTGCAGGCACTCAAGGATGCGGTGCGGGGCTTCGTAGAAGATCAGCGTGCGTGGCTCTTCCTTTACCAATTCCAGGCGCGCCCGGCGCCCGACGGCCTTGGCAGGCAGGAAGCCTTCGAAGATAAACCGGTCCGACGGCAAGCCGGCAGCAGACAATGCAGCAATCAGCGCGCACGCTCCCGGAACAGGCACTACATTGATACCAGCCGCCCGCGCCTGGCGAACCAGATGATAGCCAGGGTCGGAAATCAGCGGCGTACCCGCATCCGAGATCAACGCCACGTCATCACCCGCCAGCAAACGAGTGATAAAACGACTGCCTTCTTCACGCTCGTTGTGTTCGTGACAGGCGGCCAAGGGGGTCGGAATACCGAAATGCTGCATCAACCGCTGGGAGTGCCGAGTGTCTTCAGCCGCGATCAGTTTTACGTCGCGCAACACTTTCAGCGCACGCGCACTGATGTCGTCCAGGTTGCCAATGGGCGTCGCCACGACAAAAAGCGAGCCTGCAGTGGAATTCAAAGGACCTGGAGCAGTCAAAACGCACACCTCGATGGTTGGCAAAAGCCACATTGTAGCGCGTAGACGCCTTGAATATATGCCCTCGGGGCGGGTTCTATTTCAGCCGCCTATAGGGTCCTGCAACATTTACACGACCTAAATAGACGGTTTCACGCCAGTAACATCGCGCCCCGGCCAGTGCTTGGGTACAATTCCACGCTAATTTGATCGGTATCAGGAACACTTACATGATCGCTTGCCTGCGGCTGTTCTCTGCCCTCTGCCTCGCTGCCCTGTTGGCGGCTTGCGCCAGCTCGCCCTCGTCCAGCCTTGGCGACCTCCCCCGGACTCCGGATGCCAGCATCGAGCAACTGCTCGAACAGGCGACTTCGGCCAAGACTCCGGAAAAAGCCGCGCTATTTCGCTTGAGTGCGGCTGACCTGGCGTTCCACCAAAACAATCCGGGACGCTCGGCGCAGATTCTTGCCCAGGTGCCACTGGACGTCCTGAAACCGGCGGCGCAGGTATTTGCCAGCACCCTGTCGGCTGAACTGGCGATGGCCCGCAACCAGCCCAAGGCAGCGTTGACGGCCTTGAATCACCCGAGCCTGCAAAGCCTCAAGGAACTGCCGCCTGAACAGCAGATCCGCACGGGCACCGTGCATGCCCGCGCCTATGAGGCCGACGGCCAGACCCTGGCCGCCGCCCGCGAGCGCGTCGCCATGGCCCCGCTGCTGACGGGCGATGCCTACAACAGCAACCACGAAGCCATCTGGGCACTGATTGCCGCCTTGCCTGCCGATCAGCTGCAAGCCAGCGGCAACCCGACGCTGGACGGCTGGATCAGCCTGGCCCAGGCAGTCAAGGGCGCCGGCACTCTGGAGCAACAGCAGGCGGCCATCGACACCTGGCGCGCCCAGAACCCTGGCCACCCGGCAGCCTCGCAATTGCCGCAGCCGCTGACCAAGCTCAAGGAACTGGCCAGCCAGCCGCTGAACAAGATCGCCCTGCTGCTGCCGCAGGAAGGTCCGCTGGCCGGCGTTGCCAAGGCGCTGCGCGAAGGCTTCATGGCCGCGCACTACCAGGCTGAACAAGCCGGGCAGAAGCCGCCGGTGATCGAGTTCTACGACAGCTCGCGCCTGACTTCCATCGACGACTTCTACGCCAAGGCCCAGGCCGCCGGCGTGCAACTGGTGGTCGGCCCGTTGGAGAAACCGCTGGTCAAGCAACTCAGCGCACGCCCGCAATTGCCGATCACCACCCTGGCCCTGAACTACAGCGAAGCCGACCAGAACCCGGCGCAACTGTTCCAGTTTGGCCTGGCCGCTGAAGACGAAGCCCGTGAAGTGTCCCGTCGTGCTCGCGCCGATGGCCTGCACCGCGCCGCCGCCATGGTGCCGAAAGGCGAATGGGGCGAGCGCGTCTACAAGGCATTCCGTCAGGATTGGGAAGCCAATGGCGGCACCGTGGTGGGCGTCGAGTACGTTGACCAGCCGG
The DNA here is from genome assembly GCF_013385495.1 of Pseudomonas sp. F8002. Taxonomy (NCBI): domain Bacteria; kingdom Pseudomonadati; phylum Pseudomonadota; class Gammaproteobacteria; order Pseudomonadales; family Pseudomonadaceae; genus Pseudomonas; species Pseudomonas sp. F8002. The sequence goes on along the minus strand of NZ_JACAPW010000001.1, from coordinate 194,477 downwards.
TAGCCCTGGCCCAGCAGATTGCCGACCTGTTCCAGCTGCGCAAGAGCGAAGGCCGCGCCAAGAGCCTGCAAAGCACGGTAGGTTCGGATGTTTCCGCCCAGCCATCGCGCCGCCAGGACATCGAGTTCATCTTCCTGGCCGTGACTCCGCAACTGGCCCAGCAGATCAAGCCGACCCTGAACTTCCAATACGCTGGCGACGTGCCGGTGTATGCGACGTCCCACGTGTTCAGCGCCAGTGGCGACAAGAACCAGTACCTGGACATGACCAACGTGATGTTCTGCGAAACCCCTTGGCTGCTGAACACCACCGACCCGCTGCGCAACCAGGTCGCCGCCCAATGGCCGCAAGCCAACGGCAGCCTTGGCCGCCTGTACGCGATGGGTGTGGATGCCTACCGCCTGGCGCCGCGCCTGGGGCAGCTCAAGGCACTGCCGGACACTCGTGTCGACGGCCTGTCGGGCAACCTGGGTGTCAGCGCCAGCCAGCGTGTCGACCGCCAGATGCCATGGGCGAAGTTCGTCGGTGGCGAGATCCAGCGCCTGCCTGATACCCCGCGCTGATGCCCGAGCGGTCAAGCGCACAAAGCGGCAAGGACGCCGAACTTCAAGCTCTCGAGTACCTGCAACGACAAGGTCTGCGCCTCCTGGCGCAGAACTGGTTATGCAAACGCGGCGAGCTTGATCTGGTCATGCTTGACGGCGATACAGTAGTATTTGTCGAAGTCCGCTACAGAAAACACGCACAATGGGGTGGCGCGCTCGCCAGTATCGACGGGCGCAAGCGCCAGAAGCTGATACTCGCCGCGCAGTTTTTCCTGCTCAAGGAGCGTCGCTGGGCCGATCATCCCTGCCGTTTCGATGTGGTTGCCATAGAAAGCACTCCCCGGGGAACAGCCGATCTGAACTGGCTGCAAGATGCCTTTGACAGCTGATTCGCCGGACATCTACACCGCACACTTTTGCTCTTTGCTTTGCGGGCTGCACATTCCTGTGCCAAACAGCCGCGCTACTTAAGGTCACACAGATGGACATGCAATCCCGAATTCGCCAGCTTTTCCAGGCCAGTATCGATACCAAGCAACAGGCGATGGACGTACTTGCACCGCACATCGAGCAAGCCAGTCAGGTCATGGTCAACGCCTTGCTCAACGAAGGCAAAATGCTTTCGTGCGGCAACGGCGGTTCGGCCGGCGATGCCCAGCATTTCTCCTCCGAGCTGCTCAACCGCTTCGAGCGTGAGCGCCCGAGCCTGCCGGCCATCGCCCTGACCACCGACACCTCGACGATCACCTCGATCGCCAACGACTACAGCTACAACGAAATCTTCTCCAAACAGATCCGCGCCCTTGGCCAGCCGGGGGACGTACTGCTGGCGATCTCCACCAGCGGTAACTCGGCGAATATTATTCAAGCGATCCAGGCCGCACATGATCGTGAAATGATTGTCGTAGCATTGACCGGACGCGACGGCGGCGGCATGGCCTCGCTGCTGTTGCCCGAAGACGTGGAAATCCGCGTCCCGGCCAATGTCACCGCACGTATCCAGGAAGTCCACCTGCTGGCGATCCACTGCCTGTGCGATCTGATCGACAGCCAACTGTTCGGGAGTGAAGAATGACCGTTAAACGCCTTAGCCTATTGGCAATCACGCTGTGCCTAGGCATCAGCGGCTGCAGCTCGGTAATCGAAGCGAGCCGCGACACGCCCATCCAGGACGATAAAGGCACCCGCACTTTCGGCAGCAAAATCGATGACTCACTGATCGAGACCAAGGTTTCCGTCAACGTGTCCAAGGCCGCTCCAGACCTGGGCAACGGCGCGTCGCGCATCGTGGTCGTCAGCTTCAACGGCGTGGTGCTGCTCACCGGCCAAACCCCGCGCGCCGACTTGAAGGCCCAGGCTGAACAAGCTGCCGCCACTGTGCAGCGGGTCAAGAAGGTTCACAACGAACTGCAGGTGATGGAGCCGATCACCCTGCTGGCTATCAGCAACGACGCCCTGCTGACCACCAAGATCAAGACCCAGATGCTGACCGACAGCGCCATTCCCGGCTCTCGGATCAAGATCGTCACCGACAACGGCATCGTCTACATGATGGGCCTGCTGACCCAGGCAGAAGCCACCCGCGCCGCCAACCTGGTACAAAGTGTGTCCGGCGTACAGAAGATCGTGAAGCTGTTCGAATACATCGACTGATTTATCGTCAGCCACAAAAAAGGGCGCCGTGCATGGATTGCACGGCGCCCTTTTTATTGACTATTGGTTACTGGTACTGCTGGTACGGGTTGCCCTGGAACTGGTTGTTCTGCTGTGGCGCCTGTTGCTGCTGGGCGGCAGGCTGACCGTACTGCTGGCCCGGGATCGGGCCCAGGTTGACCTCCACACGACGGTTCTGGGCACGGCCATTGACATCGGCGTTGCTGGCGATCGGGTTATCCGGGCCGGCACCGCGGGCACTCAGGTTGGTCGGGCTGACACCTTGGGAGGTCAGGTAATTGGCCACGCTCTGCGCACGACGCTGGGACAGGTCCATGTTGAGCTGACGGCTGCCGGTGCTGTCGGTGTAGCCAACGATCTGGATGGTGTTCTGGTTGAACTGCTTCAGCGAGTTCGCCAGGTTGTTCAGCGGCGTGTAGAAGCTGCTGGAGATCGCATCCGAGTTGGTGGCGAAGGTGATGTTACCCGGCATGATCAGCTTGATCTGGTCGCCCTGGCGCTGCACTTCGACACCGGTGTTGGCCATGCTGGCGCGCAGTTTCTTTTCCTGCTGGTCGGCGTAGTAGCCGTAGCCCGCACCACCGATACCGGCGACGGCAGCGCCGATCAGCGCACCCTTGCCGCGGTTGTTGTGGTCGATGGCTGCACCCGCCAACGCACCGGCCAGGGCGCCCAGGCCACCATACTTGGCGGTATTGCTCACACCGGAAGAGCCACCACCCTGTGCCTGGCTGCCATCATAAGGATTAGGTGAAGCGCAGCCCGACAACAGGGCTACGGCAGTAGCAACAACAAGCAGACGACGAGAAGTGAACATGAAGGAAGCTCCTACTTTTGCATTCGGTGATGCAGAGGACATTGGCATTGGACCTGTGCCGAGCTTGGAACACGACAAACGGTAAAAATTCCATCTCCACACAAGCCCGGCCACACTCAAACCCTAGCAGAGACTTCCTGAACGGTAATTGTCATTTTCTCTATATGTTTCGTCTGATAGTTGCCACTTGGTATCCGAAAAACTACCCACATTTTGCTTCACGCGCGGACAAACGGATTCTCACGCATTTCATCTCCCAGGCGCGTATCCGGACCATGCCCTGTCACCACCACCGCCGCTTCATCCAGGGTGTAGAGCCGTTGCTTGATCGAGCGCACGATGGTCGCCTGGTCACCGCCCCACAAATCCGTACGGCCCACGCCGCGCCGAAACAGGGTGTCGCCGGCAATCAGCAACTTCGCATCGGCGAACCAGAAACTCATCGAGCCGGGTGTGTGTCCAGGTGTATGCAAGGCAACCCCGCAACCACAGGCCAGCTCTTCTTCATCCTCCAGCCAACGATCCGGCGACGGCACTGGCGTGTAAGGCACGCGGAACATCTGGCACTGCATTTCCAGGTTGTCCCACAGAAACTGGTCGTCCTTGTGCAAGTGCAGGGTAGCGCCGGTTTTTTCCTTCAACTGCCCGGAGGCCAGGAAGTGATCAAGATGGGCGTGGGTGTGAATAATGCTGACCACTTTCAGGCCCAGCGCATCGAGGCGCGCCAGGATCAGCTCATGGTTGCCGCCCGGGTCGACGACGATGGCTTTTTTGGTGACGGGGTCGCCGATGATCGTGCAGTTGCACTGCAACGGGCCTACCGGGAACGTTTCGCGGATCAGCGCGGGAGACTGAATATTCATGGGTATTCCTGCAAATTCAAAGGCACACTCTTTTGTACTGCATTCCGGCGCACAGTATGTTCGACCCTGCACCCGATCCGAAAGCGCTCGCGAGCGCACGGCTGTCAAACCCGGCAACTGCTAAGCTACTCTGGCGCCAGTCATACAACGCGCAACGTATAGCGCATGGAGTGGGACTTATGGCGACCCTCAGCCCATTGATCATCTGCGAACACTGCGATTGCGTGTACGAAAAAGTCACGCTCGCCAAACATCAGAAGACCCTTTGCACCCGCTGCGCAGGCGTACTCCAGCGTTATAACGGGCTGTCGGTGGAACAACGCCTGGCCCTGACCCTGACCGCCACCGTGCTGTGGATTTTCGCCAACTTCTACCCGGTGATGAGCATCAGCCTGCAAGGCCTGAAAAGCAGCGCCACGTTATGGGATTCGGTGGTCGCACTGGCCCAGGGCCCGATCACCTTCATCGCGCTGGTGGCGGCGATTTCCATCATCATCGCGCCGGTGTTCCAGTTGCTGCTGTTGATCTGGGTGCTGGGCTTTGCGATGAAGGGCAAACGCTCGCCGGCGTTCAAGCTGTGCATGCGCTGGCTCGAAGCGCTTCGGCCCTGGAGCATGCTCGAAGTCTGCCTGCTGGGCGCCATGGTGGCGGTGTTCAAACTCGCCGGCATGCTGGATGTATTGCCCGGCACCGGCCTGTTTGCCCTGGCCGCCCTCAGCCTGTTGCTGATCCGCATTGCGGGGCGTGATATTCGCGACCTGTGGGACATTTTATGAGCCATCCACCGACCGCCAGCGAGCTGAACCTGTGCCTGTGCCACAGCTGCGGCCAGGCTTGCGACGTCAGCACCGCGCCCGACGAATGCGAGCGTTGCGGCGCGCCGCTGCACCGGCGCAAGGTCCATTCGCTGACCCGTACCTGGGCCTATATGCTGACGGCGCTGGCGTTTTACGTGCCCGCCAACTTACTGCCGGTGATGAACACCTCGATGCTCGGCTCGGGCGCCGACAGCACCATCATGAGCGGCGTGCTGGAGTTCTGGCAGCACGGCGCCTGGGACATCGCCCTGATCATTTTCATCGCCAGCATCGCGGTGCCGGGTATCAAGTTCGTCGCATTGACGTTGCTGCTGGTTACCGTGCAGCGCAATAACCAGTGGGCGCGCAAGGAGCGCTCGAAGCTGTTTCGCTTCGTCGAAGTGATTGGCTACTGGTCGATGCTGGATGTAATCGTGGTGGCCTTGGTGGCCGCCCTGGTGCGGTTCCAGGCCCTGGGCACCATCGAGCCGCGCCTGGGCATTCTGTTCTTTGGCCTGGTGGTGGTTTTCACCATGCTCTCGGCAATGAGTTTCGACCCGCGCCTGATCTGGGAAAACCCACACAACGAGGAGATGCCGGATGGCGTCGCAAACCACTGACAAACCGCAGCCTGCGATCAAGACGCGGCGCTTCAGCGTCTCGCTGGTGTGGATCGTGCCGATTGTCGCGGTGCTGGTGGGCATTTCGCTGGTGGTGCACAGCATCCTTCAGCAAGGGCCGAGCATTACCATTACCTTCAAGACCGGCAGCGGCCTGACCGCCAACAAGACCGACGTGAAATACCGCAACGTGGTGATCGGCCAGGTGACTGACGTGGAGTTGAGCGACGATCAGAAAAGCGTCAACGCCACGATCAAACTGTCCAAGCAGGCTGAAAGCTTCACCCGTGAAGACTCGCAGTTCTGGGTGGTGCGCCCACGTATCGGCGCCGGTGGCGTTTCCGGTATCGACACGCTCCTCTCCGGGGATTATATCGGCGCCGATATCGGCCAGTCCGATACCCGCGCCAACCGGTTCACCGGCCTGGAAAACCCGCCGCCCATCACCTATGGCGAACCGGGCAAACGCTTCACGCTGCACACCCAGGATCTGGGTTCGCTGGATATCGGCTCCCCCGTGTACTACCGCAAGATTCCCGTTGGCCAGGTGGTGGCCTATGCCCTGGACGCTGACGGCAAGGGCGTGAACATCGACGTGTTCGTGCATGCACCCAATGACGCCTACGTCACCGAGAACACCCGGTTCTGGAACGCCAGCGGGATTGATGTGAGTGTCGGCGCCAACGGGTTTGCGCTGAAGACCGAATCCTTGTCGTCCATGCTGGTGGGCGGCATCGCTTTCCTGGCTCCGCCCTACAGCCCCGACGACAAGCCGGCCAGTGAGGAGCATTCCTATGAACTGTTCGCCGACCAGCAAACCGCGCTGGCGCCGCCCAATGGCAAGGCGCAATACCTGACCTTGCGTTTCGATCAAGCCTTGCGCGGGCTTACGGTGGGTGCGCCAGTGGAATTCCTGGGTATCGAATTCGGCAAAGTGGTGTCGATCAACCTGGATTTCGACGAGAAAAAACGCAGCTTCCCGGTCAACGTCGGCATCGTGATCTACCCGCAGCGCCTCGGCGAAGCCAACACCAAAATGCTCACGGTCTTGAAGCATGACCCCAACGACGAAGCCGGCGGTGTGCGCCTGATGGGCAGCTTCATCGAACACGGCCTGCGCGCCCAGGCCCGCAGCGGCAACCTGCTCACTGGCCAGCTCTATATCGCCCTGGACTTCTTCCCCAAGGCCGACAAAGTCGTGTTTGACCCGAACCAGCGCCCCGTCAGTATTCCGACCATCCCCGGCAACCTGGAACAACTGCAGGAAAAACTCGAAGGCATCGTCAACAAGATCAACCAGCTGCCAATCGAGCGAATTGCCGGCAACCTCGACGGCAGCCTGGTGGAACTGCGCAAGGGTCTCGGCCAGTTCAACGCCAAGACACTGCCGGGGGTGCAAAACACGCTGGCCGACGTGAGTAAAACCCTGCAATCCGCCAGTTCGACCCTGGCCGAGGATTCGCCGCAACGGGAACAGTTGACCCAGACCCTGGACGAACTGAGCCGCATGTCGCGCTCCCTGCGAGAGCTGTCGGACTACCTGGCACGCCATCCCGAATCGCTGATTCGCGGTCGCCCCGACAACGCCGCGCCCTCCGACCTGCAAGGGCCACCGCGCAAATGACCACAGGAGCAACCACCATGGCTTTGCCGCTGAAGATCACGCTGCTCACCGGGTTGCTGCTGCTGACGGCGTGCCGCAGTGAGCCCATTCAATTTCATACCCTGACGCCGGTGCAGCGCAGCAATGCGTCATTAGCCGCGGGGGGCGAGATCCGGATTGAAAGCATCACGGTCCCGCCACAGGTCGACCGGCCGCAGATTGTCATCCGCCAGGGTGACAGCGGCGTGGCCATTCTCGAGACGCAATGGTGGGCTGCCAGCCTGGTGGATGAGTTGCGCAGCGCGTTGGTGGATCAACTCGCCAGCAGCCGGAAAAACCTGGCGGTGCGCATTGAGGTCCAGCGCTTTGACTCGATCCCCGGGCAGTACGCCCTGCTCGACGTCAAATGGCGGCTTCGCCAGACGGGCACGGACGAACGCACGCCGCTGACGTGTCGCACGGTGGTGCAGTCGCCTTCCGGCCCGACCATTGACGACCTGGTGATCGCGCAGCAAAACAACGTCAAGCGGTTTGCCGCGCTGCTCAGCCAGGCCGCCGACAAGTCATCGAGTGAGTGCCCCGCCGTGCGGTAAACATTGATCCAGGGGATCGAGCCATGCGCACATTCTGGAAGTGGTATCAGCAACTGCTGGAGAATGACTTCAGCACCCAGGTCTTCGACAATGTGAAGAACCTGCTGGTATGCGCGCTGTTGTTTGCTGCGGGCACCAACGCACTGGCCGGGAAACATGAGCTGTTCCTCGGCATCCTGGCGTCAAGCGTGGCCGGGTGGGGCTTGATCGTGGTCTCAAGCTTGCTGATGGTGCTGAATGTGAGCGATGGCATCCGCCGGCTCGCCAAGCTGCGTTATCACCTGGTCCTTCAGCTGCTGCTTATCCTGATCTATGTGCTGGTGGCAGCCCGCGTGGTGGAAATCGTCTGGGGCTTTCGATCCCATTGATCCAGGTTTCTACCCCAGCAATCCCATCTCCTGCGCCCGCGCCACCGCCTGTGTGCGCCGCTCCACCCCGAGCTTGCTGTTGATATGGCTGGCGTGGGTTTTCACGGTGTGCAGGGAGATAAACAGCTGATTGCTGATCTCCTGGTTTGAACAACCCTGTGCGATCAGGTGCAGCACCGCCAGTTCACGGGTGCTCAGGGTCTCCAGTGTGTGTGGGGTTTCAACTACTGCAACATCCGGCAAGAGTGCCAGCAGGCCTTGGTTCAACAGTCCATGGGGATCCCGGGAAAGCTGCTCCCGCGTCCACTCGGGATAGCGTTCCAACAGGCGCTGGAAAGGTTGCATCGCGCCACCGGCAGCCGCTTCAAGCGCGCGGGCAAACACCGGGCGGGCCTGGGCTTCCTGGCCACCGTCCAGCAGTAACAGTGCCTGCTGGGTCAGCGCCATCAGGCTGATCATCTGCCGGCCGCTGTTATGGGCCTGGCGTGCCAGTTCATCGAGCCGTTGCAGTGAAGCCGCCGGCTGATGACGGATGGCGTCGAGTGCCGCCTGTTGCAACTCGATATGTTGCGGCAGGTGCGGGTGGAACTCCGGTGCGGCAGCGGCCTGTTCACCGTTGTAGGTTTGCCCCAGCCGCGTCAGCCAGGCATCGGCCAGGTCGGTGCGCCCCTGAGCCAGCCATAGCTCGCATTTGACCAGGGTGATCATCGCCAGATAGAAAATCGGCGGCACGTCCCAGATATGCATCAAGCGCTCGGCCTCGGCCAATTCGGCAAAGGCCACGGAGAAGTCGCCACGGCGACCTTCGAAGCTGGCGATCACACAGTGGCCGATCAACACGCTGATATCCCGACAGGCTCGCGCCTCCGTCAATCCGGCACGCAGCCGAGCGAGCCCGGCTTCAGGCTGGCAGCGCATCAGCAGCAAATAGCCTTCGTACAACGCCAGGCGCGCGCGCACTGCGTACAGGCGTTGCGGCGCCAGGCCTTGCAAACGTTGCAGGCCCTGGCGCACTTCATCCAGCGACCGCAGGATCTCGCCACGGGCCTGAAGTACACGCGCTCGGTCGTAATGGGCCAGCGCTTCAAACAATGGATTGCCGACCCGCTGCGCCAACTCCAGGGATTCGCGGTTCAGGCCGCGGGCGCGCCACAGGTCGGCGTCGACAATGGCCAGGTTGGACAGGGTCGACAGGCACATCAACCGCTGGCCATAGCGTTTGTGCGGCAGGCTTTCCATGGCCTCGCTGCAATACGACTGGGTCAGCTCACGATCACCACGGCCCCGGGCAATAATCCCGCTGAGGGCCAGCCATTGCGCCAGCATCGACTTTTGCGCGGTGGCCGACGGGGCCGGTAAAAAACGGCTGAGGTGGCTGGCCAGTTCCTGCGCCGCATCCAGCTGGCAGGCCAGGCCCAACGCCCAGCTGTAGAGCACGATCAGGCGTGGCGTACTCATCAGCAAACTGTCGGGCAAGTCCATTTTCCAGCGCAGCAGCATGCCGACATTCTGCTCCGCCAGCAGTTGCTCTTCGGACAGGTTCTGCACCAGGTTTGCCGCCACATCCAGGTGGCCCGCACGCAGCGCCTGCTCCACTGCCTCGTCGATCAAGCCCTGGGCATTGAACCAGCGGCAGGCCCGCAGGTGCAGACTGGCTGCCGGCAACACAGCATTGCTCGCGCGCCGGGTGCGCAGCAGGTCGGAAAACAGATGGTGATAACGGTACCAATGGCCCTGCTCGTCCAGCGGCACCAGGAATACCTGGTGGGCTTGCAGGTAGCGCAGGATTTCCGTGCTGTCGTGGGCCTCGCGCACGGCGTCGCACAGCTCGCTGCAAAAGCGCTCCTGGGACGCGGTGTCGTAGAGGAACGCCTGGACTTCCGAGGGCAGGCAGTCGATGACTTCTTCGAGCAGGTAATCGCGGATCAGCCCTTCCCCGCCGTGCAAACCCTGGGGCAGCGTACCTTCGCTGCCGGCCTCGGAAGCCGCCAGCAGCCAGAAACGCAGGCCGGCCACCCAGCCTTCGCTGCGCCGGATCAGGTTATCCAGGGCTTCACCACGCAATGAACTGCTGTGGCGATCCAGCAGCGCCAGGGATTCGCCGTGAGTCAGGCGCAGGTCCTGCTCGTGCAGTTCCAGCAAATGCCGGGACAGGCGCAGTCGGGCCAGGTGCCAGTCGGGACGCTGGCGGCTGGTGACCAGCACCAGCAGGCCGTCGGGCAGGTGATTGAGGAAAAATTGCAGGCAGCGGTCGAGTACCGGGCCCTGGGCCAGATGGTAGTCATCCAGCACCAGCAACAGCGGCGCCTGGGTCGACAGGTGCACCGTCAGTTCATCCAGCAGGCCGTCGAGCCATTCTTCAAAGGCGAAGGGTTGGTGACGCTGGCGCATTTTCAGCAGGCCCAGGGATTGGGCGCCCAACTGCGGGAAGTATTGCTGCAAGCCGTCGAGCAGGCGTTCAAGAAAACGTCCCGGGTCGTTGTCCCGGGGACTCAGCCCCAACCACAGGCTTTGCCAGTGGGCCGGCAGGCTCTGGCAGAACTCCACCGCCAGCGAACTCTTGCCGAACCCGGCCGGGGCGCTGACCAGCAACAGACGCCCGGCCAAACCTTCACTCAGCCGTTCGCACAGGCGCGGTCGCAACACATAGCCGTCAGGCAGTGGGGGTCGATAGAAGCGCCCTTCCAGGGTCGGAATCACCGCGCTGGCAGGCCCTTGAATTCGGGACAGATCAGTCATCGCCGGGCTCTTGTAGAAGGCTGTTGTCGGCATTGCAGATGTCCGCAGACTAGCGGTAAAAGCGACAGCTTTGTAGATCTTTGCAACATTTGTCTGAAAAAGACTACAACAAAAAATATCCGGACTTCTTCTGTAACGACCGACACTCTGTGGCGAGGGAGCTTGCTCCCGCTGGAGTGCGCAGCGCTCCCGTTTTTGGGGCTGCTACGCATCCCTGCGGGAGCAAGCTCCCTCGCCACAGTGGTCCGGCAAAAAAAAGCCCCGAACCAGTCGGGGCGTCTTTCGAGGATGCGGCCTCGTTTACAGCAAGTTAGCGAACACCATCCTGACGCAGGGCCGCCGGGGTGAAGTCGCTGGTGGTGGCGGTGAAACCGAAGTCATAGGCCTGTTTCTCTTCGTTCTTCATGCCCAGTGCCAGGTAGCGGCCGGACTGCAGGTCGTAGAGGGTTTCGAGGGCGTACCACGGCACTTGCTTGTCGTAGTAGTTCTCGGCATGGGCTTCCGCCACGCGCCACAGTTGGCCACGACCGTCGTAGTGGTCGATCACCGCGGCTTGCCAGGTGTCTTCGTCGATGAAGAAGTCACGCTTGGCGTAAATGTGGCGCTGGCCTTCCTTCAGGGTTGCAACCACATGCCACACACGGCGCAGCTCGTAGCGCGCCAGGTCCTGGTTGATGTGGCCGGCCTTGATGATGTCGACATACTTGAGCTTCGGATCGTCAAGCTTGTAGCTGTTTTCGGCGATGTACAGTTCCTTCTTGCCTTCCAGTTTCCAGTCGTAGCGGTCCGGTGCACCGTTGAACATGTCGAGGTTGTCGGAAGTCCGCAGGCCGTCGGCGGCGGTACCCGGGCCGTCATACGACACTTGCGGTGCCCGGCGCACACGGCGCTGGCCGGCGTTGTAGACCCACGCCGAACGGGGCTCTTTCACCTGGTCGAGGGTTTCGTGCACCAGCAGCACACCACCGGCCAGACGTGCCGGCGCAGTCACTTGCTGCTTGAAGTAGAACAGGATGTTGCCCGGGTTTTTCGGGTCGTAGTCCTTCATCTTGTCGCGGAACACGAACTGATCGCGGAAGTACACCAGGCTGAACGAGCCGTTGGTTTGCGGCGTGGCCTGGGTCACCAGGCGGGTCACGCTGCCGCCGCGATAGCGGGTGATGTGGTTCCAGATCACTTCAACGCCGCTTTTCGGAATCGGGAACGGTACGGCGGTTTCAAAGTTTTCCAGGCCGTTGCCGCCGGACACCAGGTTGGTGCTGGTGGCGTTTTTCTTGATGGCGGCGAACACATCAGCTGGCACCGTGGCGCCGCGATGGGTCGGGTAGACCGGCATCTTGAAGGTGTCGGGGTAGCGCTTGAACATCGCGTACTGCCCCGGCGCCAGCTTGTCCTTGTACTGCTCGACGTTCTGCGCGGTGATGGTGAATTGCGGCTGTTCGCTGGCGTACGGGTTGGCCAGGAAGCCACGGGCATCCACGGCACCGGCGTTGGTGGGCAGTGGCGACCATTTAGGGATGGTGCCGGCCGCGTTACCGGCCATTTCGGCGCCCATCGGGGTCAGGGTCGTGCCGAGCTTGGCGGCTTCATCCGCCGAGACCGCCGCCATGACGCTACCCGCCATGATCGACAGCCCCAGCACACCCACCTGCAACAGATTTTTAGTTATTTTCATGTTCTGGTTCTTCCTTAAAACATACTGCTTAAAGAGAGTGTGCTTAGAAGTTCACGCCAGCGCTCAAGGCGATAAAGTCACGGTCATCCACCGTGGTGAATTTGCCGCCAAAGAAGTTGGTGTAGTTGAGGCTGACGGTGTAGGTGTTCTGGTACTCGGCATCGACACCCAGGCTGACGGCCTTGCGCCCCTCTTCAAAGTTGCCGCCAGGACCTGGCGAGTAGCCTTTGACGTCATGGGACCACGCCACGTTGGGCTTGAGGTTTACACCGGCGAAGACGTCCGGGTACTCCCAGATGGCACGAGCGCGATAGCCCCAGGAGGTGGCCGTGGTGTAGCCGTCGTTGTTGCAGTTGGTGTTCAGGCCAGCGGCGTTCGGCAGACCGGCGCCGTTGGCCGTCGAGTTGTTAAGGGCGTTACAGAACCCGCCTGGCAGCGTGCCAGGACCGAAGACCGGATCTCGGCCATAACGTGCGTCGGATTTGCTTTCCAGGCCACCGACGTGGGTCACGCCAATTTCACCGACCGTGGTCAAACGACTGGCGCCCATGACCTGATCAAAGAAGTGCGTAAAGGTGGTCTGGAACTGCGTCACTTCCTTGCGATTGTAGCCATGCAGATCCTGGCCTGGCGTGCCCTTCAGCACCGAGGCATTCCCGTAGCCCGGAATCGGCGTGACACCCGCATAAAGAATGTCGGTGGTGCTTAACTGTACTGGCGCATTTGGCCGATAGCTCAACTCACCGCTCCAGGCAGTACCGGTAGGCAGCGTGGTGGAGAAGCTCAAGCCGTAAAGACGAATGTCTTCAGGGTATTCGATGAAGTAATTGGAACTGCCCGCAACAATCAGCGGCCGCAGTGCTCCCAAAGGCCCCAGAGGCCGCGTGTAGGCCGAAGCTGGAGCGCCTTGGGCGCTGAAGATCGGCGCACGGCTGTGGTAGTTCATGAAGTAGGCGCCGAACTCGGTATCCAGCGGCTCGAAGTTGTAGTGCATGGCCACGCCGAACTGGCCGCTGTCGCGGGCGTCACGGTCCGGACCACGGCGCACCAGCACGCCTTCTTCGTTCACGTCCACGCCCAGGGCGCCAAGGGTAGGCAGTGCAGCGCCAGGAATGGTGGAGCGCTTGTTCAACACCCGCAGGTTGTTGTTACAACCATCGGAAACCACATCCGGCTGCGAGAAGAACGTCCCGCAGTTGTCGGTCACCGTCTGGTCCCACTCCAACTGATAGAACGCTTCTGCCGACAAGTTATCGGTCAGCGTCTGCGACACATAGAACATGTTGACCGGGATCAGGCCTTCCTTGATCTCGGCCCCGGGACGACGGAATGCGGACACGTCGATCGGGTTGATGGAGTTGATACCGCCACCAATAAAGGTACTTTCACCCCAACTCACCACCTGCTTGCCGAACCGCACGTTACCTGGCAGATCGGCAATGGTGTAGTTGTGATAGATGAAGGCATCGAGAATCTGCCCGCCAGAAGACTTGGCGCCCTCTTTGCGGTTGTTGTTGCTGACATTCTTGAAGTCCAGGTCTTCGTTTTGCAGCGCGAAGTCATACCAGTACTTGCCCCGGACAAACACGCCGGTGTCGCCGTATTTCAACTCAAGGTCATGAATGCCTTTGAAGATCTTCGAGAAGGAATCACCTTTGTCGAAGTTCAGGTGACCGTCATCCGAGGTTTGCGACAACCCCCTGCCACCGTTGTTGGCACCGATCAGGTCTTTATTGCGACCCGCCGTCGACCAACTGGCCCCGACCGACAGGGAGGAGTCAAAGCTGCCTTCGATTTCACCGATGTTGAAACTGACGCCGAATGCAGGCCCGGCGAGCGTAGAGGCGAGGCTGACGGCCAAGGGCAGTTTTGCCCGGCGCCAGAACTGGTTTGCTGAGATCATCGACGCTACTCCATGTGCATTATTGTTATGGCAGTGAGTCGTTTCCAAGGGCTTGTAACGGCCGGAATACAACGATTCCAATGCCGGGCGAACACATGAACCCGCCGGGCTCACAGCACCGCACCTTGAAAAACTCTGGGATGAACTATAGCCAGCAGGGGGTACCGCTTGATCCCTCTAAAGTGTGATTTGCATCACCAACCCGTCTGCCACAGTCCTTTTCGCCATGCTGACGAAGGTCAGCGACGGAAGGATGGCTGAAAATTGGCAAATCACAAGTGAAGGCTTGGACTAGAGCGCTGCCGTGCCCACGAGGGCACGGCAAGCAGCGTCAGAGAGTAGAGAGGAAGGTGCTGTTGTTGGCCTGCCATTCGATGATGTCGACACGGATACGTTTTTTGTCGAGCTTGCCGACGCTGGTCTTGGGAATTTCCGTAACAACGGCGATCTGGCTTGGAATCGCCCACTTGCTCAGGTGGCCCAATTCCACGAATGGCTTGAGATGTTCCTTCAGCTCCTTGGCCCCTATCACATGGCCATCACGCACCACCAGCAACGCAAACGGGCGCTCACCCCACTGCGGGTCGGCAATCCCCACCACCGCTACTTCGCGTACCGCCGGGTGGCGGCTGACCAGGTCCTCAAGGGCCAGCGAGGAGATCCACTCGCCGCCGGTCTTGATCACGTCCTTGATGCGGTCGCGAATATCGATCACGCCGAAGGCATCGAGGGTGGCCACATCGCCGGTGTGCATCCAGCCGCCGGCCCACAACTCAGCGCCCTTCTGCGGCTCGTTGAAATAGCCTTCGCTGAGCCATGGCGCGCGCAGCACCAGCTCGCCCTGGGATTCACCGTCGGCGGGCAGGAAGTTGCCCTCGCCATCGATGATCGCCGCTTCCACCAATGGCCCGGGCACGCCAGCCTTGATGCGGTAAGTGGTGCGCTCGT
The DNA here is from genome assembly GCF_013385495.1 of Pseudomonas sp. F8002. Classification (NCBI taxonomy): domain Bacteria; kingdom Pseudomonadati; phylum Pseudomonadota; class Gammaproteobacteria; order Pseudomonadales; family Pseudomonadaceae; genus Pseudomonas; species Pseudomonas sp. F8002. Next base: position 179,332 of record NZ_JACAPW010000001.1, on the reverse strand, counting down.
CTTCGGTACCCGCCATCAGTTCTTCATTGAGGTGGGCGCAGGACACCAGCGGCCCGGTCTCGGACATGCCGTACGCCGCCGTCAGCTGAATCCCGCGGGCCTTGGAGGCTTCATACAGCGAACGATTGAGGGCGCTGCCACCGATGACGATTTTCCATCCGCCGAAATCCACGCCCTGGCCGGCCTTGGCGTTGAGCACCATTTGCAGGATGGTCGGCACACAATGGGAGAAGGTGACCTTCTCCTTGCGCCACAGCTCCACCAGGTATTCGGGGTCGTAGCGGCCTGGATAAACCTGCTTCAGGCCGAGCATGGTCGCCACATACGGCAAGCCCCAGGCGTGCACGTGGAACATCGGAGTGATCGGCATGTAGACGTCGTTGGTGCCCAACAGACGCACGCTGTCGACGCTGCCCATGATGGTCGCCACGCCCATGGTGTGCAGCACCAGTTGGCGGTGGGTGAAGTACACGCCCTTGGGATTGCCCGTGGTGCCGGTGGTGTAGAAGGTGGTGGCGACGGAGTTTTCGTCGAAATCCTCGAAGTCATAGCGGGGGCTCGCCGCCGCCAGCAACGTTTCGTACTCACCCACGAGGTTGGGCAGCTCGGCGGTTTTGTCCGCGCCGTCGGTGAGCAGCAGGGTTTTGTCGACGGTGGTGAGGTGGCCGGCGATGGCCTGGTAGAGCCCCACGAACTCGCTGTTGACCAGCACAAAGCGGTCCTCGGCGTGGTTCATGGTGTACAGAATCTGTTCCGGGGACAGGCGCACGTTGATGGTGTGGATTACCGCACCAATCATCGGAATGGCAAACATGCATTCCAGGTAGCGATGGCTGTCCCAGTCCATCACGGCCACGGTATCACCGGCCTTGACCCCGGCCTCGGTCAGCACATTGGCCAGGCGGGCGACGCGCTCGATCAGGGTCGGATAGGTGTAGCGCAACTGGTCGCGGTAGACGATTTCCCGGGTCTTCTCGTAGCGTGTCCCGGACATCAACAGGCGTTTGATCAACAGCGGGTATTGGTAGGCGCCTTCGGCGGGCGGGATAACACGAGTCTGCAACATACGAATCCCTTATCTGACTGCACGGTCTTGGCTGAAACATCTGCACTTTAGAGCGCTTATGTTTCAGCCAAATCACCCAAAGGAATGATTTGCAGAACCCAATGAATGCTAGCTTTGCGCCAGCATCCGGCTTATTTCATGCTGGTAAACGCCAGCTTCACGCCGATGGCAATCAGCACCGCGCCCATGGTGCGGTCGAACCAGTGGCCCATGCGTGCAAAACCGGCGCGTACGCGTTGCTGGCTGAACAGCATGGCCACCAGGCAAAACCAGATCGCGGTCGCCACGGCCAGGTACACGCCGTAACCGGCCTGGACCGCCAACGGCGTGTGGGGATTGATCACCACGGTGAACAGCGACAGGAAGAACAGCGTGGCCTTGGGGTTCAAGCCGTTGGTGACAAACCCTGAGGTAAACGCACCACGGGCAGTGCGCTCGCCCGCTTCCAGGTGCAGGTCTTCTTCACTGGCAGGCTTGGCCGGCTGGGCGCGCAGGGCCTTGAAGCCGATGTACAGCAGGTAGGCCGCCGCCGCCCATTTCAGCGCATTGAACAGCACGATGGACTGGGACACGATCAAGCCGATGCCCAGCAGCGAATACCCCACGTGCAGGAAAATCGCCGAACCGACGCCCAATGCCGTCCAGGTGCCGGCACGTCGGCCATGGGTCACGCTTTCACGTACCACCACGGCGAAATCCGGGCCAGGGCTGGCCACCGCCAACAGGTGAATCAGTGCCACGGTCAAGAACTCGGTGAGGTACATGCACACTCCAGGAAGTAACTGATTATTTCATCTGATAGGCTCGGCAGATTACGCCTTCGAACCTCGTCGCAAAAGGTACAGTTGATAATGAACAATCGCCGCGCCGTCTTCCTTGATCACCCTTCCCTGGACCTCGGGGACCTGGACCTCAGCGGGTTGCGGGCACTCTTCAGCGAGCTGAGCCTGCACCAGCAGACCACACCCGAAAACATTATCGAACGCCTGCAAGGCGCGCAGGTGGCCATCAGCAACAAGATCGCGCTGAATGCCGAGACCCTGGCGGCCTGCCCCGAGCTGAAGCTGATCCTGGTGACCGCCACCGGCACCAACAACGTCGACCTCGCCGCCGCCCGCGCCCACGGCGTTACCGTGAGCAATTGCCAGGGTTACGGCACGCCATCGGTGGCGCAGCATACGATCATGCTGCTGCTGAACCTGGCGACGCGCCTGAACGACTATCAACGGGATGTGCAGGCGGGGCACTGGCAACAAGCCAAGCAGTTCTGCCTGCTGGACTACCCGATCGTCGAACTGGAAGGCAAAACCCTCGGGCTGCTGGGCCATGGTGAATTGGGCGGTGCCGTTGCGCGCCTGGCTGAAGCCTTTGGCATGCGCGTGATCCTGGGTGCGATTCCAGGCCGCCCGGCCCGCGCCGATCGCGTGCCGCTGGATGAGTTGCTGGCGCAGGTCGACGCGCTGACCCTGCACTGCCCGCTCAACGAACACACCCGCGACTTTATCGGTGCCCGTGAACTCGCCTTGCTCAAGCCCGGCGCGTTTATCGTCAACACCGCCCGTGGTGGCTTGATCAACGAACAGGCCCTGGCCGATGCCTTGCGCAGTGGGCACCTGGGCGGCGCGGCGACCGATGTATTGAGCGTGGAACCGCCGGTGAACGGCAACCCGTTGCTGGCCGGCGACATCCCGCGCTTGATCGTCACCCCGCACAACGCCTGGGGCAGCCGCGAAGCCCGGCAGCGGATCGTCGGCCAATTGATCGAAAACGCCGAGGGCTTTTTCTGCGGCGCCCCGCTGCGCGTCGTCAGTTGATAAACTGCGCCCCTTTTCAAGGAGCAGACCATGGATCCGCGCAGTGAAGTACTGCTTCGCCAGGCCGAACTTTTTCAAGGCGACGTGCTGCTGGTGGGCTTGCCCGCCGACGACCTGCTGGGCCGCCTGCCCAATGCCCATGGCTGGAGCTGGCACGCCGGCGACCAGGCCGCACTGGACGCACGTTTTGCCGAGCGCAGCCAGTTCGGTGTGAACGTGCCCGAGCGTTCGTTCGAGACCGCGGTGGTGTTCCTGCCCAAGTCCAAGGACCTCACCGACTACCTGCTCAATGCCGTGGCGGCGCGTTTGCCCGGCAAGGAGTTGTACCTGGTGGGGGAGAAGAAAGGCGGCATCGAAAGCGCGGCCAAGCAACTGAATCCGTTCGGCAAGCCGCGCAAGCTCGACAACGCGCGGCACTGCCAGTTGTGGCTGGTGACGGTGGCCAACGCCCCCGAGCCGGTAGAACTGGAGAGCCTGGCGCAGGTGTTCGAGGTGCCGCTGGCTGAGGGCCCGCTCAAGGTGGTGAGCCTGCCGGGCGTGTTCAGCCACGGTCGCCTGGATCGCGGCACGGCGTTGCTGCTGGAGCACCTGGACAAGTTGCCGAGCGGTCACTTGCTGGATTTCGGTTGTGGCGCGGGTGTGCTCGGGGCAGCGGTCAAGCGTCGCTACCCGCATAACACGGTGACAATGCTCGACGTGGATGCCTTTGCCGCTGCCAGCAGTCGCCTGACACTGGCGGCCAATGGCCTGGAAGCCGAGGTGTTGACCGGTGATGGCATCGACGCTGCTCCGATGAATCTGAACGCGATTCTGAGCAACCCGCCGTTCCACGTCGGGGTGCACACCGATTATTTCGCCACCGAGAACCTGCTGCGAAAAGCGGCCAAACATCTGGCAAAAGGCGGAGAACTTCGCTTGGTCGCCAACAGCTTCCTGAAGTATCAGCCGCTGATTGAAGAGCATCTTGGGGTGTGCGCAATCAAGGCAGAAGGCCAGGGTTTTCGCATTTACCGTGCCAAGCGCGGCTGAGATCTTTTTCCAAAAGAAGGCTTGCCGAATGGATTTTGCCTAGGCAGAATCCGCTCCGTCCTAGGGGAGTAGTCTCCCACGAGCGCCACGCTCGTCCGGCATACGTCAACATACTTGGTCAACAGGCCATGGCGTATGCGACCCAGGAGTCCGCACAGACGGACCGGGGTTTGACAAGACCTATGACACGAACACCTTACCCGGGGCGGGAAGGCTGTACGTGTCATAGCCGTGTCGACCCGCCCCTGGAACTTACCTGATGCTGGATTCTCTGCTCGTCCCTACCGCAATCGTTGCCTTGGCCGAAATTGGCGACAAGACGCAACTGCTCGCGCTCATTCTCGCTGCACGCTTTCGCAAACCCTGGCCGATCATCGCCGGCATCGTTGCCGCGACCCTGGCCAACCATGCGGCCGCCGGTGCCGTGGGGGCCTGGTTCGGGAGTTTCTTCTCGGATGCGGTGCTGCACTGGATCCTCGCGGCGAGCTTCTGCGCCACGGCGCTGTGGACCCTGGTGCCCGACAAGCTCGACGATGACGAAGCCAGCACTTCCCGCAAGTTCGGGCCCTTCCTGACCACGCTGATCGCGTTCTTCCTCGCGGAAATCGGCGACAAGACCCAGATCGCTACCGTGATGCTCGCGGCGCAATACCCGGAACTGTGGCTGGTGATTATCGGCACCACCCTGGGCATGTTGATTGCCAACGTGCCGGTGGTGCTGGCGGGTAATTTTGCCGCGGACAAATTGCCGCTGACGCTGATTCGTCGACTGGCGGCTACGGCATTCTTCATCCTGGCCATTGTTGCGGTGTACAAGGCCATGCAAAGCAGCGGCTGGATCTAAACGCAACCCCATATGGGGGCTGGGCTTTGGTGGGAGCTGGCTTGCCTGCGACAGCATCACCTCGGTGCAACTGACACACCGAGGTGCCTGCATCGCGGGCAAGCCCGACTCCCACACAAGCCGGGCACCCACATTCAGATTTGCATTTCAGCCTTATAAATCAGGATTTTTTCGCCTGCTGATACAACGGCATCACCTTCGGAATCGCCGCCTGCAACGAGGCGATCCGGCTGTCGGAGGCAGGGTGAGTGCTCATGAATTCAGGTGGCGAGCCTTCCGAAGCCTTGGCCATTTTGTTCCACAAGGTAATCGCCGCGTTCGGGTTGTAACCGGCACGCGCCGACAACTCCAGGCCGATCAGGTCCGCTTCGTTTTCATTGCTGCGGCTGTTGGGCAAGGTCATGCCGTAGTTGGCCACGGTATCGGCCAGCGCCAGGCTGTCCTGACCGAGGCCGAACAACGCACCGGCCCCCTGCTTCGCCATTTCGATACCGTAGGCCTTGGACATGGCTTCGCGGCCGTGCTCACGCAAGGCGTGGGCAATTTCATGGCCCATCACGGCGGCGAGTTCGTCGTCGGTCAACTTGAGATTGTCGATCAACGCGCTGTAGACAAAGATCTTGCCGCCAGGCCCGCAGTTGGCGTTCATCTCGTCACTTTTGATTAGGTTCACTTCCCACTTCCACTGCGCCGCATCCGGGCGGAAGGTGGGCGCCTGGGCGATCAGGCGGTTGGCAATCGCCTGCACGCGCTTGGCGTTGGCGCTGGTCTTGTCCACCAGGCCCTTGCCGCTGGCTTCACCCAGGGTCTGCTGGTAGGACTGCGCATACATCTGGTCGACTTCCTGGCTCGACAACATGCTGAACATGTACTGCTTGCGCTCAACCCCCACGGCGCCGCCGCTGGTGGTGTTGACCGACTGACAACCGGCGAGCAACAAAGCCGCGCCCAACGCACATACCGCCACTGTCTTTTTCATCAACCTGCTCCCTGAAAACATGGCGCGTATCGTAGTCGGCCAATTGTATCGACGCCAGATACAACAGACGTATAGCCACCTGATTTCAGATACATCCCACACTGCCGCAAAAAATTCACAAACGCTGGCAACCATTCCATTTACGACATTCGCCCATCCGGCACAGTCATTTTGAAGTAATGGCCCTCATGTCTCCCCCGCCCGCGGCCGATATACACAAGCAGCCAATCTCCCCCTGCGCTCGGAGCCGTCATGAAGTTCAAGTCGATTCAATTTTCTGTCGCGGCACTGGCCGGGGCCATTGTCCTGAGCGTGGTGGCGGTGTTGGTGCTGTATGCCTTGTTCGCCGGGGCGCGCACCCAGGAGATGGTGCAGGAACGCACCCAGGGCCAATTCGAACAAATCATCGAACAGCGCCTGACCGCCCTGGCGCAAACCCAGGCGACGCTGATCCAGCGCGAACTCGAAGCGCCGCTGGTGACGGCCAAGGGCCTGGCCACCGCCAACGCCCTGATGGGCATGAAAGACGCCAACGGCAATCCGCAACTGGCGGTCTCCCGTGAACAACTGATCAACCTGATCCACGAAACCGTGGTGCGTAACCCGAAGATTCTCGGCGCCTATATAGGCTGGGAAGCCAACGCCATCGACCACAACGATGCTGCCTACGTCAACAGCCCGGTGGTCGGCATCGAAACCAACGGCCGCTTCCTGCCGTGGTGGTTCCGCAATGCCGACGGCAGCCTGGGCCTGGATAAACTGGCTGACGTGGCCGACCAGACCATCCTGTCCACCGGCGTGCGCGCCAGTGAGTACTACCTGTGTTCCAAGGAAAGCAAAAAGCCCTGCGCCATCGATCCGGCCCCTTATAAAGTCGGGAATGCGATGGTGATGCTCGCCTCGTTTATCGAACCAATCATGATCGACGGCACCTTCCAGGGCATCGTCGGCGCCGACCTGTCGGTGAACTTCATCCAGGAAATGCTCACCAAGGCCGATCAGAATTTGTACAACGGTGCTGGTGAACTGGCGCTGATTTCCAGCAACGGTCGCCTGGTGGCCTACACCAAGGACGCCAGCAAGCTCGGGGAAAAGGCCAGCGACCTGCTGGACAGCAACGAACTGGCCAACCTCGGCCAGCTGAAGATCGGCGAAGTGCGCTACGACGTGGACAAGCAACACGGGCATATCGAGTTGTTCCTGCCGTTCAACATCGGCCAGACCGATGCCCGCTGGACCCTGTTGCTGCAACTGCCCTTGAGCGCGGTGATGGCGGACTTGCAGGCGATGCAGCACGACCTCGACGCCCAGCGCAAAACCGATATTTTCGGCATGGCCGTGGCCGGGCTGCTGATCGCCGGCATCGGCTTGCTGGTGATCTGGCTGGTGGGCCACGGCATTGCCCGGCCGCTCAAGCAAATGGTGGCGATGCTCAATGACATCGCCCAGGGCGAAGGCGACCTGACCCGGCGCCTGACCAGTGATCGCGCCGACGAACTGGGGGCGATTGCCAGCGGCTTCAATACATTCCTGGCAAAGTTGCAGGGGATGATTACCCAGGTGGTGAGTTCGGTGCAGAAGGTCAGCGACTCGTCGGAGCACACCGCCGACATTGCGATTCGCACCAACCAGGGCGTGCACAAGCAAATGGTCGAGATCGACCAGGTGGCTACCGCCGTGCACGAGATGACCGCGACCGCACAGGACGTGGCGCGCAACGCCACCCAGGCCGCACAGGCCGCCAGCCACGCTGATCAAGCGGCGAGCCAGGGCATGCAGATTGTGCGCGACACCTCCACCTCCATCGGCGCCCTCGCCGAGGAAATCGGCAAGGCGGTCGGTGTGGTGCAGGCGCTGGCCAAGGACAGCGAGAACATCAATGCCATCCTCACGGCGATTCGCGGGATTGCCGAGCAGACCAACCTGCTGGCGCTCAACGCGGCAATCGAAGCAGCACGGGCCGGTGAGCAAGGGCGCGGGTTTGCGGTGGTGGCCGACGAGGTGCGCAACCTGGCGCAGAAGACCCAGAAGGCTACCGAAGAAATCCAGGCCATGATCCAGCAACTGCAGCAGGGCACCCGCGACGTGGTGCGAGTGATGGAAGACAGCCAGAACCGCACCGATGAAAGCGTGCAGCACGCGGCCAAGGCGGCTCAGGCGCTGGAGACCATTACCCGGGCGGTGTCGGTGATCAACGACATGAACACCCAGATCGCCAGCGCCGCCGAGGAACAGAGCGCGGTGGCCGAGGACATTAACCGTAACGTGATCAATATCGGACAGGTGGCCAATGAAGTGGCCGGCGGAGCGGATGAGTCGAGCGCGGCCAGCGCAGACCTGACCAAGCTGGCGGAGCAGCAGCGGCGGTTGATCAATCAGTTCAAGGTTTGAGTCAAGCAGCGCCCTTTCGGGCGCCTTCGCGAGCAAGCCCGCTCCCACATTCGATCGCATTCCTTCAGTTGAAATGCAATCAAATGTGGGAGCGGGCTTGCTCGCGAAGAGGCCGGCCGATTCAACACAACGCTCAACCCGGCGTCAGGCACTCCGGTCCATTCAGCTTCGGATCGTTGACCATATTGGCCAGCACCCGCTCGCGCAACGCGGTGGGTTCACTGGCCAACAAGGCCTGCAAGGTGTGCAGCGGCGTCTCGGGGTTCAGCCAGGCTGCCTGCCCCGCCGCATCCAGAATCAACGGTCGGCGTTGACTCTGCGCCGCCTGGGTCACCACCGCCGTACTCAACCAAACCTGCTCCTGCACCGGATACGCCTCCCAGATCGCCGCAAAGAACAGTGTGCTGCCCTCCCCCGGCGTCAGCCAGTACGGGCGCTTGCGCTGGGTGCCGCGCCATTCGTAGAAACCATTGGCCGGCAGCAGGCAGCGGCGCTGGCGAAACGCTTCGCGAAACATCGGCTGTTCGGCGAGGGTTTCCGCCCGGGCATGGGCCGGTGTACGAGAGAGGTCGGTCAGCCAGGGCGGCGTCAGGCCCCAGCGCGCCCGCGCCAGGGTGTGCTGGCCGTCGCTCAGGCGCTGGATCAGCACCGAGTCATTGGGAGAGATGTTCCACTGGGCCTGCTGGTCGGCCGGGAAGCCCGGCAAGGCAGCAAACGCGGGGTTCCAGCGAAACAGGGCATAACGTCCACACATGGGGCAACACGACTCTTGGAGAAACTGGCCGACAGCCTAACAGACCAGCACGTCGGGAAAGCTGTCGGGTTCATCACCGGGCAGTGGTTGCGCACCGTTGTAGGCGGTGATCAGCTCGCGGGCGTAGGCGGCCTGGTCGTTCTTCACCGCCAGCGCCAGCAGGCCATAGATCGGCAGTTCGCCGGTACCCCCGAGCAAATCGCGCCCCACCAGGTGCGCGGTGATGCCCTCGCTTTCGAGCATGCCTTGCAGCAGCTCACCTTCCATCAGGTTTTCCGGCTCGTAGATTCGCTGCATGGGCGTACCTTTATTCGTTCTCGCTGCGCACGTTGAGCATCCATTCGTCGTCATGAACCTGCAGCTCGAAAACAATGGGCCGGCAGCACACCGGGCAGTCTTCTATATATTCCTGATCACCCCCGGACAGGTCCAGTAACGCCGTGACAACCTCCCCACAATAAGGACATTCGTACGACTCCTCTTCCATCGCGGTCTCCAAGGTGACTTGTGCGTATAATCGCCGGTCTATTTACAGGGCTATTTTTCGTCCCGGCCAATTGCCCGGACCACGCCCTGATATTTATTGTTCCAACCTTTACTTACCCTAGCCGTTTCTAACAAGAGAGCATGATGGGCGAATTCGATACCATCCGACCTTACAACGACAGCGAAGTCCCGGCAGTGCTGGCCCGACTGTTCAGTGACAAGGCCTTTCTGGACATCCTGACCCACTTTCGCTTCCCGCGCTTTGCCGGAGCTTTCGGCTGGCTGCTCAAGCCGATGATCGCTCATAAACTGCGCCGTGAGTTCGCCGGCGTCACCACCGTGGCCACGCTGCAGGACAAAGTCGAGTTTTACGTCGACCACACCATCGAGCGGGCAACCGACGGCGTGACCTATACCGGCGTGGAGCAGTTCAAGTCCGGCAGCGCCTACCTGTTCCTGGCCAACCACCGCGACATCGTGATGGACCCGGCCTTCGTCAACTACGCCGTGTATCACGCCGGCCTGCCGACGCCACGCATCGCCATCGGCGACAACCTGCTGCAAAAGCCGTTTGTCAGCGACCTGATGCGCCTGAACAAGAGTTTCATCGTGCACCGCTCGATCACCGGGCGCAAAGAGAAGATGGCGGCCTACCAGTTGCTGTCGGCCTACATCAACCATTCGATTCGCAACGACTGCCAGTCGATCTGGATCGCCCAGGCCGAAGGCCGCGCCAAGGATGGGGATGATCGCACCGAGTCGGCGATCCTCAAGATGTTCCACATGAGCCGCAAGGACGAGCCGTTCGCCGAGGTCATCCAGTCACTGAACCTGACGCCGGTGTCCATCAGCTACGAATACGACCCGTGCGACGCAGCCAAGGCCCGCGAGCTGTACATCCGCGCCACCACCGGCACCTACAGCAAGGCGCCGGGGGAAGATGACGTGAGCATTGCCCTGGGCATCACCGGCTACAAGGGCCGGGTACACGTCAACTTCGCGCCGCCGATCACCGAGGCGTTCGAAGACACCAAGCTGTTGGCGATCGAAATGGACCGGCAGATCCTGGGCGGTTATCGGTTGTTCCCGGTGCATTACCTGGCGTACGCCCAATGGAGCGATGCCGATCCGCAATTGCAGGTACCGACCGCAGCCGAGGTATTCCCGGCGGATGAGTTGGCCAAGGCGAAGGCAGAGTGGGAGCGGCGCTTGAATGCGTGCCCGGCCGAGCATCGGCCGTATCTGGTGTTGCAATACGCGACGCCGGTGAGGAATCAGTACCGGGTCAAGGCCGGGATTGCCCTGTAACCCGGTACCAGCAACAGCGCAAACCTAATGTGGGAGCGGGCTTGCTCGCGAATGCAGAGTGTCAGTCAATACATCTGGTGACTGATACACCGCATTCGCGAGCAAGCCCGCTCCCACATTTGTTTCAGGGTGTTCTTACAATCGGGAGCTGAAAAAAGACACCAGCAACGCCAGCCCCAGACAGGCAAACCCCAACCGGTAGAACAGGCGATAGGTACGCTGCGTCAACACGTCCAGATACAGCATCGGCTGATCAATGGCACGCAGTTCGCTTTGCGCGGCAAGGCGGGCCATCGCGCGCTGTTCATGCAGGCGCGTAACAAACAGCAGCCATGCCGCCGGGCAGGCCAGTAACAGGGCAAGGGAATTGAGCAGTAGTGCGGTCAGCGACATCGCAAACCTTGATGTATCAGTGTCTTGGTATCAATCCAGATACAAACCTGAATGATATGCGCCGCCTGCGCGTCATTACTCCTTCCCCATTGACGGCTAATGTATCCAGTAATTTACAGCGTCACCTGAACGTCACCTTAACAAGCCACTCTGTTGCCCTTCGAAAGCCCGGGAGCTTGTCATGTTGCACGCGCAGAACCAGGATCGGCTGTATCTGATTGCCCCAAGCGATGAGCAAGAGGCCCTGGTGGGCGGCCTCGCGTTCAATGTGCAGGACCGCCACTGGCTGGTGTATTGCGCCCTCGGCGGGCATCAACATGCCGACCTGCCGGAGCTGGACTTGCTCACTGGCGTGAGTGTGCTGGACTTTTATATCGAAACGGCTGCATGAAAACGGCAGGCGTAAAAAAACCGGGCTCATCGCTGAGCCCGGTCATCGTTCCCACGCGCCGCAAAGGAATGCCGACTGGGGCGCTCCGCGCCCGCCTGACGGTTACTGCGAGCTGAGCAGCGAACCGATGCTCGGGTCCTTGAACAGGCGCGTCAGGGCATCGCTCAACACGTCGCTGACCAGCTTGGTGTTGGTTTCCTGGTTCGGCGCCATGCCGAAGCGCTGGTCCAGGGATGCGCCGTAACGGCCGCTGTAGCGACGGGTACCGGCCGTCACGTCGGACTTGAAGGTCGCGCCGATGGTGGCTTCAGTCACGTACAGGCCTTCCTTGGGCGACTGATACTTCAGCTCGGCCAGGGTGATGGTCAGTTGTGGCGCACCTGGCGAGTTAGACGGGGTGAAGCCCAACAGGCGCACGGCCGCTTCGGCCTGGGCTTGCAGCTTGGGCAGCACGTCCGCACCGGTGACCGTAATGGCGCTGGTTTCCGGGTACAGGCCGCCACGGGTGCCGAGGGTCGGCGACGGACGCCCGTCAACCACACGCACCGACACCGGCTGGCCATGGCCGACAGGCGCCAGCTGGGTGGTGATTTTCGGTTGCGGGCTGAGTTGTTGCGGGCTGTGGGCGCAGCCAACCAGGGTCAAACTGGTCACAGTGATCAAACCGAACAACAGGCGTTGCAACATACTCATTTCTCCAGGACTAGATGCAAACAGGGCGCCAGTATAACGGTGAGCGCTCGCCACTCACCAGAATTCCTGAACGGCGCCTGAACTGTCGGCGAAATTACAATTTTCACACAGAACCGTCACCTCAATGTCATGCCAGACTGCCAACCTTCGCAGCATGTAACGAACCGGGTACACAGCCATGCGCCTTCTCAAATCTTTGTTCTTTTCCCACACCAGCCATCGCCACTTTGCCCTGCTCGACGCCCAAGGCTGCTGCCAGGCTTTCAAGCAGTGCAGCCTGCCGCCCGTCGGTGAAGGCTGGGTCGAAGTCGAAGAGACCCGCCTGAGCTGGATGCACCGCCCGCTGCCCGCCAGCGCGCGCGTCAGCCTCCGGGTTTCGCAGCCACAGGCACGGCACGCGTTGGCCTCCTGACCAGACTGCTAATAAAAGTCATTAAACACGTCCATTTGCGCGCATTTCTTCGCTACAATCTCCCCCCGATTATAAGGACGTCTCCTGATCGGGCCTCGCAGCATCGCTAATGCACTTGTATTAGCTCCCCCGCACCGCCCACAGAGAGCCGCCCACACAGATCGTGTGAAGCTGGCGAGCTTGCTGTTTTCTCTGCAAACCATCGTCTTTACCCGAATCTGCCAGAGCTGCCATGCGCTCGGCCACTTGAGTTGTTTGCCCGTTTTGCCGCTTGCCGGCAGTGATTTCGGGCCAGGTGCCAGGCTGGGGCAGCCCTTTTTTGAGGTTCACGTCTTCAAAAGAGCGTGAAAAAAACGGGTTTTCACAACTTCACAAGAGTGTGGCGAGCAAATGAATAGTTTTGCGTTTGTACAAGCACCATCAGCGTCTGGAACAGCCCCACCACACAGGACCGAGCACTCCTCAAGAACCGGAGCTTGAAGCCTGTCCGCTACGGATTTGGTTGCACGATCGGACGAGCTTGACCATAAGTCGAATTGCCACAGGCGCCCTTAAATGCGTTCATACGCAGATCAGGCCCGGTCGGCAGCGTCCGCTTGCGATAAATTGCGAAGAATCGGACATGGCGATCCTGGCCATGGGTAACCTGGGGCATCACGTGAACCGCCCCGTCACTCCTGGCAGCCATGCCGTCAATTTGGTGCTGCAGATTTTGGAGACGCGTTAAATGGCGCATAACGAAGCAGTCGACGTAGTACTGGTAGGTGCGGGCATCATGAGTGCCACCCTCGCCGTACTGCTCAAAGAGCTCGACCCCGGCCTCAAGCTGGAAGTCGTTGAGCTGATGGATTCGGGTGCCGCGGAAAGTTCCAACCCGTGGAACAACGCCGGTACCGGCCACGCCGGGCTGTGTGAGCTGAACTACACACCGCAGGCCGCCGACGGCTCCATCGACATCAAGAAAGCCGTGCACATCAACACCCAATTCGAGGTGTCGAAGCAGTTCTGGGCGTACCTGACCAAGAAAGGCACCTTTGGCTCGTCCAAATCCTTTATCAGCCCCGTGCCGCACCTGAGCTTCGTACAGGGTGAGAAAGGCGTGTCGTTCCTCAAGAAGCGCTTTGAAACCCTCAGCCAGCACCACGCGTTCTCGGACATGCACTACACCGAAGACCGCAGCGAGATGGCCGAGTGGATGCCGCTGATGATGCCCGGCCGCCCGCTGGACGAAAAAATCGCCGCCACCCGCGTGATGAACGGCACCGACGTCAACTTCGGCGCCCTGACCAACCAGTTGCTCTCGCACCTGACCAGCGCCCCGGATGCCCAGGTCAAGTACAGCAAGCGCGTCACCGGCCTCAAGCGCAACGGCGCCGGCTGGACCGTGAGCATCAAGGACGTCAACAGCGGCAACTCCCGTGATGTGGACGCCAAGTTCGTGTTCCTCGGCGCCGGTGGCGCGGCCCTGCCGCTGTTGCAAGCCTCGGGCATCGAGGAAAGCAAGGGCTTCGGCGGCTTCCCGGTCAGCGGCCAGTGGCTGCGTTGCGACAACCCGGAAGTGGTCAAGCACCACCAGGCCAAGGTCTACAGCCAGGCGGCGGTGGGTTCGCCACCGATGTCGGTGCCGCACCTCGACACCCGTGTGGTCGACGGCAAGAAATCCCTGCTGTTCGGGCCATACGCCGGTTTCACCACCAAGTTCCTCAAACACGGCTCGTTCCTTGACCTGCCCCTGTCGATTCGTGCCGGCAACATCGGCCCGATGCTGGCCGTGGCCCGGGACAACATGGACCTGACCAAGTACCTGGTCAGCGAAGTGCGCCAGTCCATGGAGCAGCGCCTGGAATCCCTGCGTCGCTTCTACCCTGAGGCAAAAGCCGAAGACTGGCGCCTGGAAGTGGCCGGCCAACGGGTGCAGATCATCAAGAAAGACCCGAAGAAAGGCGGCGTGCTGCAATTCGGTACCGAACTGGTTGCGGCCAAGGACGGTTCGCTGGCCGCCCTGCTCGGCGCGTCTCCAGGTGCTTCGGTGACCGTATCGATCATGCTGGAACTGATCGAACGCTGCTTCCCGACGAAAGCGGCCGGTGAGTGGGCGGCCAAGCTGCACGAGATCTTCCCGGCTCGGGAAAAGGTCCTGGAGACCGATGCCGAGCTGTATCGCAAGATCAACACGCAGAACAACATCAGCCTGGAACTGGTTGAGCAGAGCAGCGAGACCGAAAGCTACGCTTGAGCGTCGTGACGCAGAGTGTCAGTGGATGCATTCCCACGCAGAGCGTGGGAACGAAAAACGCCCCCAAAGGGGCGTTTTTTTTCGTCCGCAACAATCAGCCGCGGGCTTGTTCGATCAACTCGATGTACTCGGCGGCGTTGCGCTGGTCCTTGATCACTTCAACGAAGGTCTGGCCATGCTCGTCCTTGCCGTCGAGGTCCAGGCCGGCTTCCTTGAAAAACACCAGGAAGCGCTCGAAGTCGTCGATACGCAGGCCACGGTAGGCCTTGATCAGTTTGTGCAGGGACGGCGAAGTGGCGTCTACCGGCTCGAAATCCAGGAACAGCTTGATTTGCTCGTCGCCGATTTCATCACCAATCAGCTGTTTCTTATCTTTACGCATTACCGACTCCAGCCTGCAGACATTTACACGGGAAAAGCAGTTTACCTGCGGCACCGCGGCTTCGAAAGCTACGCGAACCAATGTGGGAGCTGGCTTGCCTGCGATAGCGGTGCATCAGTAACAGATGGGCCAACGGAGCCACCGCTATCGCAGGCAAGCCAGCTCCCACATTGACTGTATTTACACCGCCGAATGCGCGTCGGCTGGATTATTTGGCGCGCACCGCCCCGGTGTGCAAGTCGGCCCAGATATGGCCGTTGGCGTAAGTGAGGAATTGCACATAGACCGTGTCATTGCGCAACAAGTCGACGATCACCCGATACTGGGTCACCGGATACGACAAGGTCAGGGTTTTGCTTTTGTCGTCGAACACCGGCTTTTTCAGGCTTTTGCTTTCGGCATCGAAGTTCAGGATCACCTGGGCGATGGTCGCGCCTTTGTTCAGGGACTTGCCCTTGAGGCGGATCATCAACGGCGAGGTCACCGGGATCGGCTGCTGGGTGGATTGGCGCTGGTTACCCACCACCACCGAATACTCGGTGACTTGCAGCAATTGCTGCTGGTCCGGGGTTTCGGCGCGCAGGGTCAGGTCGTCGGGCGGCAGGAATTGGCTGTGCAGCGGCGCCGGAGCAGCCGCCAGGGGCAAACTGAGGGTCAGCGCCAGGGCGGCGCAACTGCGGATCAAAAAGCGCATGGGCCGCTCCGTAGAAGTTGGCCCAGCACTTTAGCTCAATCGAACTGGGCAAGCATCCAGCGCTGATACTCGGCCACATCAGCATCGCCTTCACGGGGGGCCCAACTGGCCAGCTCACCCTCGCTCACCGGCCGATACGGTCCGGCTTTGCACTCGAACATCAAGGTATCGGGCTCCAGCACTACCAGGCCGTGAAACACACCGGGCGGCAAATCGACGCCCTGGCAGTCGCCGCCCGCCTGCATCACGCGCTTGGCCAGCACCTCGCCGGTCTCGCTGAAGATCAACAAGCCCAGGCTGCCCTTCAGCACCAGCAAGGTTTCCGCCTTATCGGCACTCAAATGACGATGAGGCGGCACATAGGTGCTGGGCTGCATGCCGACAGCCATGCGATGGCACGGTTCTTCCATCTGGTGGAAGTTGTGATGATGCCGGCCACGAGGGCTGCCAGCCGCTTTCTCGGCCAGCTCCGCAAACAGCGTTTGATCAAGAAAGCTGGCCATTGATTACATTCCCTTAACGGCGTAGATCCCATTGGCGTTGCGCCAGTAGCCTTTGTAGTCCATGCCGTAACCGAAGATGTAACGGTCAATGCACGGCAGGCCCACGTAATCGGCTTTCAGGTCCGGACGGGCCTTGCGGTCGTGGTCCTTGTCGATCAGCACGGCAGTGTGCACCTTGCGCGCGCCGGCGTGTTTGCAGAAGTCGATGATCGCGCCCAGGGTGTGACCTTCGTCGAGGATGTCGTCGATGATCAGCACGTCGCGGTCGATGAACGAGACTTCCGGCTTGGCTTTCCAGAACAGGTCGCCGCCACTGGTTTCATTGCGATAGCGAGTGGCGTGCAGGTAGGACGCTTCCAGCGGGAATTGCAGGTGGGTGAGCAATTTACCGGCGAAAATCAGGCCACCGTTCATCACGCAAAAGACCACCGGGTTGGTGTCGGCCATTTCACGGGAGATGTGCGCGCCGACCTTGGCGATGGCCTCTTCGACTTGCGCTTCGGTGTACAGGCAGTCAGCCTCGCGCATGATTTGACGGATATGCTCGAGATCAGCGGACATGGCGCTCTCCAAGGGGGTGCTGTGGCAAGAAAAGCGGGCAAAGGTACGCATGTGAGGCCCAACGTTCAAGCCTTAATGGACTAACGTACTAGATGTCTATAGGACAACACCCTCGGATAGATTAATCTAGGCCGGTTTTTTTGCCCGCCGCCGGAGCCTTTCCCCATGCCCATCCGTGAGATCCGCCATCCGCTGATCCGACATAAACTCGGCCTTATGCGCCGCGCCGACATTAGCACGAAGAACTTCCGTGAGCTTGCTCAGGAAGTCGGAGCGCTGCTCACCTACGAGGCGACCAAAGACCTGCCCCTGGAAAACTACGAGATCGCCGGTTGGTGTGGTCCCGTCCAGGTCGAGAAAATCGCCGGCAAGAAGATTACCGTGGTGCCGATCCTGCGTGCCGGTATCGGCATGCTCGAAGGCGTGCTCAGCCTGATCCCGGGTGCCAAGGTCAGCGCCGTAGGCGTGGCCCGCAACGAAGAGACGCTGCAGGCCCACACCTACCTGGAAAAACTGGTACCGGAAATCGACGAGCGCCTGGCGATGATCATCGACCCGATGCTCGCCACCGGCAGCTCCATGGTTGCCACCATCGACCTGCTGAAAAAAGCCGGTTGCAAGGACATCCGCGCCATGGTGCTGGTGGCCGCTCCCGAAGGCATCGCCGCCGTCGAGAAAGCCCACCCGGACGTGTTGATCTACACCGCATCCATCGATGAACGCCTGAATGAACATGGCTACATCATCCCGGGCCTGGGCGATGCCGGCGACAAGATCTTCGGTACCAAGCAGAAGGACGCGTGACCATGCAGGATGAGTTCAACGACCCGCTTTGGCGCCAGATCCTGTCTGGCGCACAGATGCTCTTCGTAGCATTTGGCGCGCTGGTGTTGATGCCGCTGATCACCGGTCTCGATCCAAACGTCGCCCTGTTTACCGCAGGCTTGGGCACCTTGTTGTTCCAGGTGGTTACCGGGCGCCAGGTACCGGTGTTCCTGGCGTCGAGCTTTGCGTTTATCACCCCGATCATTCTCGCCAAGGGCCAGTTCGGCCTCGCGGCGACCATGGGCGGCGTGATGGCGGCCGGCTTCGTTTACACCTTCCTGGGCCTGGCCGTGAAGATCAAGGGCACCGGTTTCATCGACCGGCTGCTGCCGCCGGTGGTGATCGGGCCGGTGATCATTTCCATTGGCCTGGCCATGGCGCCGATTGCGGCCAATATGGCGATGGGCAAGGCCGGTGACGGCAGCGAGTTGATCCACTACCAGACCGCCATGCTGATCTCGATGCCGGCGCTGCTGACCACGCTGATCGTGGCGGTGTTCGGCAAAGGCATTTTCCGCCTGGTGCCGATCATCTCCGGCGTGCTGGTGGGTTTCGCCATGTCGTTCTACTTCGGCGTGGTCGACACCGCGAAGATCGCCGCCGCACCGTGGTTCGCCCTGCCCCACTTCACCGCGCCGGAATTCAACTGGCAGGCGATCCTGTTTATCGTCCCGGTGGCCCTGGCCCCGGCGATCGAACACATCGGTGGTGTGATTGCGGTGGGCAGTGTGACCGGTCGCGACTACCTGAAGAAGCCCGGCCTGCACCGCACCCTGCTGGGTGACGGGATCGCCACCACCGCTGCCGGCCTGTTCGGCGGCCCGCCCAACACGACCTACGCGGAAGTGACGGGCGCGGTGATGCTGACCAAGAACTACAACCCGAAGATCATGACCTGGGCGGCGGTGTTTGCCATCAGCCTGGCGTTTATCGGCAAGTTCGGCGCGCTGCTGCAGAGCATTCCAGTCCCGGTAATGGGCGGGATTCTGTGCCTGCTGTTCGGCTCGATTGCCGCAGTGGGGATGAACACCCTGATCCGCCACAAGATCGACCTGGGCGAAGCGCGCAACCTGGTGATTGTGTCGGTGACCCTGGTGTTCGGAATTGGCGGTGTGCTGGTAGGCACCGGCACTGGCCCAGATGACTTTGGCCTGAAGGGCATCGCCCTGTGTGCGGTGGTAGCGATTGCATTGAATCTGCTACTGCCGGGCAATGACGGCTGGAAGAACAAGAAGCCGGATGAGCCGCTGCTGTAAGGCTTTAGCTTTTTGGTGTTGCTGATGGCCTCATCGCGGGCAAGCCCGGCTCCCATATTGGAATGCATTCTCAGAAAGAATGCAGTCCCCTGTGGGAGCCGGGCTTGTCCGCGATGGCGCCGGTTCAGTCAATAGAGATTACAGCTCGCCCAACGCATCGATCAGCGCCTGGTTCTGCTCAGGCGTGCCGATGCTGATCCGCAGGAACTGGGCAATCCGCTCCTGCTTGAAGTGCCGCACAATCACCCCCTGCTCCCGCACCTTGGCCGCCAGCCCGGCAGCGTCGTGCCCTGGATGCCGGGCAAAGATGAAGTTGGCCGCCGACGGCAGTACTTCAAACCCCTTGGCCTGCAGTTGCGCCACCAGCTTTTCACGGCTATCGATCACCAACTTGCAGGTGTTCCGGAAGTATTCGCGGTCTTCAAAAGCGGCGGCCGCGCCGACAATCGCCAGACGGTCCAGCGGGTAGGAGTTGAAGCTGTTCTTGACCCGCTCCAGCGCCTCGATCAGGTCCGGGTGGCCCACGGCCAGGCCCACCCGCAAACCGGCCAGGGAGCGCGACTTGGAGAGGGTCTGGGTCACCAGCAGGTTCGGGTAACGATCCACCAGGCTGATGGCGGTCTCGCCGCCGAAGTCGATATAGGCTTCATCGACCACCACCACCGAGTCCGGGCTGGCCTTGAGGATTTGCTCAACGGCGTCCAGCGCCATCACGCAACCGGTCGGCGCGTTCGGGTTCGGGAAGATGATCCCGCCGTTGGGCCTGGCGTAGTCCGACACGCGGATCTGGAACTGTTCATCCAGCGGCACTGCGTCGAAGGCAATGCGGTACAGGCCGCAGTACACCGGGTAGAAGCTGTAGCTGATGTCCGGGAACAGCAGCGGCAGGTCGTGCTGGAACAAACCGTGGAAGATGTGCGCCAGGACTTCATCGGAGCCGTTGCCGAGGAACACCTTGCCCGCGTCGATCCCGTAGTACTTGGCCACCGCCTGCTTGAGCAGGTCGCTGTTGGGGTCCGGGTACAAACGCAGATTGTCGTTCAGCTCGGCCTGCATGGCAGCCAGCGCCTTGGGCGATGGGCCGTAGGGGTTTTCATTGGTGTTGAGTTTTACCAGCTTGGTCAGCTTCGGTTGCTCACCGGGCACGTAAGGCACGAGATCCTTGACGAGCGGGCTCCAGAATTTGCTCATGTTTCAGTTCCCCTGCTTATCGTCAACGATGCGGTATTCGGCGCTGCGGGCGTGGGCGGTCAGCGACTCGCCACGGGCCAGCACGGAAGCGGTCTTGCCCAACTCCGACGCGCCCTCTGGCGAGCAGAAGATGATCGACGAGCGCTTCTGGAAGTCATATACGCCCAGCGGCGAGGAGAACCGCGCAGTGCCCGACGTGGGCAGCACGTGATTGGGACCTGCGCAGTAGTCGCCCAGGGCTTCGCTGGTGTGGCGGCCCATGAAGATCGCGCCGGCGTGGCGAATCAGCGGCAGCCAGGCTTGTGGGTCGGCGACGGACAACTCCAGGTGTTCCGGGGCGATACGGTTGGCCACTTCGATGGCCTGCTCCATGTCGCGGACCAGGATCAGGGCGCCACGGCCATTGATCGACTTCTCGATGATCTCGGCGCGCTCCATGGTCGGCAGCAGCTTGGCGATGCTGGCGGCGACCTTGTCCAGGAATTCGGCATCCGGGCTGACGAGGATCGCCTGGGCGTCTTCGTCGTGTTCGGCCTGGGAGAACAGGTCCATGGCGATCCAGTCCGGGTCGGTCTGGCCGTCACACACCACGAGGATTTCCGAAGGGCCGGCGATCATGTCGATGCCGACCTGGCCAAATACATGGCGCTTGGCCGTGGCCACGTAGATGTTGCCCGGGCCAACCACCTTGTCGACCTTCGGCACGCTTTCGGTACCGTAGGCCAGGGCCGCTACCGCTTGGGCGCCACCGATGGTGAACACGCGATCAACGCCCGCGATGCAGGCCGCTGCCAGCACCAGTTCGTTGATTTCGCCGCGCGGGGTAGGCACCACCATGACCACTTCGGTCACGCCGGCGACCTTGGCCGGAATCGCGTTCATCAGTACCGAGGACGGGTACGACGCTTTGCCGCCCGGCACGTACAGGCCGGCGCGGTCCAGCGGCGTGACCTTCTGGCCCAGTACGGTGCCGTCGGCCTCGGTGTAGCTCCAGGAATCCTGTTTCTGTTTCTCGTGGTAGCTGCGCACCCGCGCGGCCGCCACTTCCAGGGCTTCGCGCTGGGGCGCGGTGATGCGGGTCAGCGCCAGCTCCAGGCGTTCGCGGGGCAGGATCAGGTCGGCCATGGAGGCGACATCCAGGCCATCGAACTGCCGGGTAAAATCAACCAGCGCCGCGTCACCGCGCTCGCGCACGGCCTTGATGATGTCGAGCACCCGCTGGTTGACCGAATCGTCGGACACGCTTTCCCAGCTCAGCAGATGATCCAGATGATGGGCGAAATCCGGGTCGGCAGCGTTGAGTCGGGCAATTGCAGTGGACGTGGTCATAGCGAGGGCCTCATAGGAATGGCAAAAATGCTCAGGCGCCGAAAGTTAGCAGTCGATCCGCTTGGGCACCTGAGAATTCTGGCTATGAGGCGGATAG
The DNA here is from genome assembly GCF_013385495.1 of Pseudomonas sp. F8002. Classification (NCBI taxonomy): domain Bacteria; kingdom Pseudomonadati; phylum Pseudomonadota; class Gammaproteobacteria; order Pseudomonadales; family Pseudomonadaceae; genus Pseudomonas; species Pseudomonas sp. F8002. The sequence goes on along the minus strand of NZ_JACAPW010000001.1, from coordinate 157,698 downwards.
ACGGGCGCGGCTTGGGGCCGCGCGGGTGAGTCAACCGCGGTGTCGAGACTCCACTGCCTTGCGCAGGGTGTCGATCAACGCCTGGATACGGGCGTGCTGCATTTTCATCGAAGCTTTGTTGACGATCAGCCGGGAGCTGATGTCGGCGATAAAGTCCTGGGGCTCCAGGCCGTTGGCGCGCAGGGTGTTACCGGTGTCGACCACGTCGATGATCTTGTCGGCCAGGCCGATCAGCGGTGCCAGCTCCATCGAGCCGTAGAGCTTGATGATGTCGACCTGGCGGCCTTGCTCGGCGTAGTAGCGCTTGGCAACGTTGACGAACTTGGTCGCCACCCGCAGGCGGCCTTTAGGCTCGACGTCACCGACACGGCCGGCGGTCATCAGCTTGCACAGGGCAATACGCAGGTCCAGCGGCTCGTACAGGCCCTGGCCGCCGTATTCCATCAGCACGTCTTTGCCCGCGACGCCGAGGTCGGCCGCGCCATGTTCAACGTAGGTTGGCACATCGGTGGCACGCACGATCAGCAGGCGAACATCGTCCTGGGTCGTGGGGATGATCAGCTTGCGGCTCTTGTCCGGATTCTCGGTCGGCACGATGCCCGCTTCAGCCAGAAGCGGCAAAGTGTCGTCAAGGATGCGGCCCTTGGACAGTGCGATGGTCAACATGGGAAACGTCAGTCCTTCATCAGGCTATTGCTGTCCGGTCGCAATCGGCGCCAGACACAGATCGAGGCCATTACAGCCTCGACTTGAAACAAATCAGTTAACAGCATACATCGTCATGTGGCGAGGGAGCTTGCTCCGGCTGGGGCGCGAAGCGGCCCTGATCTTTGTTTAAAAAGACTGGGACTGCTGCGCAGTCCAGCGGGAGCAAGCTCCCTCGCCACAATGAACGTGTTTGCAGTTCCTGGAACTAGCCCGGTACGCGGCGGATTTTCGCGCCGAGCATCTGCAGCTTCTCTTCGATGCACTCGTAACCACGGTCTATGTGGTAGATGCGGTCGATGAGGGTGTCGCCGTCAGCGCACAACGCCGAGATCACCAGGCTGGCGGAGGCACGCAGGTCGGTAGCCATCACTGGCGCGCCCTTGAGCTTCTCGATGCCGGTCACGATGGCGGTGTTGCCTTCGACCTGGATCTTGGCGCCCATGCGGTGCAGCTCGTACACGTGCATGAAGCGGTTTTCGAAGATGGTCTCGATCACGGCACCGGTGCCTTCGGCAATCGCGTTCAGGGAAATGAACTGCGCCTGCATGTCGGTCGGGAACGCCGGGTACGGAGCGGTACGCACGTTAACGGCTTTTGGCCGCTTGCCATGCATGTTCAGCTCGATCCAGTCTTCACCGGTGGTGATCTCGGCGCCGGCTTCCTTGAGTTTTTCCAGGACGGCTTCGAGGATGGTCGGATCAGTGTCCTTGACCTTGACACGGCCACCGGTGACGGCAGCCGCGACCAGGTAGGTACCGGTCTCGATGCGGTCCGGCATCACCTTGTAGGTAGCCGAATGCAGGCGTTTCACGCCATCAATGGTGATGGTGTCGGTGCCGGCGCCGGTGATGTTGGCACCCATGGCGATCAGGAAGTTGGCCAGGTCGACCACTTCCGGCTCGCGCGCGGCGTTTTGCAGCACGCTGCGGCCATTGGCCAGGGCAGCGGCCATCATGATGTTCTCGGTACCGGTCACGCTGACGGTATCAAAGAAGAAGTTCGCGCCACGCAGGCCGCCTTCCGGCGCCTTGGCCTTGATGTAGCCGCCTTCGACGTCAATGGTTGCACCCATGGCTTCGAGGCCACGGATGTGCAGGTCCACCGGACGCGAACCGATGGCGCAACCGCCAGGCAGTGCGACTTCGGCTTCGCCGAACCGGGCAACCATCGGGCCCAGTACCAGGATCGAGGCGCGCATGGTTTTCACCAGCTCGTACGGTGCGATCAGGGTCTTGATGGTGCGCGGGTCGATTTCGACGCTGAGTTTCTCGTCGATCACCGGCTCGATGCCCATGCGACCGAACAACTCGATCATGGTGGTGATGTCATGCAGGTGCGGCAGGTTGGCCACGGTAACCGGGCCATCGCACAGCAAGGTCGCTGCCAGGATCGGCAGGGCGGAGTTCTTCGCCCCGGAAATACGGATCTCGCCATCAAGACGAGCACCGCCGGTAATAATCAATTTATCCATAAGAATCTCGACGCCTTGGGGGCTCAGGTGCGCTCGGCCCAGGCCGCGCGGCTGAAAAATTTCATAGTGACCGCATGGATGCTGCCATCGGTGATCCACGGGTTCAAATGGGCATAGATCTGCTGCTGACGCTTGACCGGGCTCAATGCCGCCAGTTCATCGCTAATCACGTTCAGCTGGAAATTGCAGCCTTCGCCCTCAACTTCAACATTAGTTTCGGGCAGCTTTCCTTCAAGGAAGCTTTTAACTTCTAGGGCCTGCATGATCAACCTCTATGGGCGCCCAGTGCGCGCGGGTCGCACATCATACAAAAAAGCCCCGCGCCTGCGAACCCCGCATAGCAGGACTCTGACGGGGGGCTTCTTTAATAATGTGTATTAAGGATGCGCCAACAGCTCGGTCAGACCGGAAACCTCAGCGATTTCACGCATGTCTTCGGGCAATGCACGAATGCTCACCGGCTTTTTGACGGCCTGCGCATCGCGCATGAAACACAGCAGCAACGACAAGCCGACACTGCTGGACTTCACCACCGCCGAGCAATCCAGCACCAGCGCAGGAGCGGTACTGGCATTGATCAGCGCCTGGCCCTGCTTGCGCAGGGCGGGCCCAGTGCTGTAATCCAGCACGCCGCTGAGCAACAGCTCACCGGACTCGCCAAGGCGAATGGCCGACTCGGTCATTGGGCAGGCTTCCCGGCAGCTTTGTCGGTTTCTTCCTTGGCCTTGGCCACTTCACCGGCCCAACCGTTGATGGTTTTGTCCAGGTCGTTGCCATTGCGCTGCATGGCATCCGCGAACTGGTCACGGAACAGCTTGCCAATGTTGATGCCGTTGATGATCACGTTACGCAGTTTCCACTCGCCGTTGACCTTCTCGAGCGTGTACTGCACAGGGTAGACCGCGCCGTTGTTGCCCTTGACGCTCATGTTGACGCTGGTGCGGTCACCCGACTCATCCCCGGCAGGGGCGACGGTAATCCCCTGGTTGTTGTACTCCAGCAGGGCGTTGCCGTAGAACTGGAACAAGCCCTTCTTGAAGTTTTCCTGGAATGTCTGCATCTGCGCAGGCGTAGCCTTGCGCGAGTACTTGACGGTCATGATGCTTTTGGAAATACCTTCAGCATCAACAACAGGCCCGACAATCGTGTTCAGCGCGTTATAGAACTGACTCGGGTCCTGCTTGTACTTTTCCTTGTTGGCACTCAGGTCAGCCAACATCTTGTTGGTGGTGTCCTGCACCAGGTCATGCGCAGAACCGCCGGCAGCGGCGTTAGCCATCAACGGCAGTGCCGCGAGCAGTACCAACAGGCCACGTCGCAAAGTAGAGATCATGAACACATTCCTCATTTGGCGTCTTTATTGACGGTATTGAGCAGGAATTTACCGATCAAGTCCTCCAGCACCAACGACGACTGTGTGTCATGAATGGTCGAACCATCCTTGAGCAGGGCAGATTCCCCGCCGACGCTGATGCCGATGTACTTCTCGCCCAGCAGGCCAGCGGTGAGAATAGACGCAGTGGAGTCAGTCGGCAGGTTATCTACCTTCTTGTCCACCTGCATGGTCACACGGCCGGTGAAGCTGTCGCGGTCCAGATCGATTGCCGTGACCTTGCCGATGGTTACACCCGCCATGGTCACTTTAGCTCTGACAGTCAAACCGGCGATATTGTCGAAGTAGGCGTAAAGTTTATAAGTATCGGCGGTGGGGCTGGCCGATAGGCCGCTGACTCGCAGGGCGAGCAACAGTAAAGCCAGGATGCCAGCCAGCAAGAAAAGGCCGACACCGATTTCCACAGTGCGGTTTTGCATCAGAAATCTCCAAACATCAAGGCGGTCAAAATGAAGTCAAGGCCCAGTACCGCCAGCGAGGCGTACACAACGGTCTTGGTGGTGGCGCGACTGATCCCTTCTGAGGTGGGCTCACAGTCATAGCCTTGGAATACGGCGATCCAGGTCACTACAAAGGCGAAGACGATGCTTTTAATGATGCCGTTGAGCACGTCGCCGCTGAAGGTCACGCTGTTTTGCATGTTGCCCCAGTAGGAGCCGTCGTAGACCCCCAGCCAGTCAACCGCGACCCAGGAACCGCCCCAGATTCCCACCACGCTGAACACCATCGCCAGCAGTGGCAGGGAAATGAAGCCGGCCCACAGACGCGGGGCAACAATGTACTTGAGCGGATCGACACCGATCATTTCCAGGCTGGACAGCTGTTCGGTGGCCTTCATGTTGCCGATTTCGGCCGTCAGTGCCGAACCGGCACGCCCGGCAAACAGGAGAGCGGTCACCACCGGGCCCAACTCACGCAACAGCGTCAGGGCAACCATCTGCCCAACAGCCTGCTCGGACCCGTAGCTGGAGAGGATATTGAAGCCTTGCAGCGCCAGCACCATGCCGATGAACACCCCGGAGACCACGATGATCACCAGGGACATCACGCCCACGGAGTGCAGTTGCTTGATCAGCAGGCCGAAACCGCCGCCAATACCGCCGCGGCCGAGCAAGGCATGAAACAGGAAAATCGTCGAACGCCCCAGCACACCGATGATATCGATGCCGGAGCGACCGAAAAGGCGAACCTTTTCGAGTAATGATGTCTTGCGCATCAGCGCTTCCCCAGAAGATCTGAGCGGTAGTCCGCTGCCGGAAAGTGAAAAGGCACCGGGCCATCGGGATCGCCGGTCATGAATTGGCGAATGCGCGGGTTGTCTGCGTTCATCAGTTCTTCAGGCGTGCCCTGCCCCAGCACCTGGCCATCGCCCACTACATATAGGTAGTCGGCAATGCTCGCGGTCTCGGCCAGGTCGTGGGAAACCACGATACTGGTGATACCCAACGCATCATTGAGCAGGCGGATCAGGCGTACCAGCACCCCCATGGCAATCGGGTCCTGGCCAACGAAAGGCTCGTCGTACATGAGAATCTGCGGGTCGAGGGCGATGGCACGCGCCAGGGCGACACGACGCTTCATGCCTCCGGACAACTCGTCGGGCATCAAATCGATAGCACCGCGCAGCCCGACGGCCTGCAATTTCAGCAACACAATGTCACGAATCATTTCATCGGACAGCTGTGTATGCACCCGCAGCGGGAACGCCACGTTTTCGAAAACATCGAGATCGGTAAACAACGCGCCGCTCTGGAACAGGACGCCCATGTGTTTGCGGGCATCGAACAGGTCACTGCGCGAAAGGGTCGGCAGGTTCTGGCCATTGACCCAGACTTCACCGGCGGAGGGGCGCAATTGCATGCCCATCAGGCGCAGCAGCGTAGTCTTGCCGCAGCCGGAAGGCCCCATGATGCCCGTGACTTTGCCGCGGGGAATGCGAATATCCACATTATTGAAGATGCTGCGCGTACCGCGCTTGAAGGAAAGGCCCTTCAGCTCGACCGCGTAGGCGTTATCGGCACTCATCTAAACTCCTTGGGATGCAGCCTTTCACTCAGACACTTTGTTTTCGACAAATGCTTGCGCCGAATAGACAAAAAGGCCGTGCGGACCGAACTGGCCGCGAACTATATCACTGCTGGTACAGCGCCCCCAAGGCCGGAACAGAGCTTGTTCAGAAACAGGACAGCTAAAAAATCCTGGCTGAGGTTCAATCTCAACCACAGGTGGATTGAATAAAGCCTGACGAACTTGTGTGAGGGAATTGATCATTACCGTTATAATCGCCGACTTTTCGTCAGGCTATACGATTTCAGACATGAGCCAATCCAGCGACCTTATTCAATCCGCACAACGCACCATCCGCCTCGAGCTTGAAGCCGTAGAAGGCTTGCTGGCCCATATCGACGCGGATTTCGTACGCGCCTGCGAGATGATTCTGGCCAGCAAGGGCCGCGTAGTGGTGGTCGGCATGGGCAAATCCGGGCATGTCGGCAACAAGATCGCCGCCACCCTGGCGAGCACCGGGACCACCGCGTTCTTCGTGCATCCGGCCGAAGCCAGCCACGGCGACATGGGCATGATCACCCGGGACGACATCATCCTGGCACTGTCCAACTCCGGCACCACCAACGAAATCGTGACCCTGCTGCCGCTGATCAAGCGCCTGGGTATCCAGCTGATCAGCGTGACCGGCAACCCGGACTCGACGCTGGCAAAAGCCGCCGAAGTGAATTTGAACGTGCACGTTGCCCACGAGGCCTGCCCGCTGAACCTGGCACCGACCTCCTCCACCACCGCCGCCCTGGTCATGGGCGATGCGCTGGCCGTGGCATTGCTGGAAGCCCGCGGGTTTACCGCCGAAGACTTCGCGTTTTCCCACCCGGGCGGCGCCCTTGGCCGTCGCCTGCTGCTGAAAGTGGAAAACGTCATGCACGCCGGCGACGAGCTGCCACAAGTGCCACGCGGCACCTTGCTGAAAGATGCCTTGATGGAAATGACCCTCAAGCGCCTGGGCATGACCGTAATCCTGGAGTCCGACGGGCGGCTGGCCGGGGTCTTCACCGACGGCGACCTGCGCCGCACCCTGGACCGCAACCTCGACATCCAGACCGCCACCATCGACGAAGTCATGACGCCTCACGGCAAGACCGCACGCCCTGACATGCTCGCGGCCGAAGCACTGAAGATCATGGAAGACCACAAGATCCTGGCGCTGGTGGTGGTCGACAGCGACGACCGTCCGGTTGGCGCCCTGAACATGCACGACTTGCTGCGTGCGGGAGTGATGTAAATGACCACCGACCTGATGCAACGGGGCAAGCACATCAAGCTGGCGATTTTCGACGTCGACGGCGTGCTGACGGATGGCCGCCTGTACTTCCTGGAAGACGGCAGCGAATTCAAGACGTTCAACACCCTCGACGGCCAGGGCATCAAGATGCTGATGGCGGCGGGCGTGCAAACCGGCATCATCAGCGGTCGCAAGACCCCGGTTGTGGAACGCCGCGCACAAAACCTGGGTATTCCTCACCTGTATCAGGGCCGCGAGGATAAACTGGTGGTTCTGGACGAGCTTCTTGGCCAACTCAACCTAAGCTATGAGCAGGTTGCGTACCTGGGTGACGATTTACCCGACCTGCCGGTGATTCGCCGGGTCGGCCTGGGCATGGCCGTGGCCAATGCGGCGGCGTTCGTTCGCGAACACGCCCATGGTGTAACCACCGCCCGCGGCGGCGAAGGCGCCGCCCGCGAGTTCTGCGAGTTGATTCTGCGCGCCCAAGGCAGCCTTGAAGCGGCCCACGCCGCCTACCTATAGAGCGTTTTATGCTGAGTAAAAAGATTCGCAATTTCCTGATACTTGCAGTCATCGCCGCGGTTTTCCTCGCGGTCGGCTACTGGAATATCAGCCCGGAGCGCTTCCTCGACAAGCCGGTTGCACAGGTTGACGAGAGTGCTATCGACTATTACGCCATCAACGCCCACAGCATCCAGTACCTGCCCGATGGCAAGGTCCAGTATGAAATGACCTCCGACAAGGTCGAACACTTGAAGGCATCCGAGGTCACTTTGCTGACCAAGCCGGACATGAACCTGTACCGCGGCGCCGAATTTCCGTGGCACGTCACCAGCGAGCGTGGCGAAGTCAACCCGGACGGCACCCAAGTGGAACTGATTGACTCGGTGCGGGTAGCCCGCACTGACGCCAAGAACCGCGACACCATTATTACCAGCAGTCGCATGACCGTATTCCCACAGAAGCAATATGCGCAGACCGAGCAAGACGTTAGAATTGACGGCGCTGGCGGTGTATCGACTGGCAAGGGAATGAAAGCGTATTTGAAAGAAAGCAGGATACACCTGCTATCGAACGTAAGAGGACAGTATGAGGCTCGTTAAAACCCTCCCTATTTTGCTCGGCCTGGGCGCAGCACTGGGAAGCGTGAGCGCCTGGGCTCTGCCGAACGATAGCCAGCAACCGATCCACATTCAGGCTGACGATGCGCAGCTGGATGACAAGCAAGGTATCGCGACCTACACGGGCAGCGTGATCATCACCCAGGGCTCGATGAAAGTGACGGGTAACACCGTGACACTGACTCGTACCCCGGCAGGCGATATCGACGTGGTCACCTCGGTGGGCAACCTGGCGTATTTCGAACAACTGCAGAAAGTGGGCGACCCTACGCCGGTCAAAGGCTATGGCAAGACGATCCAGTACCACGCCCAGCAAAATCGCATCGTGCTGATCGACCAGGCCCGGGTCATCAATGACGGCAACACCACCGACGGCGAAAAAATCGTCTACGACACGGTGAAGCAGATCGCCCAGGCCGGCCGTGCTACCGGCTCGAAAATCAGCACGCCGAAGCCGCGTATCGACATGGTTATCCAGCCGAAGCAGAAACCGGGCGCAGCCCAGCCGGCGCCGAAACCCGACGCGAAGAAGGCGAATTAATGGCAACCCTGAAAGCCCAGCATCTGGCCAAGGCTTATAAAAGCCGTCAGGTCGTGCGTGACGTCAGCCTGTCGATCGACAGCGGCCAGATCGTCGGCTTGCTCGGCCCCAACGGTGCCGGCAAGACCACCTGCTTCTACATGATCGTCGGCCTGGTGCAGGCCGATCAAGGCCGCGTCCTGATCGACGACCTGGACGTGAGCCACCAGCCTATGCACGGCCGTGCGCAAGCGGGTATCGGCTATCTTCCCCAGGAAGCATCGATCTTCCGCAAACTGTCGGTATCCGACAACATCATGGCCATCCTCGAGACCCGCAAGGAACTCGACCGCGCCGGGCGCAAGAAAGAGCTGGAAAGCCTGCTGCAGGAATTCCACATCAACCACATTCGCGACAACCTCGGCATGAGCCTTTCCGGCGGCGAGCGTCGTCGTGTGGAAATCGCCCGCGCGCTGGCCACGGCGCCCAAGTTCATCCTGCTGGACGAACCTTTCGCCGGTGTCGACCCGATCTCGGTCGGCGACATCAAGCAGATCATCCATCATCTCAAGGCCAAGGGCATCGGCGTGTTGATCACCGACCACAACGTCCGTGAGACGCTCGATATCTGCGAAACCGCCTACATCGTCAACGATGGACAGCTGATTGCCGAAGGTGACTCTGCCACTATCCTGGCCAACGAACTGGTCAAGGAAGTGTATCTGGGTCACGAGTTCCGCCTGTAAACACGGTGGTATCAGGCCATTCGCCATGGAGCACGGTAGTCAATAAAAACCTCAGTATTTTTATTGTTACCGCGCTCTAGGCAAAGCCCCCGATATCAGGCATATAATTTGCTTATGTTTGGCGCTCACGCGCCCTGTCGTGGATGGCGCATTGCGCCGGCGAATAAGGTGTTAAGCCCCTGCCATGAAACCATCGCTAGTCCTGAGAATGGGCCAGCAGCTGACGATGACACCGCAGCTGCAACAGGCCATCCGCCTGCTCCAATTGTCGACCCTGGACCTGCAACAGGAAATCCAGGAGGCCCTGGAGTCCAATCCGATGCTCGAACGCCAGGAAGAAGGCGACGACTTCGATAATGCAGACCCGCTGGCCGACAACATCGAGCAAAAGCCCAACCCCGACGTACAGGAACCCTCCTACCAGGAAACCGCCCCTACGGTGGATAACCTTGAGGAAGGCGAATGGAACGAACGCATTCCCAACGAACTTCCCGTGGATACCGCCTGGGAAGACGTCTACCAGACCAGCGCCAGCAGCCTGCCCAGCAACGATGACGACGAGTGGGACTTCACCACCCGCACATCTGCCGGCGAGAGCCTGCAAAGCCATTTGCTCTGGCAGCTGAACCTGGCACCGATGTCCGATACCGATCGCCTGATCGCCGTGACCCTGATCGATTGCATCAACAACCAGGGCTACCTGGACGAGACCCTTGAGGAGATCCTCGAGGCGTTCGACCCGGAACTGGACATCGAACTGGACGAAATCGAAGCCGTCCTGCACCGCATCCAGCAATTCGAGCCGGCCGGCATCGGCGCCCGCAACCTCAGCGAGTGCCTGCTGCTGCAACTGCGCCAATTGCCGGCCAAGACGCCTTGGCTGAGCGAAGCGCAGCGCCTGGTCACCGACTACATCGACCTGCTGGGCAGCCGCGACTACAGCCAGCTGATGCGCCGCATGAAGCTCAAGGAAGATGACCTGCGCCAGATCATCGAGCTGGTGCAGAGCCTCAACCCACGCCCGGGCTCGCAAATCGAGTCCAGCGAAGCCGAATATGTCGTGCCCGACGTGATTGTGCGCAAGGACAACGAACGCTGGCTGGTGGAGCTGAACCAGGAATCGGTGCCGCGCCTGCGGGTCAATCCGCAATACGCAGGTTTTGTGCGCCGCGCCGACACCAGCGCCGACAACACCTTCATGCGCAACCAGCTTCAGGAAGCCCGCTGGTTCATCAAGAGCCTGCAAAGCCGCAACGAAACCCTGATGAAAGTCGCCACCCAGATCGTCGAGCACCAGCGCGGCTTCCTGGAATACGGCGATGAAGCAATGAAGCCGCTGGTACTGCACGACATCGCCGAGGCGGTGGGCATGCACGAATCAACGATTTCCCGGGTGACCACGCAAAAATTCATGCATACCCCACGGGGTATATATGAGCTGAAATACTTTTTCTCCAGCCACGTCAGCACCTCCGAAGGCGGCGAATGCTCGTCCACGGCGATCCGCGCGATCATCAAAAAACTGGTTGCCGCGGAAAATCAGAAAAAGCCGTTGAGTGACAGCAAGATCGCTGGTTTACTGGAGGCACAAGGCATTCAGGTCGCCCGTCGAACCGTCGCCAAGTACCGCGAGTCCCTAGGGATCGCGCCTTCCAGCGAGCGTAAGCGTTTGATGTGACGGGCGGGCCATAGCGTTCCAGTGGCGGGTATTCCTACCCGCCGCTTTATGCACTGGCAACGAAGGAGAAGCTGTATGCAAGTCAACATCAGTGGACACCATGTAGAAGTCACCCCTCCATTGCGCGAATACGTCGAGCTGAAGCTGAAGAAGCTTGAGGGCCATTTCGACAAGATCACCAACGTGCAGGTCATCATGAAGGTCGACAAGCTTCAGCAGAAAATCGAAGCGACACTTCAGATACCCGGTGGCGAAGTGGTCGCCAATGCCGAACATGAAGACATGTATGCATCAATCGACTTGCTCACAGACAAGCTTGACCGCCAACTTAAAAAGCATAAGGAAAAGCAGCAGAGCCTTCTTCAAGGCACTGGCCGCTAACACTCCCCACCCATGATCCGACTTGAAACCATCCTGACCCCCGGCCGTTCCCTCGTGAACGTGCCGGGCGGCAGTAAAAAGCGCGCCCTCGAACAAATTGCCAACCTGATCGGCCGCGAAGTGCCCGAACTGGATACGCAAGCTGTGTACGAGGCCCTGATCGCCCGTGAAAAGCTCGGCTCCACCGGCTTTGGCAACGGCATCGCCATTCCTCACTGCCGCCTGCAAGGCTGTGAGTCTCCAGTCAGCGCCCTGCTGCACCTGGACGCCCCTATCGATTTCGACGCCATCGACGGCGCGCCGGTCGACCTGCTGTTCGTGCTGCTGGTCCCGCAAGCTGCCACCGATGCGCACCTGGAGCTGCTTCGGCAGATCGCCAGCATGCTCGACCGCAAGGACGTACGCGACAAACTGCGTAGTGCCTCAAGCAATGAGGCGCTCTACCAGGTTGTCCTGGATGAACAAAACGGGCATTAATCATGCGTTTGATCATCGTCAGCGGCCGTTCCGGCTCAGGTAAAAGCACGGCCCTCAATGTTCTTGAGGACAACGGCTTCTATTGCATCGACAACCTGCCCGCCGGCCTGCTACCGGAACTGGCGGAACGCGCGTTGATTCATACCGAGCTGGCGCAACCGCTGGTCGCCGTGTCGATCGACGCCCGCAACCTGCCCAGCCACCTCACACGCTTTCCTGAACTGCTCGAAGAAGTGCGGGCCAAGCACATCCATTGCGATGTGCTGTACCTGGACGCCGACGAAGAGACCCTGCTCAAGCGCTTCTCCGAAACCCGTCGCCGCCACCCGTTGAGCAGCCCTCATCGCTCCCTGGCCGAAGCCATCGAGGACGAGACCAAACTGCTGGGGCCGATCATTGACCTGGCCGACCTCAAGATCAACACCACCAGCCTGAACCTGTATCAACTGCGGGATGCGATCAAGCTGCGTCTGCTGAACCAGCCGGAGCCAGGCACGGCGTTCCTTGTCGAGTCGTTCGGTTTCAAGCGCGGCATGCCGGTAGATGCCGACCTGGTGTTCGATGTGCGCTGCCTGCCCAACCCGTACTGGAAGCCGGAACTGCGCGATCAGTCGGGGCTGGACCAACCTGTGGCCGAGTACCTGGCGGCGCAACCGGATGTCGAGGAAATGTACCAGGACATCTCCAGCTACCTGCTCAAATGGCTGCCGCGTTTTGCGGCCAGCAATCGGGCTTATGTCACCATCGCCATTGGCTGCACCGGCGGCCACCACCGATCCGTCTACCTGACCGAACGCCTGGGCAAGGTGCTGCAACAAACCCTCAAGAACGTCCAGGTTCGCCACCGCGACCTCAGCTGAAAGGAACACCCCCGCGATGCCCGCTCTGGAAATTGAAATCATCAACAAGCTGGGCCTGCACGCCCGGGCCTCGGCCAAGTTCGTCGGCGTCGCCGGGCAGTTCCCTTGCCAGATCCGCGCCGGGCGTACCCCGGAATCCATGGTCGACGGCAAAAGCATCATGGCCATGATGATGCTGGCTGCGGGCAAGGGCACGAAGATTCATTTGAAGACCGAAGGCGAGCAAGAGCAGGAAGCGATGGATGCCCTGGTAGCGTTGATCAATAATTTCTTTGATGAGGGCGAGTAGGTAATCGCCCCTCCCCTGCGTCAGCTGGACAGCAGTTTGCCGTTGAACAGAATCTTCAACGTCTTGACCGTCAGTACGGCCAGGGCGATCGTCAGGAAAGCCAGGATCAGATAGGCAATCGCTTCCAGGATCGCGCCTCCTTTGGCATCGGCATATTTCAACGCAGCGTTGCTCAATGCCGCAATCGGAAAGCTGATTGCCCACCAGGCAGGAGAAAAAGGCGCGGCCTGACGGAATATTTTGAATGCCAGCACCCCAAACAGGAACAGGCCAAAGTAGAAGAGCACGCTGGCAAAGTAGTCGACGCTGCCAAAGAAGTTGGTGTAAGCCAGAAAGCCGACTTCAAAGGGGGCGATAAGTATCATCAGCGAAGGTGTCATACCTTTGGCCATCACCGGCTCGTGAACCAGACGTGAAAAAATTCGCGTGAAGAACACCAGCGCAATCACACTCCCTACCGCCATCGCGAACAGATTGAACTCGTATGCCCACGCCATGGGCATGTGGGCACCTGTCACCGCGATGTCGAGCGCCGCCACCCCCGGGATCAGCCAGGCAGGCACCGCATATCGCGACTCCTGATTACCGGACAACAGTCGCGAGAGCACAATTGCCGCCAGGATCACGGTCAGCAGGCTACCCAACATCCAAAGCCCCTGGCTGATCAGGGTGCTAGCTGAGCCTACGACTGCCGACAGCAGCAGCAACGCGATCGTCACCGTGCCAAAGAAATTTCCTGATATCGGGTGATTGAATTCGGCTTTGACCGCCGCAGGGTATTTAACCCATTTGGTGAGATACCCCGCCACCAGTGCGATAAACACCAGAATGGCAAACCCACCAATGACCGCTCCGATCATTTGCGCGTAAGCCACATATTCACTGGCGGACTGCCAGGCCAGGCTCAGGCCGGCCAACCCCATCACGGCGCCAAACAAATTGATGGGAAGATTCTTGATGGACCCCGACCGCTCGCTCGATTCGACAGCGAAGGGGGGAAGTGGCGCGTTACAGATGCTCATGCGGGTCTCCGGTTGACGATAAAGCACGTGACGGACAGTGTCGCCTACCTCCCCTCTGTCCTATAGTGTCGCTTAACGACGATTTCAGCCATTTCCACTACGGAGACCGACACCATGCGAATTGCCCTCCTGGCGTTTCCCCGTGTGCAAATGCTGGATGTCGTGGGCCCTGCCGATGTGTTCGCTGAAGCGGCCAGGCAATTGGGCAATTCCCGTGCATACAGGATCTCGGTCATCGGTACCGTCGCGGGGCAGATCAAGGGAACCAATGGGCTTCGCCTGGCCACGGATGACTCCATCGAGACGTTCAAGGGGTCTATCGATACGCTGCTGATCGCAGGAAGCCCCAGCGTGAATGACGTGGCACACGACGCCCACCTGCGGGACTGGGTACGCTACCAGGCCACGCGCGTGCGGCGGATAGGCTCGGTTTGCAGTGGCGCTTTTGTGCTGGGGGCTGCTGGTTTGCTGGTCGGGCGACGCGTCACCACGCACTGGAATTCCAGTGCATTGCTGGCCAGGCAATACCCCGATGCCGTGGTCGAACCGGACAGCATTTTTATCCGCGACGGTAACCTGTACACCTCCGCCGGTGTGACGGCCGGTATGGATCTGGCGCTCGCGTTAGTCGAGGAGGACCACGGCCGGGATTTGGCGCTCAGTGTGGCCAGGGAAATGGTGATGTACTTCAAACGGCCGGCCGGCCAGTCACAGTTCAGCGCCCAACTGGCGGCACAGACCGCAGAGCGCACGAACATTCGCCAGATACAGACCTATATCGTCGACAACCTGGCCGCAGACCTGAGCGTGGCATTGCTGGCCCAGCGCGCTGACATGAGCGAACGCAACTTTGCCCGGGTATTCAAGGCCGAGGGTGGATTCACCCCTGCCGAGTTCGTGGAGCTGGCACGTATCGACCAGGCACGGCGGCTGATCGAAGGGTCGAATGTCTCGCTCAAACGCCTGGCCGATCAGGTCGGCTATGCCAATCTTGATGGGTTCCGGCGCGCCTTCGTTCGCCGCCTGGGCGTTACCCCCAGCGACTACCGCAAGCGCTTCTTGTAGAAGCGCGACAGCCTCAGCCCAACGCCGTATCCATCACCATCATCAAGCAAAACCCGATACACAGCCCCAGGCTGGCGAGCTTGTCATGGCCATTGCGCCGCGACTCGGGAATGACTTCGTGAGTTACCACCAGCAGCATTGCCCCGGCCGCCAGCGCCAGCCCCAGCGGCAACAGCACCTGAGCCAGGCTCACCAGCCAGGCACACAGCACCGCAAACACCGGCTCCACCAACCCGGACGCCGCGCCGATCAGGAACGCCTTGACCCGCGACATCCCTGCCCCGGCCAGCACCAACGCAATCACCAGTCCCTCCGGCACATCCTGCAAGGCGATACCCATGGCGAGGCTGTCGGCATCCGGCATGCCGCCGCCTGCCGAGACACCCACGGCCATGCCTTCGGGAATGTTGTGGGCAATGATGGCGAACACAAACAGCCAGATACGCGGCGGTATCACCGGATGCTCCGGACTGCCCACCAGCATTTCCGGGCTCGCGCCGGAGACCTTGCGATCCACCAGATACAGCCCGAACGCGCCCAGCATGATGCCGAAACTGATCAATCCACTGGCGGCCCATGGCGTCAGCCCCAGGCTTTGGGCAGCCGCAATACCCGGCACGATCAGCGAAAATGCCGTAGCGGCCAACATCACCCCGGCACCGAAGCCGAGCAGCGTGTCGCTCACCGCCAATGGCATCCGGCGGATTACCAGTACCGGCACGGCACCCAGGGCGGTGCCGAGCGCGCAGATGGCCCCGCCCTGCAAGGCACGCAGGATGCGCGGTTCCAGGTCAAGCCAGGCCAGCCCTTGGGCCACCAGCAATGCAGTTCCTGCCAATAGCAGCAGCGAGCCAAACGCATAACGAAACATTCGCACGCTGCTGATCGCCAGTGTTTCAGTGCCCATAGTCGGCCTTAGATCTTGTTATAGAGGAGTTTCAGCCCAGCGCAGCCTGGTAGCGGCCGGCAACTTCCGGCCAGTTGATGACGCTGTAGAACGCATTGATGTATTCCGGACGACGGTTCTGGTACAGCAGGTAATAAGCGTGTTCCCAGACGTCCAGGCCGAGGATTGGCGTATTGCCGTTCATCAACGGGCTGTCCTGGTTGCCGCTGCTTTCCACCACCAGGGTCTTTTGCGGCGTCACGCTCAACCACGCCCAGCCGCTGCCGAAACGGGTCAAGGCAGCTTTGGTGAAGGCCTCTTTGAAGGCGTCGAAACCGCCCAACTGCTCGTCGATGGCGTCACCCAGCGCGCCGTCTGGCTTGCCGCCGCCCTTGGGCGACATGACAGCCCAGAACAACGAGTGGTTGGCGTGGCCGCCGCCCTGGTTGATCACCGCCGCCCGGAGTTTTTCCGGCAGTTGCTGGACGCTGGACACCAGTTTCTCCACCGGCCAAGCGGCAAACTCGGTGCCTTCGACGGCTGCGTTGAGGTTGTTGATGTAGGTCTGGTGGTGCTTGGTGTAGTGGATCTCCATGGTTTGCGCGTCGATATGCGGTTCAAGGGCATCGTAGGCGTAAGGCAAGGCCGGCAAGGTGTAGGACATATCAATGAGCTCCATAAAAAGGGCTGTTGCGGGTCGACGCATCCGATGGCGCCACGTTGCTGCCCAGCAGGCGGTGGGTACGTGGGTACTCACCGTGATCGCTGATGAAATTCAGCAGTTCGACGTAGGTCTTGCTGCTCTGACGCAGGGCCGCTTCCCGCAATAGCGGGTTAAGACGGGTGTCTTGCATGGTCTGCAACAGGCGCTGGTGAATGGCGCAGAGGTATTCCGCGCTTTCTTCCGGCTGGTTCAGGCGCAAGTGCAGGTCGGCCAGGTTGTGATGGGAAATGACGCAAGCCGCCACCGCTTCGTCGGCATCCGCCCAGCGCTCAAACAACACTTGAGCCAGGGCCAGGGCTTGCAGGTAGGCCTCGCGGGCATCTACCAGCTCGCCCGCCATAAAGCAGCGATTGGCCCGTTCGATCGTGCGTTTCCAGTGCTCCATGGTGAGCCTCCAAAGCAGGGTCGGTGATTACACGCCGCCGGCCGTGAGCTTTTCCGGATCCAGCAGGATTTCCAGTTGGCTGCGGGGCAAGTCGGTATGTTCGAGCGCCACATCAATCACCGGGCGGCCTTGTTGATAGGCCTTCTTGGCGATTTCGGCGGCCTTTTGGTAACCGATGATCGGGTTCAGTGCGGTCACCAGGATCGGATTGCGCGACAGCGCTTCCTTGAGCTTGGCTTCGTTGACCTTGAAGCTGGCGATGGCCTTGTCGGCCAGCAGTCGGCTGGAGTTGGCCAGCAACTCCAGGCTGCCGAGCAGGTTCTGGGCAATGATCGGCAGCATCACGTTGAGTTCGAAGTTGCCGGACTGGCCGGCGATGGTAATCACCGTGTCGTTGCCGATGACTTGTGCGGCAACCATGGCGGTGGCTTCCGGGATCACCGGGTTGACCTTGCCGGGCATGATCGAAGAGCCCGGCTGCAGGCCTTCCAGCTCGATTTCACCAAGGCCCGCCAATGGGCCGGAGTTCATCCAGCGCAGGTCGTTGGCGATTTTCATCAGGGACACGGCGGTGGTCTTGAGCTGCCCGGAGACCGCGACGGCCGTGTCCTGGGAGCCGATCAGCGCGAACAGGTTCTTGCCTGGGGTGAACTGGACGTGGGTCAGGCTGCTCAGTTGCTGGCTGAAGCGCGCTGCAAACTCCGGATGCGCATTGATCCCGGTGCCGACTGCAGTGCCACCCTGGGCCAGCGCCTGCAAGCTCGGCAGCAGGTCTTGCAGATGGCCGATATTGGCCTTGAGCTGCTGCGCCCAGCCATTGAGCACCTGGCTCATGCGCACCGGCATGGCGTCCATCAGATGCGTCCGACCGGTCTTGACGAAACGGTGCACCTCCTCGGCCTTGTGCTCGATCACCTGGACCAGGTGCAGCAGCGCCGGCAGGGTCTGTTCGTGCAGCACCAGTGCCGCGCTGACGTGAATGGTGGTGGGGATGATGTCGTTGCTGCTCTGGCCGCAGTTGACGTGATCGTTAGGGTTGACCGGCTCGCCCAGCAAGCGGCTGGCGAGGGTCGCAATCACTTCGTTGGCGTTCATGTTGGAGCTGGTGCCGGAACCGGTCTGGAAGATATCCACCGGGAAATGCTGCATGAAATCGCCTTCCAGCAAGCCTTGGGCGGCATCAACGATGGCCTTGCCCTGGGCTTCGCTCAGTTGTTTCAGCTCGACGTTGGCTTTAGCAGCGGCAGCCTTGGCCAGGATCAACGCACGAATGAACTGCGCCGGCATGCGCTGGTGGCTGATGGGAAAGTTGTTCACCGCACGCTGGGTTTGCGCGCCATACAAGGCTTCGGCGGGCACTTGCAGTTCGCCCATGCTGTCGCGTTCGATACGGGTGTTACTCATCGGAAGATCCTTGCACCAGGTCAGAGTGAGAAATGGAAGGCAGCAATTCGCAGGTCGCCAATTGCCAGGCAAAGGTCTGCCAGCGCTTGAGGCGGCAGGCACAGTGGGAAAGTTTTTCCAGGTCGCGCAACGGGCGCCAGGCCTGGTCCAGGCACATGGACCGCCAGTGCCAGGGCAAGGCGATGTCGGAGGCGGTGTCCAGCAGCAGGCGGAATGAGGTTTCGCCGATGGTCCACGGGTGGGTCGCTGTGCAACAGGCGAGGTACCGGCCTTCGGCCAGGTAATGTTCGATCAGGCGGGGCTCGTCGGGAGCAAGGCCGCAACGAATCTGACGACTCATCCAACGCCAGCTTTCCAGGTAGGGATCCTCATGCAGGACAGAACTCATGATCCACACTCATTCGGTAATGATATTTATTATTAAATGATATTGAGAATCAAAACAAGAGCCTGAGGGAATCACCCGGAATTCCAGGCACAAAAAAAGGCGCGCCACCCAATGGGTGGCGCGCCTTCTTTATGGCGTCTGTCGGCGGATTAGCTGCCGGCGACGGTCATCTTTTCGATCAACACCGAACCGGTGCGAATGTTGCTGCGCAGTTCCAGGTCATTACCCACCGCGACAATCTGCTTGAACATGTCACGCATGTTGCCCGCGATGGTCACTTCCTGCACGGCGAACTGGATTTCGCCGTTTTCCACCCAGAAACCCGCCGCACCACGGGAGTAATCACCCGTGACCATATTCAGGCCATGGCCCATCAACTCGGTGACCAGCAAGCCACGGCCCATGCGCCGCAACAGCGCCGCCTGGTCTTCATCGCCATGGGTGATGAACAGGTTGTGTACGCCACCGGAGTTGGCGGTGCTTGGCAGGCCGAGCTTGCGACCGGCGTAGGTGCCCAGCACATAGGACACCAGCTCACCGTTCTCGACGAACGGCTTGGCATAGGTGGCCAGGCCATCACCGTCAAACGACGAACTGCCCATGGCGCGCATCAGGTGCGGGCGCTCATCGATGGTCAGCCATTCCGGGAACAGCTTCTGGCCAATCGCACCTTCCAGGAACGACGACTTGCGGTACAGGTTGCCGCCGGAAATCGCCCCAAGGAAACTGCCGAACAAACCACCGGCCAGTTCCGCCGAGAACAACACCGGCACTTCACAGGTCGGCACCGGGCGCGCGCCCAGGCGGCTGGCAGCACGCTGCGCGGCACGCTGGCCGATGAGTACCGGATCCATCAGCAATTCGCCCTGGCGGTTCACGTCGTACCAGTAATCACGCTGCATCTGGCCGTTGGCTTCGGCGATCATCACGCAACTCAGGCTGTGACGCGTCGAGGCATAACCGCCGATAAAACCGTGGCTGTTGCCGTATACGCGGCAACCCTGATGAGTACTCAAGGTGGTGCCATCGGCGTTCTTGATCCGGCTGTCGGCATCGAATGCCGCCGCTTCACAGGTCAGTGCCTGTTCAATAGCCTGTTCCGGGGTGATGTCCCAGGCATGGAACAGGTCAAAATCCTTCAAGTCCCGAGCCATAAGGGCTGCATCAGCCAGGCCGGAGCTTTCATCTTCGGAGGTGTGCTTGGCAATCGCCAGCGCTGCTGCAACGGTTTCGCGAATCGCTTCCGGGCCGCTGGCAGAAGTGCTGGCCGAGCCCTTGCGCTGGCCCACGTACAAGGTGATGCCAAACCCCTGGTCGCGGTTGAATTCGACGGTTTCCACTTCCCGCTGGCGCACCGAAGTCGACAACCCCTGCTCCAGGGACACCGCCACTTCACAGGCACTGGCCCCCTGGCGCTTGGCCTCGGCAATGATCTGCTCGACTTGTTCCTGCAGTGCCGGTAACGCTTGCGGACCGACGCTTTGGGCTGCACTCATGGTTTTCTCCACTCAAATTCTGCTTTCGGTTAAGGCCTTCTAGCGACCGGGCCGGACAAGCGGCCCCCGACTGGTTATCATGGCGGCGTTTCTTTGCGGACTGCCACCATGGTTGATTCTTACGACGACTCCCTCGATGGGGAGAAAAGCAAATCTCAGGTCAAACGCGAGCTGCATGCTCTGGTTGACCTCGGCGAGCGCCTTACAACACTCAAGCCTGACTTGTGTGCAAAACTGCCATTGACCGACGCTCTGCGCCGGGCTCTGAACGATGCGCCCAAGCACACCGCGAATATCGCGCGTAAACGGCACCTCATGTTCATCGGCAAACTGATGCGCGACCAGGACACTGACGCCATTCTGACGTTGCTCGATCAACTCGATGCCTCCACTCGCCAGTACAACGAGCGCTTCCATAACCTGGAACGCTGGCGTGATCGCCTGATCGCTGGCGATGACGCGGTACTGGAGAAGTTCGTCATCGAGTACCCGGATGCCGATCGCCAACAATTGCGCTCCCTGATCCGTCAGGCCCAGCACGAACTGGCGCAAAGCAAGCCACCGGCCTCCAGCCGAAAAATCTTCAAATACATCCGTGAGCTGGACGATAGTCAACGCGGCCTGCGCTGACCCTCTTCCCCGGGTGGCGGCCTTCGCCACCCGAAGCTCCCGTTCTTACGACCCCGTGCCCCCCACGGTGATCGCATCGATTTTCAAGGTTGGCTGGCCGACACCCACCGGCACCGACTGACCATCCTTGCCGCACGTCCCCACACCGCTGTCCAGCGACAGGTCGTTACCGACCATCGACACCTTGCTCATGGCTTCCGGGCCGTTGCCAATCAACGTTGCACCCTTGACCGGCGCGGTGATCTTGCCGTCTTCGATCAAATACGCCTCGCTGGTGGAGAACACGAACTTGCCGCTGGTGATGTCCACCTGCCCACCACCGAGGTTGGCGCAGTAGATGCCGCGTTTCACCGAGGCGATGATTTCGGCCGGATCGCTTTCGCCGCCGAGCATGTAGGTGTTGGTCATGCGCGGCATCGGCAGGTGCGCGTAGGACTCGCGACGACCGTTACCGGTGCGGGCCACGCCCATCAGGCGCGCGTTGAGCTTGTCTTGCATGTAGCCCTTGAGCACACCGTTTTCGATCAGTGTGGTGCACTCGGTCGGGGTGCCTTCGTCATCGACGCTCAACGAACCGCGACGCCCGGCCAGGGTACCGTCATCGACGATGGTGCAGAGCCTGGACGCAACCATCTCGCCCATGCGCCCGCTGTAGGCGGAACTGCCCTTGCGGTTGAAATCACCTTCCAGGCCGTGGCCCACCGCTTCATGCAGCAGCACGCCGGACCAGCCAGAGCCCAATACCACCGGCAACGTACCCGCCGGGGCCGGAATTGCTTCCAGATTGACCAGGGCCTGGCGCAACGCTTCACGGGCATACCCCATGGCGCGGTCTTCGGTGAGGAAGTAACGGTAGTCGGTACGCCCACCGCCGCCATGGCCACCGCGCTCGCGACGGCCATTCTGTTCAACGATCACGCTGACATTGAAGCGCACCAGCGGCCGCACATCCGCCGCCAGGCCGCCATCGGTGGAGGCCACGAGGATGCGTTCCCACACCCCGGCCATGCTTACGGTGACTTGCTGGATACGCGGGTCCAGGGCGCGGGTCGCCGCGTCCACACGCTTGAGCAGCTCGACCTTTTCGGCGCGGCTGATCACTTCCAATGGGTTATCCGGGGCATACAGCTGGGCCACGTCCTGGGTGCTGAACGCCTGCACCGTGCCGTTTTGCCCGGCACGGGAGATCGAACGCGCTGCACGAGCCGCCAGCCCCAGGGCTTCCAGGGTGATGGCGTTGCTGTAGGCAAAGCCGGTTTTTTCACCGGACTGCGCACGCACACCCACGCCTTGGTCGAGGTTGAAGCTGCCTTCCTTGACGATCCCGTCTTCCAGGGCCCAGGACTCGGAAATCTGCCCCTGGAAATACAGGTCCGCAGCGTCGATGCCTGGCCCGGCCAGATCGCCGAGGACCGTTTGCAAGCTTTCGATGGTCACGCCACCAGGCGCCAGGAGGTGTTCACTGACTGAGGACAACAACTCGCTCATAGGTTTGGCCTTAAATTCATCGTTCTGAAGCAGGTCGCTGCGCGCCCTGCGAGAAAAAGCGCCGGTGGCCCGCCACCGGCATGCGCGTCCGTATCGACGCCTGTTCGCTGCTATCGCGTTCGGCCAACAACACCGCCTCGCCTTGATCCTGTTGTGCCAGCACGCGCCCCCATGGGTCGATGATCGCTGCATGCCCGAAGGTTTCCCTGGGCCCCGGATGCACGCCACCCTGGGCGGCCGCCAGCAGGTAGCACTGGGTCTCGATGGCACGCGCACGGATCAGCACATCCCAGTGCGCGGCGCCGGTTACCGCTGTAAAGGCCGAGGGCGCGGTGATCAACTCGGCACCCGCAGCGCGCAATTCGCTGTATAGCTCCGGGAAGCGCAAGTCGTAACACACCGTCAGCCCCAGGCGGCCGACCGGCGTATCCGCCACGACCACCTGGCTACCATGAGCATAGTCATCGGATTCACGATAACGACCCCGGGCATCGGCCACATCGACATCGAACAGGTGCAGCTTGTCGTAGCGGGCAACGATTTCGCCCTGATCATCGATCAGCAGCGAGCAGGCATTGGACTTGGCGTTCGGCTGATCCTTTGGGGGCAGCGGCAAAGTGCCGGCCACTATCCATAAGGTGAGGTCGCGGGCGGTCTGTTTCAACCATGGCAGGATCGGACCTTCGCCCAAGGCCTCGGCGCGACCGATATCGGCCACATCGCGACGGCCCATGGCGGCGAAGTTTTCCGGGAGTACCGCAAGCCTTGCACCGCCCGCCGCCGCTTGCTCCAGCAGGCGCCGAGCCTGGGCCAGGTTGGCCAGCACATCGCTTTGGCTGACCATTTGAATTACCGCAAAGGACATGGGCCCACACTCCAGAAAAGGCATGCGGCCATGCTACTCCACAGGTACTCAGTTTGGCTTTTCAAATGGCTTGTCGAAGGTGATTTTCGGGTCCTTCCACGGGCCTTCTACCTTGTACTGCACGCTGGCGAAACGCGAAACACGGTCGCCAATCAGCTTGTCGATCAGGAACAGCGCCCCGCCAATGGCCGGCGCGCCGACGATCAATGCAGCAATCGGCAGGTTGTTGGTGACCGGCAGCGTCACCAGCAACTTGGCATCGACGCGGTCTGCCACCAGGTCCAGGGTGCCGTTGATCTCCAGGTTACTCGACGGGCCCGTCATGGTGATCGGCTCACGGGTTACAAACACGCCGTTACTGGCGGCCAGCAAGCCCTTGACCCGGTCATAACTCAAGCCCTTGCCAAGCAAGTCCGAGAAGTCCAGGCGCAGCCGGCGACCGATGGAGTTGAAGTTCAGCAAGCCAAACACCCGCAGGGCCTGCGCACCGCCGTCCACTTCAACAAACTGGCCTTTGCGGAAACTGGCGTCCAGGCTGCCGGAGAAACGCTTGGGACCTACCCAGGCCGGCGAACCCGGCCAGCGGCCGTCCACGTCCACGTGAAAATCTTCGCTGGTCACGCTCGGCGCAAATCCCCAGCCCTTGAGCACGTCGCCAATGTTCTTGCCATCGAGGCGGCCCTTGTACCAACTGCTGCTGGCACCGGGTGCACCTTCCCAACCGCCGGCGCCCTGGAGCAGCATGCCCTTGAGCCCCAGGTTCAGGCTGTTGAACGCCATGCCCCTGGTGGTCGGGCGAACTTTCAGAGACCAGGCACCTACCAGGTCCGGGCCCTGGAACAACTGGGCAATCGAGATATCCAGCGCGGGAATATCCTTGGGATCAACATCAGCCAATGGGTCCGGCGCATTTTCATCCGCCTGCACGGTCGGATCCACCGCAGGCAGCTTCACGTACTGCAGGTTGACTGCAATCGGCGCGCCTTTGGCGTCCGGCAACCCCACGGTACCCTTGGCCTGCTGGCTGTCGAACTGCAAGCCCCAGGCAGCGGGTTTGCGGTCCAGCTGCAAGCTGACCTGGTCGAACTGGGTGCCGAAACCGGTCAGCTTGCCGACCTTGAAATCGGCCCCGCTCAACAACTGCTTGGCACTGCCACCCGGGTCGTTGCCGGCGTAGCGGTCCACGAGCTTTTTCCAGGGGTCGATATCCAGCTCCGACAACACGCCGCGGATTCGCAAGCCCTTGCCGGCCGGCAACACCGCATCGCCATCTCCCAGGAACAGCTCACCCCGGCCGTCGGCGAAATTGTCCGCCGGGGCGGCGAAGGTGAAGCTGCCCAACTCGCCATAATCGAACCAGTAACGGCGCTCCTTACCCTGCAAGGTCATGCGGAACACACTGTCGCGGCCCTGGCTCGCCGGCATGCCGAACGGCGCCGGCAGGTCCACGGCCACGCCCTTGAGGTTGGAGCTGACCATCAACTGGCTGT
This sequence comes from Pseudomonas sp. F8002, assembly GCF_013385495.1. NCBI lineage: Bacteria > Pseudomonadati > Pseudomonadota > Gammaproteobacteria > Pseudomonadales > Pseudomonadaceae > Pseudomonas > Pseudomonas sp. F8002. The sequence continues at coordinate 132,916 of NZ_JACAPW010000001.1, read as the reverse complement.
CGGCGCCATCGAGGTTGAGCTGCAATTGGTAGGGGATATCGCCGGACACCGGCAACGGCTGGCTGACCTTCAGCCAGTCAGTCAGCCGCTTGACGGTCACCTGCCCTTTCGCGGTGACGCGGGTGTTGAGGTCGCCTGGCTTGCCATCGGCGAAAATCTGCGCGGTGATCGGTCGGTCGAAGGCCTGGGCGCTGATGTTCTGGCCACTCAGGCCCTTGGCGCTGTCGAAGCGGAAATCACCCTTGAGCTGGCTCAGGTCCAGCGTAGGCTCGGCCAGTTGCAGGCGGGACTTGTCGGTCTTGAAATCCACCACGATCTTGGGATCGGCGCCCTTGGCCAGGGGAATATCCAGGTCCAGCTTGCCTTGCAGGTCGCCCTCGCCTTTCCAGCCGGCGAAGGTCGAGGCGGTGCCGATCGGCGCTTCCTGAAGGATTTTCAAGCCATCGCCCAGGCCACCGGCAAAGTTGCCGGTGAGCAGCAGGTGGCTGTCCTTGCCTTCGGGGGCGTGGGGAATGTTGACGTAGATATCATTGACCTTGGTGTCGAGCAGCTGGCCCTTGCTGGCCAGGATGCGCACGCCGCTTTCCTCGACAAACACTTCACCCTTGACCTTGCTCACGTGCGGCCAGCCCGGCTGGAATGCCAGCTCGGCATCATGCACCTTGAAGAACAGGCTGATATTGCGCGAGGCAGGCAGTGCGTCGTGGTTCAGCGAGCCTTGGTACTGGAAGAAGCCCTCGTCCACTGCCCCCTTGAGAATCGCAGTGCGCAGCCACTCATCGAGCGCCGGGCTCAACACCGCCGGCAGGTATTTGGGGGTGAAGCGGCCATCGCCGTCGACCATACCGACCCGCAGGTCCATGTAGTCTTCCTGGCTATGGTCGAAATGCAGGCGAATCAGGAAGTCGGCGGCGACCTTGCCCTCCTCGCCCAGCACCTTGATATACGGCGCGATCAGGGTGAAGCCTTCCTTGTCCAGCTTCCACGTCAGGCGGGCGTTGGCCTGGATGTACTGCCAGGGCTTGGCGAAGATCGGAAACAGGTGCAAGGAGAAATCCTTGCTGTCCATGCGCAGCTCACCCTTGCCCAGGTCACCGCTGATGCTGCCGCTGACATTGCGGGCTGCCGGTGCGCCGAAGTAAGCGTCGAAACCAATACGGTCGAGGTTGGCCGCGAAGCTCACGCGCTGGTCGGTGGTGTCTTGAGGCCGATAATCCAGCAACACGTTCCGCAGCGTGCCGGTGGCCTTCAGATGATCCAGGGTGGTGGCCACGGCTTCCGGCAAGGGTGCCAAGGCGTGCAGCAATGGCGTGATCGGCGTCAGGTCGAGGCGATCGGCCTGCAGGTTCCAGACTTCCTGGGCCTTGTCGGTGGCCAGGGTTTGCTGCAGTTGCAGGCGCGATTCCCAGCGGGTGTCGCCGAGGTTCATTGCGAGCGAGTCAAACAGCACCTTGAGGCCGCTGTCACTGCGTTGCAGGTACGCAGTGAGGGCCAGGTTCTCGATGTGCGTCGGCTTGCGATCGGCATAGCTGCCCTTGAGCTGCGGGGCGTTGAGGCGCACGGCGGCGCTTTGCACGGTGCCCTTGGCCCAGGTCAGCCAGAATTCGCCGCCGGCCTTGAGTTCGGTAAGTTTCCATTGCTGGGTCAGTTTTGCCGGGATCCATTTTGCCCAGTCACTCTGGGGCAAGCTCAGGTAAGCCTCGGCTTCGCCGTCTTTCCACTGGCTGGCGCGGATTCGGGTGCGCAGGTTCAACGCCAGGGGCTGGCCGTCGGGCAGGGTCAGGCGCGCGTCCAGGCGCTGGCGGTTGGCGCCGGTCTGCAGGCTCACGCCGACATAGGTCAAGGTCAGCGGAGCCTGGTCGAACGGCTGCAGCGTCACCTGGCTGTCGAGCAATGAAACCTGCCCGACCATTTGCAGGCGCGTCAGCAGTTGTTCGGGATCCAGCGGCTGGTCATCCTGCACCGGCAGGCCTTGCAGCGCCCAGTGGCCGTCCTGGTCTTCCTTCACGCTGACTTGCAGGCCGCTGACTTCCAGGTGGGCAATGCGCACTTCACGCGCCAGCAGGCTGGCCCAGATATCCGGCACCACTTGCACCTGGTCCAGGCGCAGGGCGCTGCTGCCCTCGCCGACCATCACGTCGTGAGCCAACAATACCGGCGCGAAGCCACTCCAGCGCCCTTCCAGGCTGCCGATGTTCACGGGCATATCCAGCGCAGTACGCGCCTTGGCCTCGATTTCGCCACGGTACTCCGCCACCAACGGCGTCAATTCACGGCCCAGGCTCACGTACACCGCCGCCAATACCAGCAGCAAGGCGCACAGGCCGAGGCCCCAGCGGGTCAATGCGGCAAAAAAGCGTATCAGACGCTCCATGTCAGGCGACCCTCAAAGGCAATAGTCGGACGGCAGATCAAGGCCTGCCCGTCTCGTTGATAAGAACTAACGCGAATCAGAGCAGCACCACGTCATATTGTTCCTGGGAATACATGGTTTCGACCTGGAAGCGAATGGTGCGCCCGATAAAACCCTCCAGCTCGGCTACGTTGCCGGATTCTTCATCCAGCAAACGGTCGACCACCTTCTGGTTAGCCAGGACTCTATAGCCCTCGGCCTGGTAGGCGCGTGCCTCCCGTAAGATTTCCCGGAAAATCTCGTAGCAAACCGTTTCCGGGGTCTTCAACTTACCGCGCCCCTGGCAACTGCTGCACGGCTCGCACAGCACTTGCTCCAGGCTTTCGCGGGTGCGCTTGCGGGTCATCTGCACCAGGCCCAGCTCGGTGATGCCGATGATGTTGGTCTTGGCGTGATCGCGCTCCAGTTGCTTCTCCAGGGTACGCAGCACCTGGCGCTGGTGCTCTTCGTCTTCCATGTCGATGAAGTCGATGATGATGATCCCGCCCAGGTTGCGCAGGCGCAGCTGGCGGGCGATCGCGGTGGCCGCTTCGAGGTTGGTCTTGAAGATGGTTTCTTCGAGGTTGCGATGGCCTACAAAGGCACCGGTATTCACGTCGATAGTGCTCATGGCTTCCGCCGGGTCCACCACCAGGTAACCGCCGGACTTGAGCGGCACTTTGCGCTCAAGGGCTTTCTGGATTTCGTCTTCGACGCCATACAGGTCGAAAATCGGCCGCTCGCCCGGGTAATGCTCCAGGCGATCGGCGATTTCCGGCATCAGCTCGGCAACAAATTGCGTAGTGCGCTGGAAGGTTTCCCGCGAGTCGATGCGAATTTTCTCGATCTTCGGGCTGACCAGGTCGCGCAAGGTGCGCAGGGCCAGGCCGAGGTCTTCGTAGATCACGCTGGGGGCGCCAATGGTCTTGATCTGCGCGCCGATCTGGTCCCACAGGCGGCGCAGGTAGCGGATGTCCATGAGGATTTCATCGGCACCGGCACCTTCTGCGGCAGTACGCAGGATAAAGCCGCCGGCCTCCTTGATGCCTTCGAGCGCCACGCAGTCACTGACCACCTTTTTCAGGCGCTCGCGCTCGGCTTCATCTTCGATTTTCAGGGAAATACCGACGTGGGCCGTGCGCGGCATGTACACCAGGTAGCGCGAAGGAATCGACAGTTGCGTGGTCAGCCGTGCGCCCTTTGAGCCAATCGGATCCTTGGTGACTTGCACCACCAGGCTCTGCCCTTCGTGCACCAGGGCGCTGATGCTTTCAACCGCCGGGCCTTCGCGCAGGGAGATTTCCGAAGCATGGATAAACGCAGCGCGGTCCAGGCCGATGTCGACGAACGCCGCTTGCATCCCCGGTAACACACGCACGACCTTGCCTTTATAAATATTCCCGACGATCCCGCGCTTTTGGGTGCGCTCGACGTGCACTTCTTGCAGAACACCGTTCTCTACCACCGCCACGCGTGATTCCATCGGCGTGATATTGATCAGAATCTCTTCACTCATGGCTGGGTCTCGTTCAGGCGTTTTCACAATAGTGACCGATCGCTTAAGGCTTGGCGCTGGAATAAGGCGTTTAGCGCACGGTAAGGTTTTGCCAACAGGGTATGCCGAATTGGCCCAGCAGTTCTGCGGTTTCGCAGACCGGCAGGCCAACGACGGCAGAGTAGCTGCCATTGAGTCCGGCGACGAACACCGCCGCCAAGCCTTGGATAGCATAGCCGCCCGCTTTGTCCTGGGGCTCGCCGCTGTGCCAATAAGTGGTGGCTTCGTCCGCTGAAATCCTGCGAAAGCGCACACGACTGCTGACCAGCTGCGTTTCGCAACGCGGGCCGTCAATCAGGGCAATGGCCGTCAAAACTTCGTGTTCACGCTCGGAAAGGGCCAGCAACATGGCCAGGGCATCGGCTTGATCCACGGGTTTACCGAGGATCCGGCCGTCGAGGATCACGGCTGTGTCCGCGCCCAGCACACAGGCGCCGGTGGCATCGGCCAAGGTCGCTCGACCGGCCGCAGCCTTGCCGCGCGCCAGGCGTTCTACGTAGGACGCGGGCGATTCATTTGTAAGGGGAGTTTCATCAATGGCGGCGCTGACGACGGTGAACGGCACGCCGATCTGTGTCAGCAGCTCACGCCGCCTCGGGGAGCCCGAGGCCAGATAAAGCGAGTTCATGCAGACTCTCCCTGTAGGGTTCGATAACCAGGCAGAGCCTCGCGATCCATTCAATTGATTTTATAGCGACGACGCAATCCACGCAGGCCAAAACTGACCCAGGGCCACAACAGCGCGCTGACCAGCGCGGGCAACACCAGCGCCAGGGTCGGTTGGCGGTTGCCGGTCAAGGCGCTGAGCCACAGCTGTACCAACTGCGCCAGGCCGAAGATCACCAGGATCACCAGGCACTGTTGCCACATCGGGAACATCCGCAGGCGCTGCTGCAATGACAGCACCAGGAAGGTAATCAGGGTCAGGATCAGCGCGTTCTGCCCGAGCAGGGTGCCGTAGAGCACATCCTCCATCAGCCCCAGGCACATGGCCGTGACCATCCCGACCTTGTGCGGCAGCGCCAGGGCCCAGAACGCCAGCAGCAAGGCGAGCCACAGCGGGCGCAGGATCTCCATGAATTGCGGCAGCGGCGAAACGCTGAGCAGCAAGCCGATGGCAAAGGTCAGCCAGACGATCCAGCCGTTACGCGAATGAGTACCGGCCATTATTCTTCCCTCTGCCGAGTGGTTGCCGGGGCAGCAGCCGGTGGTTTGGCGGCGGCGGGCGGTTTGGCAGCGGCAGGTGTTGCAGCCGCAGGCTTGGCCGGACGCGCGCTATGGGCCACAGGCTTGACCGGTGTCGCAACCGGCGCGGCTGGCGTTGCCGGAGCGGCTGCCGGGGCAGCAGGTGCAGCCGGTTTTGGCACGGTGGCCGGAATGATCGGCGCGGTGCCGTTTTGCTTGTCTTCCGCTTCCTGGGCCTGGGCGGCTTCGTTGGCACGCTCTTCCGGGGTGCGGTTGTCACTGAACACCAGCAACAGGTAACGGCTGCGGTTCAATGCGGCGGTCGGCACGGCGCGCACAATGGCGAACGGCTGGCCGGAATCGTGGATCACTTCCTTGACCGTCGCGACCGGGTAGCCTGCCGGGAACCGCTGACCCAGGCCGGAGCTGACCAGCAGGTCGCCTTCCTTGATGTCGGCGGTGTCTGCGACGTGACGCAACTCCAGGCGTTCCGGGTTACCAGTACCGCTGGCAATCGCCCGCAGGCCGTTGCGGTTGACTTGCACCGGGATGCTGTGGGTGGTGTCGGTCAGCAACAGGACGCGAGAGGTATAAGGCATCAACTCCACCACCTGGCCCATCAAGCCACGGGCATCGAGCACCGGTTGGCCAAGGACTACGCCGTCGCGCTCACCCTTGTTGATGATGATGCGATGGGTGAAGGGGTTCGGATCCATGCCGATCAACTCGGCCACTTCGACCTTCTCATTGACCAGCGCAGAGGAATTGAGCAACTCGCGCAGCCGAACGTTCTGCTCGGTGAGGGCCGCCAGCTTTTGCATGCGCCCCTGCAGCAGCAGGTTTTCGGTCTTGAGTTTTTCGTTCTCGGCCACCAGTTCGGTGCGGCTGCCAAATTGACTGGCCACTCCCTGATAGAGACGCTGCGGCAGGTCAGTGATCCAGTACGTCTGCATCAGGACCAGCGACATCTGGCTACGCACTGGCTTGAGCAGTGTGAAGCGGGCATCGACCACCATCAGCGCAACCGATAGCACGACCAGCACCAACAGGCGCACGCCCAATGAGGGGCCTTTGGAAAAAAGCGGTTTAATAAGCCGCTCCTCCCAGGCAAATGTTTTCTTTATTCATACGGCATCAAACCGGCCCGGATGCAGATTGAAGAAGATAAACGCCAACAGGCAGCACTGCAAAGTGCTGCCTGTGAGCGAAACATGGGCAAACCAGCAAATTCTTATTCGCTGGAGAGCAGGTCCATGGTGTGTTTATCCATCATTTCCAGTGCACGGCCACCGCCGCGGGCGACGCAGGTCAACGGGTCTTCAGCGACGATCACTGGCAAACCGGTTTCCTGGGCCAGCAACTTGTCGAGGTCGCGCAGCAAGGCGCCACCACCGGTCAGTACCAGGCCACGCTCGGCGATATCGGAAGCCAGTTCCGGAGGCGATTGCTCCAGGGCGCTCTTCACCGCCTGAACGATGGTGGCCAGGGACTCTTGCAGAGCTTCCAGCACTTCATTGGAGTTCAGGGTGAAGGCACGTGGAACGCCTTCGGCCAGGTTGCGACCGCGAACATCGACTTCGCGAACTTCGCCGCCCGGGTAAGCGGTACCGATTTCCTGCTTGATGCGCTCGGCGGTGGATTCGCCGATCAGGCTGCCGTAGTTGCGACGCACGTAGGTGATGATCGCTTCGTCGAAGCGGTCGCCGCCAACCCGTACGGATTCGGCATACACCACACCATTGAGGGAGATCAGGGCGATTTCAGTGGTACCACCACCGATATCCACCACCATCGAACCGCGCGCTTCTTCAACCGGCAGGCCGGCACCGATCGCAGCGGCCATTGGCTCTTCAATCAGGAACACTTCACGGGCACCGGCGCCAAGGGCCGACTCACGGATGGCACGACGTTCCACCTGGGTGGACTTGCACGGAACGCAGATCAGCACACGAGGGCTGGGCTGCAGGAAACTGTTTTCGTGAACCTTGTTGATGAAGTACTGCAGCATCTTTTCGCAGACACTGAAGTCAGCAATCACGCCATCCTTCATCGGACGAATGGCAGCAATGTTGCCCGGTGTTCGGCCCAACATGCGCTTGGCCTCGGTGCCAACGGCAACGACACTTTTCTGATTACCATGGGTCCGAATGGCCACAACCGATGGCTCATTCAGGACGATACCGCGCTCGCGCACGTAAATAAGGGTGTTGGCAGTGCCCAGGTCGATGGAAAGATCGCTGGAAAACATGCCACGCAGTTTCTTGAACATGGGAAAGGGACCCTAGGCAACGCGTGGGTAAAAAAGTGCGGCAAACTCTAACAACGACAGGGATTTTGGGCAAGGCGCCAATGTGCTAAATTGGCCGACTTTCTGTGCACCAACCCCCACAATCGCGGCCATATGACCGTAGAAATGCGGTAGTGTTCCTACAATCTAACACACGGATAGCTTCCGTTCTGTTTTCCACTGGAGAATCCCATGGCGCTTGAACGCTCCGACGTGGAAAAAATCGCTCATTTGGCCTGCCTGGGCCTCAATGAAGCCGATCTTCCACAGACCACCGCAGCCCTGAACAGCATTCTCGGGCTGGTCGACCAAATGCAAGCCGTGAATACCGACGGCATCGAGCCCCTGGCTCACCCGCTGGAAGCCAGCCAGCGCCTGCGCGCCGACGTCGTGACCGAGCGCAATAATCGCGAGGCTTACCAGTCCATCGCGCCAGCGGTCGAAAACGGCCTGTACCTGGTTCCGAAAGTCATCGACTAAAGGGAAAGAGCCTGCAATGCATCAATTGACTCTGGCCGAGATCGCCCGCGGTCTCGCCGACAAAAAGTTTTCTTCCGAAGAGCTGACCACGACCCTGCTGGCGCGTATCGCCGAGCTGGACCCTAAGGTCAACAGCTTCATCAGCATCACCGAAGAGCTGGCCCTGAGCCAGGCCAAGGCCGCCGACGCACGTCGCGCCAACGGTGAGAACGGCGCCCTGTTGGGTGCGCCGATTGCCCACAAGGACCTGTTCTGCACCCAGGGCATTCGCACCAGCTGCGGCTCGAAGATGCTCGACAATTTCAAGGCGCCCTACGACGCCACTGTGGTCGCCAAGCTGGCCGCTGCCGGGGCCGTGACCCTGGGCAAGACCAACATGGACGAATTCGCCATGGGCTCGGCCAACGAGTCGAGCCACTACGGCGCGGTGAAAAACCCGTGGAACCTCGAGCACGTGCCCGGTGGTTCGTCCGGTGGTTCGGCGGCCGCGGTTGCCGCTCGTCTGTTACCTGCCGCCACGGCCACCGACACTGGCGGCTCGATCCGCCAACCGGCCGCTTTCACCAACCTCACCGGTCTGAAACCGACCTACGGTCGCGTTTCCCGCTGGGGCATGATTGCCTACGCCTCCAGTCTCGACCAGGGCGGCCCCCTGGCACGCACCGCTGAAGACTGCGCAATTTTGTTACAAGGCATGGCAGGCTTCGATCCGCAGGACTCCACCAGCATTGATGAACCCGTGCCGGACTACAGCGCCAGCCTGAATACCTCGATCAAAGGCCTGCGCATCGGCGTGCCGAAAGAGTATTTCAGCGCCGGCCTCGACCCGCGCATCGCCGAACTGGTGCACAACAGCGTCAAGGAGCTGGAAAAGCTCGGCGCCGTGATCAAGGAAATCAGCCTGCCGAACAACCAGCACGCGATTCCGGCCTACTACGTGATCGCCCCGGCAGAAGCGTCCTCCAACCTGTCGCGGTTCGACGGCGTGCGCTTCGGCTACCGCTGCGAAAACCCGAAAGACCTCACCGACCTGTACAAGCGCTCCCGTGGCGAAGGTTTCGGCGCGGAAGTACAACGCCGGATCATGGTCGGTGCCTACGCCCTGTCGGCCGGCTACTACGACGCGTACTACCTCAAGGCGCAAAAGATCCGTCGCCTGATCAAGAACGACTTCATGGCTGCCTTTAATGAAGTCGACGTGATCCTCGGCCCAACCACGCCGAACCCGGCCTGGAAGATCGGCGCCAAGACCGGCGACCCGATCGCCGAGTACCTGGAAGACCTGTACACCATCACCGCCAACCTCGCCGGTCTGCCGGGCTTGTCCATGCCTGCAGGTTTCGTCGATGGCTTGCCGGTGGGCGTGCAACTGCTCGCCCCGTATTTCCAGGAAGGCCGCCTGCTCAATGTGGCGCACCAGTACCAGTTGAACACTGACTGGCACACTCGCACCCCTACCGGCTTCTGAGGAGAACACTATGCAATGGGAAGTCGTGATCGGGCTGGAGATTCATACCCAGCTCGCCACCCAATCGAAGATTTTCTCCGGTAGCGCCACCACGTTCGGCGCAGAACCCAACACCCAGGCCAGCCTGGTAGACCTGGGCATGCCCGGCGTACTGCCGGTGCTGAACCAGGAAGCGGTGCGCATGGCGGTGATGTTCGGCCTCGCCATCGATGCCGAGATCGGCCAGCACAACGTGTTCGCCCGCAAGAACTACTTCTACCCGGACCTGCCCAAGGGCTACCAGATCAGCCAGATGGAATTGCCGATCGTCGGCAAGGGCTACCTGGACATCCCGCTGGAAGACGGCACCATCAAACGTGTCGGCGTGACCCGTGCGCACCTGGAAGAAGATGCCGGCAAGAGCCTGCATGAAGAATTCAACGGCGCCACCGGCATCGACCTGAACCGCGCCGGCACCCCGCTGCTGGAGATCGTTTCCGAGCCGGACATGCGCAGCGCCAAGGAAGCCGTGGCCTACGTCAAGACGATCCACGCGCTGGTGCGCTACCTCGGCATCTGCGACGGCAACATGGCCGAAGGCTCGCTGCGTTGCGACTGCAACGTGTCGGTACGGCCAAAAGGCCAGGCCGAGTACGGCACCCGCTGCGAGATCAAGAACGTCAACTCGTTCCGTTTCATCGAGAAGGCGATCAACACCGAAGTACGTCGCCAGATCGAGCTGATCGAAGACGGCGGCAAGGTGATCCAGCAGACTCGCCTGTACGACCCGAACAAAGACGAAACCCGCGCCATGCGCAGCAAAGAGGAAGCCAACGACTACCGTTACTTCCCCGATCCGGACCTGTTGCCGGTGGTCATCGAGGACTCGTTCCTGGCTGACGTGCGCGCCACGCTGCCGGAACTGCCACCGCAGAAACGCGAGCGTTTCCAGGCGCAGTTCGGTCTTTCGGTGTATGACGCAAGCGTGCTGGCGTCGAGCCGCGAGCAAGCCAACTACTTCGAAAAAGTCGTGAGCATTGCCGGCGACGCCAAACTGGCGGCCAACTGGGTGATGGTTGAGCTGGGCAGCCTGTTGAACAAACAGGGCCTGGAAATCGACGAAGCACCGGTGTCGGCCGAGCAACTGGGCGGCATGTTGCTGCGGATCAAGGACAACACCATCTCCGGCAAAATCGCCAAGACCGTGTTTGAAGCCATGGCCGCCGGCGAAGGCAACGCTGACGAGATCATCGAGAAGCGCGGCCTGAAACAAGTCACCGACAGCGGCGCGATTTCCGCCGTGCTCGACGAGATGCTGGCAGCCAATGCCGAACAGGTTGAACAATACCGTGCGGCGGATGAAGCCAAGCGCGGCAAGATGTTCGGCTTCTTTGTCGGCCAGGCGATGAAAGCCTCCAAAGGCAAGGCCAACCCGCAACAGGTCAACGAACTGCTGAAAAGCAAACTCGAAGGCTAAACGCGGTCGTCTCACTGCGGGAGCCGGCTTGTGTGGGAGCTGGCTTGCCTGCGATAGCATCACCTCGGTGCACCTGCAAGACCGAGGCGCTTGCATCGCGGGCAAGCCCGGCTCCCACATAAGCCGGTTTCCACATCACTTTTGGGGACACCTTGAATGAAGCGTCTACTCGGCCTGTTGGCCCTGTTCTCTCTGCTCGCCGGCTGCGCCAGCGGCCTCATCGACCCCAACGGCTATGACGAAACCGGCTCCGCGTCCTACTACGGCGCCAAACACCACGGCAACCGCACTGCCAGCGGTGAACCGTTCAACCAGAATGCCCTGACCGCCGCCCATCGTCGCCTGCCCTTCGGCACGCAGGTGAAGGTCACCAATCTCGACAACAACAAAAGCGTCGTTGTCCGCATCAATGATCGCGGCCCGCATACCCGTGGGCGCCTGATCGACCTTTCACGCAAGGCCGCCGAACAGATCGGTATGATCGGCAGCGGCACCGCGCGCGTTCGCGTGCAATCACTCAGCAACTGACCGACGGAGCCCAGGCCATTTCCGCATTAACCGCCCTCTCGCCCTTTAGCCTGATCGAACTGATCAGCGGCCTGCTGCTGTTGATCTTCGGCGCAGAAGTATTAGTGCGCGCCGCCGTGCGCCTGGCGGCCAGCCTCAAGGTGCGCCCGCTGATCATCGGCCTGAGCATCGTCGCCTTCGGCAGCAGCGCGCCGCAGATGGCGATCAGCTTGCAAGCGACCCTGGCGGACAACACCGACATCGCCGTGGGCAGTGTGATCGGCAGCAGCATCTTCAACACCCTCGTGACCCTTGGCCTGGCAGCCCTGATCATTCCGCTGCGGGTCTCCCGGCAACTGGTACGCCTGGATATCCCGATGATGATCATCGCCAGCCTGCTGGTGTTTGTGCTAGCCGCCAATGAAGAACTCACGCCGATCGATGGCCTGTTACTGCTGGTGGCCCTGGTGGCCTACCTCGGCGTGCTGCTCTACCAGACCCGCCACTCCCGCCGCCCGCGCACCCGGGACACTGTGGTGCAGGCGCCGTGGCTGAGCAGCGTGCTGCTGATGCTCGGTGGACTGTTGATCCTCGTACTGGCCGGGCACCTGCTGCTGGGCGCGGCGGTGGACGTGGCCTCTGACCTGGGCCTGTCGGAACGCATCATCGGTCTGACGCTGATTGGCGTCGGCACTTCCCTGCCCTGCCTGGCCACCTCGCTGATCGCCGCCCTGCGCGGCCAGCGGGAAATTGCCGTGGGCAACGTGATCGGCAGCAACCTGTTCAACCTGCTTGGGGTGCTGGGCTTTACCGCCCTCGTGGCGCCCTCGCCGTTGTCGGTGTCGCCCAATGCCCTGGATTTCGACCTGCCGGTAATGCTCGGCGTGGTCGCCCTGTGCCTGCCGGTGTTTTATTCGGGCTACCGCGTCACCCGGGCCGAAGGCCTGGTGTTCCTGGGCCTGTACCTGGTGTACGGGCTGCACGTGGTGTCGTTCACCTTCGGCATGCCGCTGGCCAACAAGCTTGAACAACTGATGCTGTATTACGTCCTGCCAGCGCTGGTGGCTTTCCTGTTGTTCACCTCGCTACAAGCCTGGCGCCGCCAACACAAGAGGGAATCGCAATGACCGAACAGAAAAAGCCCGGCGTTGAAATGCGCCGCCAGGTGATGGGTGATGTGTTTGTCGATCGGGCGCTGGGCAATGCCACGGAGTTCAGCCAGCCGCTGCAGGATTTCGTCAACGAGCATGCCTGGGGCAGCGTGTGGAATCGCGAAGGGTTGCCGCTGAAAACCCGCAGCCTGATCACCCTCGCCGCGTTGACCGCCCTCAAGTGCCCGCAGGAACTCAAGGGCCACGTGCGCGGCGCGCTGAACAACGGTTGCACCGTGGAGGAGATTCGCGAGGCGCTGCTGCATTGTGCGGTGTATGCCGGTGTGCCGGCGGCGATTGACGCCTTCCGCGCCGCGCAGGAAGTGATCGACAGCTACCAGAAAGACGCCTAGATCCAGCCACCCGCCTGCAACACGAAAATCCCGATATTCGTGGTCACCGCCGCCATCAGGGTGGTGATCACGATAATCGCGGCCGCCAGTTCATGATTGCCCTGCGCCGCCCGCGCCATGACAAAACTGGCCGCCGCCGTGGGCGCGCCGAAGTACAGGAACAGAATCCCCAACTCCGGCCCGCGAAACCCCAGCAGCCACGCCCCCAGGGTCGCGATCACCGGCAGCCAGACCATCTTCATCAGGCTGGCACTCAGGGCCATGTCGCCGCTTTTACGCAGTGCCGCCAACGACAACGTGCCACCGATACAGATCAACGCCAATGGCAACGTCATGTCCGCCAGGTACTGCCCGGAGGATTCCAGCCAGCCAGGCAAGCCAATCTGGAAGTACGCGAAGGGCGCCGCCGCGATCACGCTGATGATCAACGGGTTGGCCAGCACGCTTTTGAAAATGCTCCACGGGTCGGACTTGATCACCGGGCTGTACACCGCCAGCACAATGGTCGACAGGGTGTTGTAGAACAGGATCACCAGCGCCGCGAGCACCGCGCCAAGGGAAATCCCGTAGTCACCGTACATACTGGCGGCCAGGGCCAGGCCGATCACCCCGTTGTTACCGCGAAACGCGCCTTGGGCATAGATGCCGCGATCTTCCCGCGGGCACCGAAAGATCGCCCAGCCCCAGGCCAGGGCGAAACTCAGCAGCGTGGCGACGGCGAAGTAGATCAGCAGGCCGGGCTTGAGGGCTGAATGCAGGTCGGCATGGAGAATCCCGAGGAACAGCAACGCCGGCATGGTGACGTTGAACACCAGGGCCGAAGCGATGTGGATAAAGTTGTCGTTGATCCAGTTGATGCGCTTGAGCAGTACGCCCAGGAACAGCATGGCAAACACCGGCGCGGTGATGTTCAGGGTTTGTAGGAGGATTGCCAGCATGCCGGGGAGAACCTTGGGTGGGCGTCGTGGCTAATGATAAGCCAGCATGGCCAGCTTCGTCTGGACTACCGCTTTCGCGAGCAAGCCCGCTCCCACATTTGACCGAGTTCTACCTTTGGAATGCAGTCAAATGTGGGAGCGGGCTTGCTCGCGAAGCAGGCGACTCGGTCTTAAGTAATCGGCGCCGGATTGAACAACGTAATGTCGTTATGCAGCTTGTGCTGCTCCGCCCATGTCTGCTTCTTGCCGCTGGCCACATCCAGGTAGAAGTGGAACAACTCCCAACCCAGCTCCTCAATCGTCGCCCGGCCGGTGGCGATCCGCCCGGCGTCGATGTCAATCAGGTCAGGCCAACGCTGCGCCAGCTCCGTCCGGGTCGAGACCTTCACCACCGGCGCCATCGCCAGCCCATACGGCGTGCCACGCCCGGTGGTGAACACGTGCAGGTTCATCCCCGCCGCCAACTGCAACGTGCCGCACACAAAATCACTCGCCGGCGTGGCACAAAAGATCAGGCCCTTGCGATTGAACCGCTCGCCCGGGCCAAGCACGCCATTGATCGCACTGCTGCCCGACTTGACGATGGAACCCAACGACTTCTCGACAATATTCGACAACCCACCCTTCTTGTTCCCCGGCGTAGTGTTGGCGCTGCGATCTGCCTCGCCCTTGGCCAGGTAGCGGTCGTACCAGTCCATTTCCCGCACCAGCTCCCGGGCCACGTCCTGGTTCTCGGCACGGGAAGTCAGCAGGTAGATCGCATCGCGCACTTCGGTCACTTCGGAAAACATCACCGTCGCGCCCGCCCGCAGCAGCAAATCCGAGGCATAACCCAGCGCCGGGTTCGCGGTAATCCCCGAGAACGCATCACTGCCGCCACACTGCATACCGAGGATCAACTCCGACGCCGGTACGGTTTCCCGCCGGCGCAGGTCGAGTTTCTTCAGGCGGGTTTCGGCCAGTTCCATGATCTGTTCGATCATTTCGGTAAAGCCGTGGCTGGAGTCCTGCAACCGATACAGCCATGGCTCGCTCAGGTCTACCGAGCTGTCGTTTTCATGCATCACCTGCCCGGCCTGCAACTTTTCGCAACCCAGGCTGATCACCAGGGCTTCACCGCCCAGGTTCGGATTGCGCGCCAGGTTACGCACGGTGCGGATCGGGATGTAGGCGTCGGTGGCCGTGATCGCCACGCCGCAGCCGTAGCTGTGGGTCAGCGCCACCACGTCATCGACGTTCGGGTACTTGGGCAGCAACTCGTCCTTGATGCGCTTCACCGCATGGTCCAGCACGCCCGTGACGCACTGCACCGTGGTGGTAATCCCGAGGATATTGCGTGTGCCCACGGTGCCGTCGGCATTGCGATAACCCTCGAAGGTAAAACCTTCCAGGGGCGCTTGGGCCTCGGGCACTTCGGTGGACAGCGGCAAGCTGTCCAGCGGCGGCGCCGTGGGCATGCGCAGTTGATCTTCCTGCACCCAACTGCCTCGAGGAATCGGGCGCAGGGCATAACCGATGGTCTGGCCGTAGCGAATGATGCGGCCGCCTTCGGGGATGTCTTCCAGCGTCACCTTGTGGCTTTGGGGAATGAAATCCACCGTCACCAGGCCGTCGGGAAACTCGGTCCCCGCCGGTACGCCCTGGTCGTTGACCACAATCACCACGTTATCCAGCGCGTGCAAACGGATGGAGCGTGGCGAATCGGCATGTTCAATCAACTGCATGACGCGGGCCCCTTCAGGAATGCGCTTGGGAAAGTTTAGTCAGCTCGGGGCCTTTGGCCGGCGGCTCCTTGAGCACCACACGCTTGATCGGGCCGACGATCACCACGTAACTGAACACAGCGACCAGCGCGTTGGCGCCAACGAACACCAGGGCCCACTTGAACGAGCCGGTGGTGCTGATGATGTAGCCAATCACGATCGGGGTGGTGATCGACGCAATGTTGCCGAACATGTTGAACAGACCACCGCTCAAACCGGCGATTTGCTTTGGCGAGGTGTCGGAGACTACCGCCCAACCCAGTGCGCCAACGCCTTTACCGAAGAAGGCCAGGGCCATGAAGCCCACCACCATCCATTCGATGTCTACGTAGTTGCAGGCCACGATACTGCAGGAAATCAGCAATCCACCAATGATCGGCGCCTTGCGGGCGAACGTCAGCGAATGGCCTTTGCGCAGCAGATAGTCGGAAATGATCCCGCCCAACACGCCACCGATAAAACCACAGACCGCAGGCAGGGAAGCAATAAAGCCGGCCTTGAGGATCGTCATGCCGCGCTCCTGGACCAGGTACACCGGGAACCAGGTCAGGAAGAAGTAGGTGATGCCGTTGATGCAGTACTGGCCCAGATACACGCCGAGCATCATGCGATTGGTCAGCAATTGACGAATGTAATCCCACTTCGGCCCGTCGACTTTCTTGCCTTTGCCCTTGTCCTGATCCATATCGACCATGCCGCCGTTCTGGGCGATGTGCTGCAGTTCGGCGTCGTTGATCATCGGGTGTTGGCGCGGGCTGTGGATAAGTTTCAGCCAGATCAACGAGAACAGAATGCCGATGCCGCCCATCACGATAAACACGTGCTGCCAGCCGAAGGTGTAGACGATCCAGCCCATCAACGGCGCGAACAACACGGTGGCGAAGTACTGCGCCGAGTTGAAGATCGCCGAGGCCGTACCCCGCTCAGCCGTAGGAAACCACGCCGCCACGATGCGCGCATTTCCGGGGAAGGATGGCGCTTCAGCCAGGCCCACCAGAAAGCGCAACATGAACAGCGCAACGATGGCCGTGGAAACACCGAACTCACCGACATAGCCTTGCAGCACGGTGAACAGTGACCAGGTGAAGATACTCAGGGCGTAGACTTTTTTCGAACCGAATCGGTCCAGCAGCCAGCCGCCGGGAATTTGCCCGGCCACGTAGGCCCAACCGAATGCGGAGAAGATATAGCCGAGGGTGACCGCGTCGATGCCGAGGTCTTTTTGCAGGCTGGAGCCGGCAATGGCGATGGTGGCCCGGTCGGCGTAGTTGATCGTGGTCACCAGGAACAGCATGAGCAGGATCAAATAGCGGACATGGGTCGGCTTGGTCGCTTGCATGAAGATGTACTCCCACTAATTATTTTTTTTGCGGGTAATCAAATTGTAAGCCTGTGACGGGCACGGACCCGCCACAGGGTGCAGCCGTTACGAACCGATGTAGCTGGTTTTCACCACGGTGTAGAACTCTTGCGCATAGCGACCCTGCTCACGCGAACCGTAGGATGAACCCTTACGGCCACCGAATGGAACGTGGTAATCCACACCGGCAGTCGGCAGATTGACCATCACCATCCCGGCCTGGGAATGACGCTTGAAGTGGTTGGCGTATTTCAGCGAGGTGGTGGCGATACCGGCCGAGAGGCCGAACTCGGTGTCGTTGGCCATCGCCAGCGCCGCCTCGTAATCCGCCACGCGCACCACGTTGGCCACCGGGCCGAAGATCTCTTCACGGCTGATGCGCATCGCGGCTTCGCTGTCGGCAAACAGCGTCGGCGCGAGGAAGTAGCCTTCGGTGTCGCAGGTCACCAGCTCACCGCCGCTGACCAGCCGGGCGCCTTCGCTCTGGCCGATGTCGATGTACTTCAAGTCCTGGTCCAGCTGGGCCTGGGAAACCACCGGGCCGATGTCGGTGCCGGTTTTCAGGGCGTGGCCGACCTTGATCGACTTCATCCGCTCAGCCATGGCCGCGACGAACTGGTCGTGAATCCCGGCGGTGACGATAAAGCGGCTGGACGCGGTGCAACGCTGGCCGGTGGAGTAGAACGCGCTCTGCACCGACAGCTCGACGGCTTGTTTGAGGTCGGCGTCGTCGAGAATGATCTGCGGGTTCTTGCCGCCCATTTCCAACTGCACCTTGGCCTGGCGCGACACGCAGCTGACGGCGATCTGACGACCCACGCCCACCGAGCCGGTGAAGCTGATGCCGTCGACTTTCGGGCTGTTGACCATGGCATCGCCGACCACACGGCCGCTGCCCATCACCAGGTTGAACACACCGGCAGGGAAGCCAGCGCGGGAGATGATTTCGGCCAGGGCCCAGGCGCAGCCCGGTACCAGTTCAGCCGGTTTGAGCACCACGCAGTTGCCGTAGGCCAGGGCCGGGGCGATCTTCCAGGCCGGGATGGCAATCGGGAAGTTCCACGGCGTGATCAGGCCAACCACGCCCAACGCCTCACGGGTCACTTCAACGTTGACGCCCGGACGCACCGACGGCAGGTAGTCGCCGGACAGGCGCAGGCATTCACCGGCGAAGAATTTGAAGATGTTACCGGCGCGGGTCACTTCGCCGATGGCTTCCGGCAGGGTCTTGCCCTCTTCCCGGGCCAGCAGGGTGCCGAGTTCTTCGCGACGGGCGAGGATTTCGGTGCCGACTTTATCCAGCGAATCATGACGCGCCTGGATCCCGGAAGTGGACCAGGCCGGAAAAGCAGCGCGCGCAGCGTCGATGGCCGCGTGGACCTGGGCGAGGTCAGCCTTGGCGTATTCGCCAATGACATCAGACAACTCCGACGGATTGATGTTGGCCGAGTAGTCGGCGCCGGCAACCCACTGGCCACCGATGTAGTTTTCGAAACGCTTGGCTTGGGACACGAATTCTCTCCTGACGCAAAAAGCCGCTGATTACTCAGCGGCCTTGGTGATGGGTTATTGCGCGCCTTGCTTGTCGATCAACGCGGCCAGGGCTTCGTATTCTTCCGGCAGCAGATCGGTCAGCGGCGTACGCACGGGGCCTGCGTCGTAACCGACGATTTTCGCCCCGGCCTTGACGATGCTCACCGCGTAACCGGCCTTGCGGTTACGGATGTCGAGGTACGGCAGGAAGAAGTCGTCGATGATCTTGCCGACGGTGGCGTGATCTTCCCGGGCAATGGCGTGGTAGAAATCCATCGCGGTTTTTGGAATGAAGTTGAACACCGCCGAGGAGTACACCGGCACGCCCAGGGCCTTGTAGGCAGCGGCGTAAACCTCTGCAGTCGGCAAGCCGCCCAGGTAGCTGAAACGGTCACCGAGGCGACGACGGATCGACACCATCAATTCAATGTCACCCAGGCCGTCCTTGTAACCGATCAGGTTCGGGCAGCGCTCGGCCAGGCGTTCCAGCAGCGGCGCGGTCAGGCGGCAGACGTTGCGGTTGTAGACCACTACACCGATCTTGACCGACTTGCACACCGCTTCAACGTGGGCGGCAACCCCATCCTGGCTGGCTTCGGTCAGGTAGTGCGGCAGCAGCAACAGGCCTTTGGCGCCCAGACGCTCGGCTTCCTGGGCGTATTCGATGGCCTGGCGGGTGGCACCGCCGACGCCAGCAAGAATCGGCACGCTGGTGGCGCAGGTATCAACGGCGGTTTTCACCACTTGCGAATATTCGCTGGCCGCCAGGGAGAAAAACTCACCGGTGCCGCCAGCGGCGAACAAGGCGGTAGCGCCGTAAGGGGCCAGCCATTCCAGACGCTTGATGTAGCCCGCCTGGTGGAAATCACCCTGGGCATTGAAATCGGTCACCGGGAAAGACAGCAGACCGTGAGAGAGGATGGACTTCAGTTCTTGTGGATTCATTATTCGAACACCCTGGGCGAAGACTTTCTGTTGTGAGATTACGGATGGTTATCTTGATGTCGTACGTCATCGTACAACTATAAAAATATTCGTCAACTGCAATTCATCGCCGCCCTTCTCGATTGCTGCTTTCTTGACGTAGGAAGTTTTTCCTCTATGCTCGGGATAACTGTATATACGTACAGTTATTACGGAAGATTCCTATGACATAGCAAGGAGCTAACATGTCAGATCTTGAACTCGCCACACCTGTGAAAACCCCGCCAACCCTGCGTTTTGAAGGCGGCGAACACACCGCCATCGGCGACGACACCCTGTTGCGTTTCGTCAAGGACGCCCCGCCGATTCCCGCCCGGCAGGTCGAATTGCACCTGCCCAATGGCCTGGCGCTGAGCTACGGCCAGATCATCGCCCTGGGCGGTGATTTCTATGGCATCCCCGGGCGCCCCATCAACGAAGGCACATCGCCCGCTGATCGTGTGCAGCGCTTTACCGATGCATTCAACTCGCTGGCGGTATTGCCAGCATCACGGGAAGAAGCGGGCAAGATCCTGGCGGTGATGCAAAAGGAGATCAATGCGGTCAACCAGGCGATCAAGGACGGCAAGCAACCCCATGAAGCCTATGACGCGCTGGGTGACACCTTGTCCGAGGAATGGAACCGCATCACCGGCGGCGGCAGTGCTGTCTCGGCACTGATTCCACTGGGGCGCTACCTGAAACTGGCGGCAGACAATGCCGACCACTTTGGCGAATGGGCTTTGGCGGCCTATCTGGCGGGGCATACGGCAGCCTTGCAACAAGCCGTCGTGGCGCATCAGACCGGCACCGACCAGGCGCTGGAACTGGCCTATGCCATGAACAGCTTTGCTGATCACTTTTTGACCGATCTATTTTCCGCCGGGCACCTGCGGGTACCGCGCAAGCAACTGGCGGCGGTGGTGACACCGGGTGAACTGGGCTCGCTGATCAGCCGCTTCATGCACGATGAAGACAGCAAGTTCGGGCTCAATGTGCGCAACGCCCTGGGCGAGCAGTGGCATGCCTACGGTGATAAACGCTATTTCGACAGCAACGATGCGGCCAACCGCGCCATGGTCAAACGCGCCGTGCAGGCCTCGGCCGATGAGATCTTCGAAACGTTTATCAGCGGCATGGCGCCCTCCCCGGCCAACTTCAAGGCACCGCTGTATGTGCCGGACCTGAACGCCGCGCAGAACCCGGCGAACAACTTCTCACCGCTGTTCAAGGCTGAAGGCGACAAGGTGCTGCGACGCAAGGACGTCAACAACCTGAACGACAAGCAGTGGACCAATGACTGGTGGGGTTGGAGCACGTATCTGCTGCTGAAGGATTACAAGCCAAACCAACCTGCCAGCTAATATTCCAGGCAACAAAAATCAAATGTGGGAGCTGTCGAGCCTTGGCGAGGCTGCGATGGGATCGACTCGGTGAATCTGCTAGACCTCAGTGCCCGCATCGCAGCCTCGCTGAAGCTCGACAGCTCCCACACTGAATCTGCATCGCTCTACAAATCGCATCCCAACGGCTTAACCGCGCTGCGCTTCCGCCTCTTCATGGGCATGGCGCAGCCGCTCACGGCTGTTGGTCAGGTGCAACCGCATGGCCGCCCGCGCCGCGTCCGAGTCCTGGCGCGCGATCGCCTCATAGATCTCTTCGTGTTCGCGGCTCAGGCGGCTCATGTAGTGCTGCTGGTCATCATGGGCCAGGCGTGCCGAGTTCAGCCGCGTGCGCGGAATGATGCTGGTGCCCAGGTGGGTCATGATGTCGGTGAAGTAGCGGTTGCCGGTGGACAGGGCAATCTGCAGGTGGAACTGGAAGTCCGACGCCACCGCATCACCGGCGTGGGCCGCACTTTCGTTAAGGGCATCGAGGGCAGCACGCATGCCGGCCAATTGCTCGTCGCTACGGCGCTGGGCAGCAAGCCCGGCAGACTCCACTTCCAGGCTGATCCGCAGTTCAAGGATGGCCAGCACATCACGCAGGGTGACGACAGTGGCCGGATCAATCCGGAAACCGCTGGGGCTTGGCGTATCCAGCACAAAGGTACCGATGCCATGGCGGGTTTCTACCTGCCCGGCGGCCTGCAATCGCGAGATGGCTTCACGCACCACGGTGCGGCTGACCCCATGGGCGTCCATGATCGCCGACTCGGTGGGCAGTTTGTCGCCACGTTTGAGTTGGCCGTCGCGGATCTGCTCGGACAACACCGTGACCAATTCCTGGGCAAGGCTGCGGCGCTTGCGGGGAAGACGAGGGGCGGCGCTGGAGTTTTCCATGATGAATCATCTATCTCGGCGATCTGAAGCACGCATGATAGCCCATGGCGGTTGTACGATCACCGTCCTGTCATGACTTTCATCTATAACCGCCGGGGTTTTCGCCAGGCAAAAAAATGCCCCGGCATCGCCGAGGCATTTTCAACGCTGGCCCGAGGGCCCGCGCCTTGTTACTTCACCACTTTCAGACTCGGCCGACCGCTTGGACGCGGCGGCTCGGAATCCGGCGGCGGCACATCATCTTCGCCTTCGAGCTCGATCGCTTCGTCATCCTCAAGGGAAGACTCCAGATCAAACACCATGCCCTGGCCATTTTCCCGGGCGTAGATCCCGAGGATGGCACCGATGGGCACGAACAGCGTATGCGGCACACCGCCGAAACGCCCTTCAAAGCTGACCGCTTCATTGTCCATGTGCAGGTGTCGCACGGCACTGGGTGAAACGTTCAGGACGATTTGTCCGTCACTGGCAAAACCTTGCGGTACCTGAACCGCGGGAAACTCGGAATTGACCAGCATGTGCGGGGTGCAATCGTTGTCCACTATCCACTCATAGAGCGCGCGGACCAGGTAAGGTCGACTGGAGTTCATCAACGGCTCCTTAAGCCTTAGCGCATATCGCGTTCGACACCAGACAGACTCGCCTGGAAAGCCTCACGCGCAAACTGGCGCTCCATGTAGTCAAGCAGCGGCTTGGCAGGCCGCGGCAGTTCTATGCCCAAAATCGGCAAGCGCCAGAGTATGGGTAATAGGCAGCAATCCACCAGACTTTGTTCCTCGCTGAGGAAAAAAGGTTTGTCGGCAAACAACGGCGAAACACCGGTCAGGCTCTCGCGCAATTCCTTGCGCGCCTGAACCCGGGCCGCTTCCTTGCTGCGTGAATCCAGAATCAGGTCCACCAGGCCACACCAGTCACGCTGGATCCGATGGATCAGCAGGCGGCTGTTGGCACGCGCCACCGGATACACCGGCAGCAACGGTGGATGGGGATAACGCTCATCCAGGTATTCCATCACCACGGTTGACTCCCACAACGCCAGGTCACGATCGACCAGGGTGGGCAAGCTGCCGTAAGGGTTCACTTCGATCAGTTTCGGCGGGTGACGTCCCACCTCCACACTGATGATCTCTGCGCTGACACCCTTCTCTGCGAGCACGATGCGTACTCGGTGGGAATAGTGGTCGGCGGGGTCGGAGTAACAGGCCAACCGATTGGTCACGCCCATGGCGGTCCTCCTCGCTTGTTGAAATTATCGGAAGCTCAAAAACGAGCGCGCCCAGTGAGCATCTCCGTGATGCCTGGATAAACCAGACTTACCTGCAGAGATGCCGCTGGGCGCGCAAGATTAACAGCAATTACTTACGGTTGGATCAATGCACATCCTTCCAGTATTCGCGTTTCAGCAGATAGGCGAACACGAAGAAGAAGGCCAGGTACAGCAACACATAGGTACCAATGCGCTGATGCTGCAGCTTCACTGGGTTGGCCGAGTAGGCCAGGAAGGTCACCAGATTCTTGACCTTCTCGTCGAACTGCTCTTCGTTCAGCGTGCCGGTCTTCGGCACTATGGTCAGCTGATCGCACGCTTCATGAGTCAAAGGCGTACCGGTGAGCGGATCATACTGCTTCTTGCCGTCTTCGACGATTTGTACTTGCTTGCATCCTACCACTTGGCGGCCTTGCAGGCCGACCAGAACGTTAGGCATACCGACGTTCGGGAACACTTTGTTGTTCACGCCGTAGGGACGCGTCGGGTCTTCATAGAAGGATTTCAGGTAGCCATAGAGCCAATCGGCGCCACGCACACGGGCCACCAGGGTCAGGTCGGGCGGTGCAGCCCCGAACCAGGTCTTGGCGTCGGCCGGTTGCATGCCGATGGTCATGTGGTCGCCGATCTTCGCCCCGGTGAACACCGAGTGGCTCAGCATCACGTCATGGGGAATGCCCAGGTCGTCGGCCACTCGCTCGTAACGCTGGAACTTGGCGCTGTGGCAGCCCATGCAGTAGTTGGTGAACGTACGCAGCCCGTCCTGCATTGCGGCTTTGTCCGAGACGTCGATGTCGACTTTTTCCAGCTCTGGGCCGTGTTCAGCGGCGAAAGACAGCAGCGGCAGGGCCGCAAGAATGAATGCAACGAATAATTTTTTCATCAGCCAGTCACCCTTTCCGGTACCGGTTTGGTCTTCTCGAGCCGGGTATAGAACGGCATCAGAATGAAGTAGGCGAAGTACAGGAAGGTGCAGACCTGCGACAGCAACGTACGCTCCGGGGTCGGCGCCAATACGCCCAGTACACCCAGGATCACGAACGCAATGCAGAACACCCACAGCCAGATCTTGCTCAGCCAGCCCTTGTAGCGCATGGACTTGACCGGGCTACGGTCGAGCCACGGCAGCACGAACAGCACCGCAATCGCTGCGCCCATGGCGATAACGCCCATGAGTTTGTCGGGAATCGCCCGCAAGATCGCGTAGAACGGAGTGAAGTACCAGACCGGGGCAATGTGTTCCGGGGTCTTGAAGGCGTTCGCCTGTTCGAAGTTCGGTTTCTCGAGGAAATAACCGCCCATCTCCGGGAAAAAGAACACGATCGAGCAGAAGATGAACAGGAACACCACCACACCGACGATATCTTTCACGGTGTAGTACGGGTGGAACGGAATGCCGTCCAGTGGTACGCCGTTTTCGTCCTTGTGCTTCTTGATATCCACGCCGTCGGGGTTGTTCGAACCCACTTCGTGCAACGCCAGGATGTGCAGCACTACCAGGCCCAGGATCACGATCGGCAAGGCCACCACGTGCAAGGCGAAGAAGCGGTTCAGGGTGATCCCGGAGATCAGGTAGTCACCGCGAATCCACTGGGTCAGGTCGTTGCCGATGACCGGGATCGCACCGAACAGCGAGATGATCACCTGGGCGCCCCAATAGGACATCTGGCCCCACGGCAGCAGGTAGCCCATGAAGGCCTCGGCCATCAGTGCCAGGTAGATCAGCATGCCGAACACCCACACCAGCTCGCGGGGCTTCTGGTACGAACCGTAGAGCAGGCCACGGAACATGTGCATGTAGACGACGATGAAGAACGCCGAGGCGCCGGTGGAGTGCAGCAGACGCAGGATCGAGCCGTACTCGACGTCGCGCATGATGTATTCGACGGAGGCGAAGGCTTCTTCGGCCGACGGGGTGTAGCTCATCGTCAGCCAGACACCGGTAACGATCTGATTGACCAGTACCAGAAGTGCCAGGGAGCCAAAGAAATAGAAGAAGTTGAAATTCTTCGGTGCGTAGTACTTGCTGAGGTGGTCTTCCCACATCTTGGTCGCGGGGAAGCGCGCATCCACCCAATCCATGAACTTGCTCATCAGGCTTTCTCCCCCTCGTCGACGCCAATGACAATGACACTGTCAGTCTCGTAGTGATGTGGCGGAACTGGCAGGTTCAGTGGTGCAGGTTGTGACTTGTAGACGCGGCCAGCGAGGTCGTAGTGAGAACCGTGGCACGGGCAGAAATAGCCCCCGACCCAGTCCTTGCCCAGGTCCGCAGGCGCCACTTCCGGGCGGAAGGTGGGAGAGCAACCCAAGTGGGTGCAGATACCGATCAGCAGCAGAATTTCCGGCTTGATCGAGCGAATTTCCTTATCGACGTAAGCGGGTTGGTCGGAATTCTTCGAGTCGGGGTCGGACAGCTGGCCCTCGATCTTCTTCAGATTTCCCAGGATTTCCTCGGTACGACGAACGATGAACACTGGCTGACCGCGCCATTCAGCAATCATTTGCTGGCCTGGATCGATCTTGCTGACATTCACCTTCACCGGTGCACCTGCGGCTTTCGCCTTGGCACTGGGAAACCATGACCCCACGAACGGGACCGCAGCCCCCACCGCTCCTGCAGCACCCACCACGGATGTGGCTGCTACCAAGAAGCGACGCCGGCCTGCATTCACGCCGTCATTGCTCATTCAGTCCTCTCCCATCAGCTTTGTGGCCTGTTAAATCAGGCGTCTACTAAGTGTTAAATCTGAACTTATAAAAATTTTGCCGAATGGTAATGAAAAGCCCCACGTCTGACAAGGTAATTACCCCCGGCACTGGCTCCAAGCCTTTGAGTATAGGGGCTCTACGGATGTGGCAAGTTGTCACACAGATTTTTTTACATAAATAGCAGGCAATAAAAAACGCCCAGCTCCGTGAGGAGGCTGGGCGTTTTCTGGAACGTAAAAGCGAATTAACGCTTCGAGTACTGCGGACGCTTACGCGCTTTACGCAGACCAACTTTCTTACGTTCAACTTCACGAGCATCGCGAGTCACGAAGCCAGCTTTGCGCAGAGCGCCACGCAGGGTTTCGTCGTACTGCATCAGAGCGCGAGTGATACCGTGGCGGATTGCGCCAGCTTGACCACTTACACCGCCACCGATAACGGTGACGTAGATGTCGAACTTTTCAACGGTCTCGGTCAATTCCAGCGGCTGACGAACTACCATGCGGGCAGTTTCGCGACCGAAGAAATTTTCCAGAGTGCGGTTGTTGATCGAGATGTTACCAGTACCCGGACGCAGGAAAACGCGAGCGGTAGCGGTTTTGCGACGGCCAGTGCCGTAATTTTGAGTCGCCGACATAATGAACTATTCCGTTAAAACTTCAGTTCTTGGGGCTGCTGAGCAGCATGAGGGTGAGCAGCGCCCGCATAGACTTTCAGCTTGCGATACATGTCGCGACCCAGTGGGCCCTTCGGCAGCATACCTTTGACCGCGATTTCAATCGGGGCTTCAGGCTTTTTGGAGATCAGGCCTTCGAAGTTCGAAGACTTGATACCGCCTGGGAAACCGGAGTGACGGTAGTACATTTTGTCTTGCGCTTTGTTGCCGGTAACACGTACCTGCTCGGCGTTGATGATGACAATGTAGTCACCGGTATCAACGTGAGGGGTGTACTCAGGCTTGTGCTTGCCACGCAGACGGCTGGCGACTTCAGTGGCCAGACGACCCAGGGTCTGACCAGCGGCGTCGACGACAAACCAGTCGCGCTGAACTGTTTCTGGTTTTGCAGTAAAAGTTGTCATTCTTTAATAGCCTCAGGGGCCGCCCTGTAAATTAGACGGCGGATCTTACTGAATAGTGCGTACTTTGACAAGTCAAAGGCAGCCGGATACAGACGCTATCGGGGGCTCGGGTCGGCGCGTCCGTTCAACGGCAAGATTCTTCGGCAGGCGGCGCATCACTTCCACTGCAGAAAGAGGTGGGCAATTATGCAGATTGCCAAAAAAATTTCAACCTGCTTTTATGATTGTTTTCCCCGAAGGAGTACCCGATGGACTATCGACAGCTGGGCCGAACCGATCTGAACGTGAGCGCGATAGCCTTGGGCACCATGACCTGGGGCGAGCAGAACAGCGAGGCAGAGGCCTTCGCACAGATCGAACGGGCCAAGGCCGCGGGGATCAACTTCCTCGACACCGCGGAAATGTACCCGGTGCCGCCCAAGGCCGACACCTACGCCACCACCGAGCGCTACATCGGTAATTACTTCAAAAGCCGCGGCGACCGTGCCGACTGGATCCTCGCCAGCAAGATCGCCGGCCCCGGCAACACCATCGACTACATCCGCGATGGCAGCCTCAAGCACAACCGCAAGCACATCGCCGAAGCCCTGGACGCGAGCCTCAAGCGCCTGCAAACCGACTGGATCGACCTCTACCAGCTGCACTGGCCGGAACGCAGCACCAACTTTTTCGGCCAACTGGGCTACAAGCACAAGGCCGAAGAAGACCTGACGCCGCTGGAAGAAACCCTCGAAGCCCTGGATGAGCAGGTCAAGGCCGGCAAGATCCGCCACATCGGCCTGTCCAACGAAACCCCGTGGGGCACCATGAAGTTCCTGGCCCTGGCCGAAGCCCGTGGCTGGACCCGCGCGGTGTCGATCCAGAATCCCTACAACCTGCTCAACCGCAGCTTTGAAGTGGGCCTGGCGGAGATCGCCATCCGTGAACAGTGCGGTTTGCTGGCGTATTCACCGCTGGCGTTCGGCATGCTCAGCGGCAAGTACGAAGGTGGCGCACGCCCGGCCAAGGGCCGCCTGAGCCTCTATAGCCGCTTCAGCCGCTACTTCAACCCGCAGTCGGAAGCTGCATGCAGCCGTTACGTGGCACTGGCCCGTGAGCACGGCCTGGACCCGGCGCAGATGGCATTGGCGTTTGTGACCCAACAACCGTTCGTGACCAGCAACATCATTGGCGCCACGACCCTGGAGCAGCTGGACAGCAACATCGCCAGTGCTGATTTGAAACTGTCGGATGAGGTGCTGGCAGGGATTGAGGCGATCCAGAAGGATCATCCGAATCCTGCGCCTTGATTGATCTCTAGACCGCTATCGCAGGCAAGCCAGCTCCCACAGTTGACCGAGTATTTCTGTGGGAGCCGGGCTTGCCCGCGATGGCGCCATCAGCAACACAGAAGATTCAAAGCGCCCGCGCAATAATCTCCTTCATGATCTCATTCGTCCCCGCATAAATCCGCTGCACCCGCGCATCTGCCCACGCCCGCGCAATCGGGTATTCCCACATAAACCCATACCCGCCGTGCAGTTGCACACACTCATCCAGCACCTTGCACTGCAGGTCCGTGGCCCAGTATTTGGCCATCGCGGCCGTGGGCACATCGAGCTTGCCTTCCAGGTGCAACTCCATGCACTTGTCGACAAACACCCGGCCGATCTGGGTTTCAGTGGCAATCTCCGCCAGTTTGAATCGGGTGTTCTGGAAGTCGATGATCGCCTTGCCGAACGCCTTGCGGTCCCGGGTGTATTCCAGCGTCCATTGCAACGCCGCCTCGGCTGACGACAACGCGCCAATCGCCACCGTCAAACGCTCCTGCGGCAACTCCTGCATCAGGTAGGCAAAGCCCATCCCCGCCTGGCCCAGCAGATTCTCCTTGGGCACCCGCACATCCTGGAAGAACAGCTCCGATGTATCCTGGGCCTTCATCCCGACCTTCTCCAGGCGCTTGCCCTTGTCGAAACCCGGCGTATTGGCCTCCACCAGGAACAGGCTGGTGCCCTTGGCGCCGGCCTTGGCATCGGTCTTGGCCACGACGATCACCAGATCAGCCAGGAAGCCATTGGTGATGAACGTCTTGGAGCCGTTGATCACGTATTCATCGCCATCCAGCACCGCCGTGGTCTTGACCCCTTGCAGGTCGGACCCGGCCCCCGGCTCGGTCATGGCAATCGCCGTGACCATTTCCCCGGAGATCAGCTTGGGCAGGTACTTGTGCTTCAGCGCCTCACTGCCGTAATGCAGGATGTAGGGCGCAACAATGTCCGAATGCAGGGAGAAACCAATCCCGGTCAATCCCAGCCGGCTGATCTCCTCGATCACCACCGCGCTGTAGAGAAAGTCCGCCCCGAGGCCGCCGTACTCTTCCGGCAAATGCGAGCAGAGCATCCCCGCCTCCCCCGCCTTGTTCCACAAGTTGCGGTCGATGTAGCCCTGCTTTTCCCATTGCCCGTGGAACGGCGCCGCGTCTTTTTCGAGGAAGGTGCGCACGCTCTGGCGGAAGAGTTCGTGCTCCGAGCTGAACAAGGTTCTGGGAATCATGGGTCACCTGTGTGAATTGTCGGACAAGACCGGGATCACAGAGCCTAAGCCGCGAAGGCGTCACAGGACACTGGACACATGCGACAAAAAATAAGACGATCCAGCCGTCTGGTGACCACTTTCCCCTATAAGAATAAATGAAATTATGTCTAACCAAATCTCCACGCCCTTGCGGCGCGTCAGCATTTTGGCCATTGATCGGGTATTCGCTTCAACCCTCATGCAAGCCAAGGATTTCTTCCACCTCGCGAGCCTGCGCTACGGCAAACAGCTGGGCCAGGGCCTCACTCCCGCCTTCGAAACCCGCCTGGTCAGCCCCGACGGGCAGTCGGTGCGCAGCTTCAGCGATGTGATCATGCCGGTGGACGGCGGCCTCGAAAACGCCGACATCATCGTGCTCCCGGCCTTCTGGGACGATTTCGACTCGTTGTGCCAACGCTACCCCCAAGTGCTGCCCTGGCTGCGCGAACAACACGCCCGTGGCGCGGTGCTGTGCGGCGAAGCCACCGGGGTGTTCTGGCTCGCCGAAGCCGGCCTGCTGGATGGCAAGGAAGCGACCACCTATTGGCGCTTCTTCAACGCTTTCACCGAACGCTTTCCCAAGGTGCAGCTGAACCAGGACAAGCACCTGACCGACGCCGACAACCTCTACTGCGCAGGCGGCACCACCTCGGCCTGCGACCTCTACATCTACCTGATCGAACGCTTCTGCGGCGCCAACATCGCCCAGGCCGTGGCCCGCGACATCCTCTACGAAGTGCAACGCAGCTACGCCCCCGGGCGCATCGGTTTTGGCGGGCAGAAGCTGCACCAGGACGTGATCATCCTGCAGATCCAGCATTGGCTCGAAGAGCACTTCGCCGACAAGTTCCGCTTCGAAGACGTGGCCCGGGAACACGGCATGAGCATCCGCAACTTCATGCGCCGCTTCCAGACCGCCACCGGTGACAAGCCGCTGCACTACCTGCAACGGTTGCGCATCGAGACAGCCAAGGGCCTGCTGTCCGGCAGCCGCAAAAGCATCAAGACCATCAGTTACGAGGTGGGCTACGACGACGCGAGCTTCTTTGCGAGGCTGTTCCGCCAGCATACCGAGCTGTCGCCCAACCAGTATCGCCAGCAGTTCCAGCAGGCCGCATAACCAAAGGGTATACGCAGTAAAAATGTGGGAGCTGGCTTGCCTGCGATGGCGGCGTGCCAGGCACCAGAGGCATTAGCTGACAGACCGCTATCGCGGGCAAGCCCGGCTCCCACAGTTGCTTTCTGTTGACCTGGAAATTTTGCATAAAAAAAGGCCCGCATCGCTGCGGGCCTTTTTCATTTCAAGCACATCGCTTACGGCTTGTGCGCCCGCGACAGGAACTCGTGGGACTGCATTTCCAGCAAGCGGCTCAAGGTGCGCTGGAATTCGAAGTTCAAGCGGCCGCCGGTGTAGAGGTCCTTGAGCTCGACTTCCGCCGAGATGATCAGCTTGACGTTGCGGTCGTAGAATTCGTCGACCATGTTGATAAAGCGCCGCGCGATGTCGTCGGTGGTGACGCTCATCTGCTCGACACCGCTCAGGATCACCGCGTGGAAGATCTTGCCCAGTTCGATGTAGTCGTTCTGGCTGCGAGGGCCGTCGCACAGTTCGCGGAATTCGAACCAGGCCACGTCATCGCAGGTACGCAGTGCGATGATTTCGCGGTTTTCGATGATCAGCTTGTCGTTTTCAATCGCCTGGGTGCATTCCGGCGTCAGCGCGCGGAAGCTCTTGCGCAGGCTTTCCTGGGCCACTTCGTTGAGCGGGTAGTGGAACAGTTCGGCTTGTTCAAGGTGACGCAGGCGGTAGTCGACGCCGCTGTCGACGTTGACGATGTCGGTGTTCTGCTTGATCAGGGCGATGGCCGGCAGGAAACGCGCGCGTTGCAAACCGTCCTTGTACAGGCCGTCGGGCACGATGTTCGAGGTGGCGACCAGGGTCACGCCGTTCTTGAACAACTCTTCCATCAGGGTGCCGAGGATCATCGCGTCGGTGATGTCGGACACGAAGAACTCATCGAAACAGATCACCCGGGCTTCTTCCGAGAAGCGCTTGGCGATGATGGTCAGCGGGTTCTTTTCGCCCGGCAGGGTCTTCATCTCTTCATGCACGCGCTTCATGAAGCGGTGGAAGTGGGTGCGGACCTTTTCCTTGAACGGCAGCGCTTCGAAGAAGGTGTCCACCAGGTAAGTCTTGCCCCGGCCAACACCACCCCAGAAATACAGGCCCTTGACCGGCGTGTGGTCTTTCTTGCCAAACAGCTTGCTGAACATGCCCGGCTTGTTCTGCGAGGCCTGGACCAGATCGTCGTACAGGCGCTGCAAATGGCGCACCGCAGTTTCCTGGGCAGCGTCATGGAAGAATTCAGGGCGTTTCAGATCAGCTTGATATCGTTCTAGGGGCGTCATAATTCGTTAGCAAGGCAACAAAAACGGGCCGCCACTGTAACGACGGCCCTGAAGAATGGCAATCAACCCTTGGTCGGGTCAATCCTCGATTGGGGTCAACGCAACGCGCAAGGCTTCGATCGCCGCATCCCGCGAGGCGCTGTCGGCGAACGCCGGGCTATCGGCGACGACTTCACCGTCCAGCCACACGCTGAAGCTCGAGGCTTCACTGCGTACATCCAGCGCCTGACCCGATTGCAGCTGCTTGGTTACGGCGCCTGCGGTTTTACCGTCGGCAAAGTTGCGCGACAGCAGCAGTTGCTCGCCTTCGGCCGCCAGCAAACGGAAGCGGAAGCTGCCGTCGTCTTCGCGGAAGCTGACAAAGCGTGCGGCTTTCGCAGCTTTCTTCTTGGTGGTGGCAGCCACGGCGACCGGATTGACGAACGAGCGCAGGCCCACCGCTTCACGCAGTTCGGCCAGGAACGGTGCAGCCACGGCGCGGGCTTTGCGGGCGCCGACCAGCAGCAGGTCTTCCATGTCCGACGGGCGCGACATCAGTTGGTGATAACGCTCGCGCGCTTCACCCAACTGGCCGTCCAGCAGTTGGAACAGACGGTTCTTCGCCTCGCCCCAGCCCAGGCCTTGCAGCAGTTCACCGCGAAACTCTTCTTCCTGGGCCTGGGTGGCAAATGCCTGGTACAGGGTGAACAGGTGCGAGTTGTCCGGATCCTTGGCTTCGCCCGGCGCGCGGGAGTCGGTGACGATCCGCGAGATTGCGTCCTTCATGTCCTTGGCGCTGGTGAACAACGGGATGGTGTTGTCGTAGCTCTTCGACATCTTGCGGCCATCCAGGCCCGGCAAGGTGGCGACGCTTTCTTCGATCAGCGCTTCGGGCATGGTGAAGAATTCTTTACCCTTGCCGAACAGGTGGTTGAAGCGCTGGCCGATGTCGCGAGCCATTTCCACGTGCTGGATCTGGTCACGACCGACCGGCACCTTGTGGGCGTTGAACATCAGGATGTCCGCGGCCATCAGCACCGGGTAGCTGTACAGGCCCATGGTGATCCCCGCATCCGGGTCTTCGCCGTTCTCCAGGTTCTTGTCCACCGAGGCCTTGTAGGCGTGCGCACGGTTGAGCAGGCCCTTGGCCGCCACGCAGGTCAGCAACCAGGTCAGCTCGGGGATTTCCGGGATGTCGGACTGGCGGTAGAAGGTTACCCGGTTCACATCCAGGCCACCGGCCAGCCAGGTCGCGGCGATTTCCATGCGCGAGCGCTGGATGCGCTGCGGGTCATCGCACTTGATCAGGGCGTGGTAGTCGGCCAGGAAGTAGAAGGAGTCGGCGTTGGCGTCCTGGCTGGCAAGGATCGCCGGGCGAATCGCGCCGGCGTAGTTGCCCAGGTGCGGCGTGCCGGTGGTGGTGATGCCGGTGAGGATGCGGGTACGGGTCGTCATGGGTGATCGCTTGTCATCAATTCGAAAGACGTGGCAGCACAAGATCCTTGAGATCGGTCAGCTTGCCATGAAAAAAGTGTCCGCATTCTGCCACTTTCAGCAGCTCATGGGGGCGATTCAGGGCCGCGGACCAGTCGTAGACGAGTTGCGGGTCGACCACTTCGTCGGTTTCCGGCTGGATCACGGTCAATGGGCAGCCTTGTGGCAACACGTCGTTATCCCGCAGGCGCATCACGGCCGCGGCCACCATGAACAGGTGCGCGAGTTTTTCGCCCTTGGCTTCCAGGCGGCCGCCGAGGGTGGCCGCGACAAACCCGCCGAAGGAAAAACCCAGCAGGGTGATCGGCAGGTCGGGATGCTTTTCACGCAGCCAGGTGGCTGCCGCTTCGGCGTCGTCGACTTCACCGGTGCCCATATCGTGCGTACCGGCACTGGTGCCGACACCGCGATAATTGAAACGTAACGTGATCAAGCCGGCATCGCGCGCGGTGCGTTGCAGGGTCGATACGACTTTGTTGAGCATGGTGCCGCCCTGCACCGGGTTAGGGTGACAGATCAGCGCCAGGCCACGTGGCTCGGGGTGATCCAGATACAGGGCTTCCAGTTGGCCTACCGGGCCATCGATCAAAACGGGGGTTTCACGCATCAGCAAGGAAGGAACTCCGTGACCTCTCAAGGGGTCGACTCGTCTAGCTAAAAGTCTGTGCATGGCATCATTGCGAGCTTAATCGCGGTATACAGCGCAGGTCCGAGCCGTTAACGTAAAGCAAAGCCGTTTATAGAGGAAGGACTCGTGGAACACTCGCTCTTAGTTTGGTTGTTGCCGACTCTCGCCTTGGTTGCCGGTGTCGCCATTGGATTCCTGGTTGCCCGCCTGCTGCCGAATGCCGCGCCTAACCGCACGCAGCGTCAGCTGGATGACATTCAGGAACGTTTTGACAGTTATCAGAACGAGGTTGTTACCCACTTCAACAGCACCGCGACCCTGGTGAAAAAGCTCACTCAGAGCTATCAGGAAGTACAGGATCATCTCGCCGAGGGTGCCAACCGCCTGGCCCTGGACGACATCACCCGCCAGCGCCTGCTGGCCGCGCTGCATTCCGATGCACCGCACGCTCCACGGGAACGCCTGACCCCTCCGCGGGAAAATCAGGAACCGCCACGGGATTACGCGCCAAAAACGCCAAACGCCCCGGGGATGCTGGATGAGCATTACGGCTTGAAAAAGTAATAGCTTTTCAAGCGGCATGAAAAAGCCCGGCTGATCGATGATCAGCCGGGCTTTTTTGTTGGAACCAGGTCGACCAGACGACACTGATCCAATGTGGGAGCGGGCTTGCTCGTGAATGCGGTGGGTCAGTTAATACATCGGGTGACTGACACACCGTATTCGCGAGCAAGCCCGCTCCCACATTGACCGCGCCCTGCCTCAGGACACGGGTTGTTCTTGTAGCTGCCCGTCCTGTATCCGCACATGCCGCCCATGGAATCGCTTGAGGCTGCTGCGGTGCCCGACGCTGACGATGCTCAACCCCGGCAATTCATCGATCAACGCCTGATACAGCACCGCCTCATCTTCCTCGTCCATCGCCGAGGTGGCCTCGTCCATGTACAGCCATTGCGGTTCAAACAACAACGCCCGCGCAAACGCCAGGCGCTGTTGCTCACCCGGCGACAGCATGCGCTGCCAGTGATTGGCTTCGTCCAAGCGTGGAATCAGATGCGCCAGGCGGCAGGTTTCCAGGACCTGTGCATAACGTTGCGCCGGGTACGCGCCCTCCTCCTGTGGATAACTCAACACACCCCGCAAGGTACCAATCGGCAGGTACGGCTTTTGCGGCAGGAAAAGATAACGCTCGGCCGGCAAGCGGATGTTGCCGTGGCCGTTTGGCCAGAGATTGCCCATGGCCCGCAGCAAGGTTGACTTGCCGCTGCCGGAACGCCCGCTGAGCATCAATCGCTCACCCTCGGCAACCGTCAGGTTGGCGCCATCCAGCAGGTGACGACCATCCGCCAGATCGAGGCTGAGGTTGCTCATCTGCAAATCGCCGCCCTGGCGTTGCAACTCGATGCCCGTGTTGCGGCCTTCGTTTTCTTCCATCGCCTCGCCAAAGCTCAGCAGACGATCACAGGTCGCACGCCAGCTGGCCAACACGGTGTACGCGTCGACAAACCAGCTCAGGCTGCCCTGCACGCTGCCAAACGCGCTGGCCACTTGCATCAGCACGCCCAGCTCTATCTGGCCGGAAAAGTAACGCGGCGCTGCCACCACAAACGGGAAGATGATCGCGATCTGTGAGTAACCACTGGTGAAGAAGTTCAGGCGCTTCTTCAGCTGCATGATGCTCCAGAAGTTGCTCCACACCCGCCCGAAACGTGCACTCAGTTGCTGGTGTTCATTCGGCTCGCCATTGAACAGCGCGATGCTTTCCGCGTTCTCGCGCACCCGCACCAGGCTGAAACGCAAGTCGGCCTCGAAGCGTTGCTGGCGGTTGCTCAAGCCGATCAGTTTTCGACCAATCAAGTGGGTCAACCAACTGCCCAGCACGGCATATACCAGTGCCGCCCAGAACATATAGCCGGGAATCGTGATGCCCCAAACCTCGATACTGCCGGACACGCCCCACAGGATCACCGAGAACGACACCAGGCTCACCAGGTTACTGATAAACCCCAGGCCCAGGCTCAGGGTGCTGCTGGTAAAGGCGTTGAGGTCTTCGGAGATACGTTGGTCGGGGTTATCGGTGTAGCCGCCATATTCCAGGTGGTAGTAGTTCTTCTCGCTCAGCCACTTGGCGAAGTAGGTTTCAGTCAGCCAGCGCCGCCAGCGGATGGTGAGCATTTGCTGCAAATAGGAAGTGAACACCCCGGTGACGATCGCCACCACGGCGATCACGCTGAAATACATCAGCAGGTGGGTGAAGGCGTCGTAGTCCTTCTTTTCCAGGGCGTTATAGAAGTCGCGGTTCCAGCTGTTGAACCACACCGACACGGCCACACTGAACAGCGAAAGCCCCAGCACCACCAGCAACAACAGCCAGGCCTTGAACTTCTCCTCACTGCGCCAGTAGGGGGTGATCAGCGCCCAGACTTTCCTTAAAAATTGCCCACGCACCGCGTCATTGACCGCGGAATACTCAGCGTTCTGATTCATTGTTCAGGCTCGGTAGGAAAAAAATAACAGGCGTTTGAACCGATCATAAACGATCGGTTCAGGGCTCCGTGCGGCCTGAAGCAGATTGTTCAGTCGCCGTTCAACGTCGAACCGGGCGTTTCTGCAACTTGCGCTGCAACGTTCGACGATGCATGCCCAGGGCGCGGGCCGTGGCGGAGATGTTGCCTTCGTGCTCGGTCAACACCCGCTGGATGTGTTCCCACTGCAGGCGGTCCACCGACATCGGGTTTTCCGGCACCAGGGTGTCGAGGTCGGCGTGCTCGGAGAGCAAGGCGGCCAGCACGTCGTCGGCGTCTGCCGGCTTGCACAGGTAGTTGCAGGCGCCACGCTTGATCGCCTCGACGGCGGTGGCAATGCTGGAATAGCCGGTGAGGATCACCACGCGCATTTCCGGGTCCAGCTCCAGCAGCTTGGGCAGCAGCACCAGGCCGGAGTCGCCGTCCATTTTCAGGTCCAGGGCCGCGTATTCCGGCAGGTCGGCCGTGGCGATGGCCAGGCCTTCCTCGGCGGAACCTGCGGTGCTGACGCGAAAGCCACGACGGCTCATGGCGCGGGCCATCACGCGGGTAAAGGTGGCGTCGTCATCTACCAGCAGCAGGTGCGGCAGTTCTTCGCCTTCGACTTGGATCTCGTCACTCATCGATGTCTCCTCGTGCGACACGGGGCAGGCGCAGCTCGGTGAGCGTACCGCCTTCCTCATGACTATAGAGTTTCACTGAGCCGCCCGCGCGGGTCACGCTGGCCTTGCTCAAAAACAGGCCCAGGCCGAAGCCTTTGCCCTTGGTGGTAAAGAAGGGCTTGCCGATCTGCTCGGCAATCGCCAGCGGCACACCGGCGCCGTGGTCGCGAATGCTGATGGTGAAGTCTTCCGCATCCCAGTCCAGGGTCACTTCCAACCCTTCCGGGCAGGCATCGGCGGCGTTGTTCAGCAGGTTCAGCAGCGCCTGGGTCAGGTCCGGCGGCGGTGCCATGCGCGGCACCGTGCCCTGGCCCAGCAGGTGAAACCGGTAACTGGCTTCGGGACGCATCAGGTGCCAGCGGTTCAGGGCTTCGTCCAGCCACTGGGTGACGTCTTGCATCTCCACCGCCAGGCGGCGATTGGCCTCGGCGGCGCGCACCAACTGCTGCAAGGTCAGCTTGCACTGCTTGACCTGTTCCTGCAGCACACTCAGGTCGTCTTGCAGGGCCGGGTCGTGATGGTCCTGGGTCATTTCCTTGAGCAGTACGCTCATGGTCGCCAGCGGCGTCCCCAATTCGTGGGCCGCGCCGGCGGCCTGGGTGGCAACGGCCAGCAACTGCTGGTCCCGCAGGCCTTCTTCACGGCGAATGGCGCGCAGCTCTTCCTGGCGGCGCAGCTCTTCCGCCATCCGTGCGGCAAAAAAGGTGATGACCGCCGCCGACAGGGCAAAGCTCAGCCACATGCCGTAGATCTGCAGGTTTTCCCGGGCGATGGGGAAGGTCTGCAACGGGTAGAACTGTGCCAGCAGCAGGGTGTACAGGGTCAGGGCAATACCCGACAGCACCACCGAATAACGCCACGGCAAGGTCACCGCCGCGATGGTCAGTGGCACCAGGTAATAGGACACGAACGGGTTGGTGGAGCCGCCGGAGAAGTACAGCAACACACTGTGGATAAACAGGTCGCAGGCCAGTTGCAGGGCGTATTCCAGCTCGGTCACAGGCCACGTGGTGCGCAGCCGGATCACGGTAAATACACACAGCACGGTGGAGAAGCCGAGGGTCACGGCCAACTGCAACCAGGGCAGCGGCAGCAGCTTGAACCAATAGGCGAGCCCCACCGAACCGGCCTGTGCGGCCAGCACCAGGGTGCGGATGAACGTCAGGCGCCAAAGGTTCTGGCGGGTGGCGGAAGTCAGTTTTACGGCGGCGAGCATGAGCTCTCCCGATGAGCGCTGCAGGCGGATCGCACGGAGTATAAACGAAGCGACAGCGCTGGCACGGCGTGTGTGGCTCTTTGACGCAGGGGTCAGGATCATGACCGTTCGTCGGCATCCGCCAACTTGTAGCGAATGTGTAAACCCGAAGAACTGAAACCTTGCGTCTACAGTCTTACCGAACACGAACATCTCAAGGAGCTTACATGTCTCGTTTCATTCGCAGTGCAGCCACCCTCACCCTCGGCGCCGCTACCCTCGCCAGCCTGCCGGCCATGGCCGCTGACGAACTTCATTACAACCAGATTTCCCTGCGTGCCGAAGTCAGCCAGGAAGTGGCGCGCGACCAGATGATCGTCACCCTGTACACCGAGTCGCAGAACACCGACCCGGCCAAGCTTGCCGCCGAAATCACCACCACCATGAACAAGGCGCTGGCCCAGGCCCGCGAAGTCAAAGGCGTGACCCTGCGCCAGGGCAGCCGCAACAGCTACCCGATCTACGACAACAAGAACCAGAAAATCACCGGCTGGCGTGAACGCGCTGAGCTGCGCATGGAAAGTGCCGACTTCGCCGCCCTGTCCAAGCTCACCGGCGACATGCTGACCAACCTGAAAATGGACAGCATGGACTTTGCCATCGCCAACCCGACCCGCAAGGCCAGCGAAGATGCCCTGCTTAAAGAGGCGGTCACCGCATTCAAGGCCCGTGCCCAACTGGCCACCGATGCGCTGGGCGGCAAGGGCTACAAGATCGTCAACCTGAACTTCAACACCAACGGTTATCCACAGCCGTATGCACGTGGCGGGATGATGATGAAAGCCGCAGCGATGGATTCGGCACCGACGCCGGAAGTCGAAGCCGGCACCAGCCAGGTCAACATGACCGCGGATGGCGTGATCGAAGTCCAGATGCCCTGATCGAGCGGTATCCCAGTTGCAATGACGCTGCCTACGGGCAGCGTTTTTTTTGCCTGCGCACTTCATTCAAGAAGTATCAGCGGTAATAACCGGATATCAGCTTAAGAAAATACTCAATGGCTGAGAGTGTTCTGGTCCACACACCTTGAAGCGCAGCGGCGATAAATCTTTTCAGCTTCTAACCCGTGTAATGACGAACTACATCCTCCCCATCAACGAACGGAACACGCCTACACGCTGAACCACCTATGGCGGACATCACATCATTCCTGCACACCGTGCACATCAGGGATTTGTCATATGACCACCATAGGTTCCATCACGGCAAACAACAGTTTCTTCCTCGATCCCCCCTCCTCGGCAGGTATTGCCGAAGAACAGGGAAAACCCCGCCAAGGTACGGATACTTCACGGCAGACATATTCGCCAGGGCAGCCCGTAAAGGCAGCCGATCGGGCCACGGACACTCCCGCATCACGACCCCGACGTCACACTCACGACGTGTTGATCCCGGGATTGCCTCACAACAAGACAGTCGAAAACTACATTCGCAGTGCAACGACAGGGTTTGAGACGCCCCTGGAAAGCACCGCCAACCTTATCAAGGCCGAAATCAAGAAAAAGTGGGGCGAGGACGTTGATCCGGACAACACGTTTATTACCACCTTCAACTACGACCCTACACGGGGAAGGCCTCCTCGCAATGCAAAGGTACTGAACCGGATAACCTTGACCCAGGCGGCCCTGCAAAATGTGCAGAAAAAAAACAACACCGATGAACACCAGACGCCCGAGGAAAAAACACTCACGACCCTGCATACCTGGCTGGAACGGCTACTGACGTTTTCGCCGCTGGGCCAGGCAGGGCTTGCCGTTGACTCCACCGTCAACGCCCAGCCGACCTACGAGTTTATCTACCGCGCCTCCCCGCCCGGCCAGCGCCAGCAATACAACGAGTCGATGCGGATCAAAAAGACCCCGGAGCAATTCAGGGAATTGGTATGGAACACCGAACGCGCCGCGCCGTATAAAACGTTCCTGGATACGTTCTGGCCCAGCCACGAAAGCAAATACACGGCATTGACCAAGGCCTCCTTCGTTGCCGCCATCCTGCTGCAGGAAAAGGCCGGCAGCCTGAGCCAAAGCGACAAGGAACTGGCGCTACGCGCAGCGAACTTGACCACCGATAAAGACTGGTCGAACCTCAGCGTCGAGGACCTGAAAGCCTCTGCCGCCCGGGACCCCGGCCTGGAAGTGGGTCTGCTCAGCATCAACGGTTTTCAATCTTCGGACTTGCTGTACATCACCGACAAAAACCCCAAGGTCACCGATGACGGCAAGATCATCAGCCCCACGCTTTTGTATATTCCCGGCAACTCGTCGCCTATTCATCGCTTTGACAGCCAGGCCCAGATGAAAAACTGGCTGGCTGAGCAAGCTGCCGCCCCCACCAAGCGCGAAGCCATTTCGACCCATTTCACGCTACGTGACCAGGCCCACCGGACGTTCTCCGACGGCGTGAACCAGATGCTGACCGGGCTGGGTGGCTGGCACCGCAAAGACGCGCCGGATGCCAGCGTGCTGGAGCGCTTGAATGACTTCAACCCGCAGACTTTCATCACCGCCGAGCCCCTCACCCAGGACCCATTCGAGGCCATCAGTGCCCGCCAGAAAAATCGCTCCTACAAGGATGCCGAGACCCAAATCGTCACCGACAGCGACGTGACGAAGGCCAACATCCTCAAAGGCCTGGAAACCGCCACCAAGGTCGCGATGCTGATGACGCCGCTGGCACTGGTGATGCCTGAAGTCGCCGTGGCCCTCGAGGTGTTCTACGTCGCCTCCGGCGTAGCGGAGGCCGGTATCGGCATCGATGACGTCAATCACGGCAAGAAAGGCGGCGCCGACCATATCGTGTTCGGGGTGCTCAATGCGCTGCCGACAGTGGCTTCGGGCGCAACTTCACTGGTGGGGAAAGGGATAGAGAGGGCCTCGAAAGCCCTTGAGCCCTCCACCCGCATCGCCCTCACGCGCGAAGTCGAGCCGGGAGCTGCAGGGGCAAGTGTGCTGGTACCTGAGGGCCTGTCCGCAGACCAGACCTTCCTGGTCAAGCGTGCAAACCATACCGATGTAGTGGTCGGGGATGACGTTTACCGCTACGACCCCGCACAACCGGACGCCTTGACCAAGCTGGGGCCCACCGAGCATGCCGAGCATGCCGAGCCGCTGGAGAATTTTGAAGCCGTTTGTGCGCCGGTTGGGAGCCGCGTAAAGCGCAACATTGACAGCTTGTGCTACACAAAAATGATCGAAGACGCCGATACATCGGTCGCTCAAGACGCCCAGGCACTTGAGCATCGGCGTCTCTTGCCGGGCGCCCCAACGCAGGAAGGCGCGCGGACCGTGGTGCATGAGCACAGGCTGTATAGAGTGAGCGACACACCCAGCCAGGAGCTGATGTCGGTGCCCGGGCACACGCCGATTACCTACCGCAACCAAACCAGCGGGGTGGTGCTCAATGAGCCGGATTTCGGCTATGAAGATATCGGTCAACCACGTGCGCTCAACCAGGAAACCGTGGTAGTAAAACTGGACCAGATCAGTGATCTCAGTCATGACCAGCGCGTCCTGAGGGGCATAAAAATACCCTACGCAGGAATAGATTATGTAGTGGTCGAGGGCGATACCGGCATTTACTACGCGGCCCAATATGACGGTTCGAACCCTGCGCTCAACTTTCAACGCATCGCTGCAAACACCGATCCGGCCAGCCGGGACATCATCAGACTGCATGACGAGTACAAGGATCTCTATCGCGACATTTCCGGAAAAACCCACAATAACGATCTGGTGATACTGCCCTCCCTGGACTCTCTGGCAAAAAAACTGAGCCTTGAATACAACTTCACGCCCGATCAAGCCACCCAACTGGACCGAGTCCTGGCCGGACTGTCCGATGAAAAGGCACGTGAAGTCCTACTGGCGGCCTATGCCTGGGACAAGAAGGTAGAGGTGGCCGCCAAGACCATAAAACTGGACCCCCTTCAAAAGCCTGGTTACTTCGGGGAGCTCACGGTCAGTGAGCAAAACAAGGCCTACGCCCGTTGGGGCAAGAGAACGGTGGACGAACAGTTCCAGACAACCGGTATACGGTCGGCCAACCAGAAAACCCTGGCCGATGCCGGTAACGGTCTGCGCAGCGACGTGGCCAATGAAATAGTGACCTGGCTATACACTCGAACCGGCGCGCCCAACTACTCGGAGGTCATCCTGAAAACGGGGGCTGGC
Source organism: Pseudomonas sp. F8002 (assembly GCF_013385495.1). Classification (NCBI taxonomy): domain Bacteria; kingdom Pseudomonadati; phylum Pseudomonadota; class Gammaproteobacteria; order Pseudomonadales; family Pseudomonadaceae; genus Pseudomonas; species Pseudomonas sp. F8002. The sequence goes on along the minus strand of NZ_JACAPW010000001.1, from coordinate 90,510 downwards.
AATTGTGACCAGATGGCCAGGGTCGCCACCGATACCATTAACGCCAGTGGCGGCTTTGCCCGCATTGCACAAGTGCAGGGGCACACCTTCAGCGTGGTTGGCGGCCCCGCAAGTCAGCCTAACCTCTTGACCGCTGGATTTGCCGAGCCCGAATGGGCTGATGCGTGGATAGTGGACCCATGGGCCGGTATCACTTGTCCGGCCAACGAGTACCACGGCCAATTCGCACAACGCATGCAGGAATGGAGCGACGAGGGCCGGCAAATCCTGATCGGAGATGGTGGTACGCCACCTCGGCACGTCTGGAGCGATCCCATGGACCCGCGGTGGATACAGTCCACCGTTTATGGCGGCGCACAGGTGTTTTAAGGCGATCGCCGCGACGCAGGCGCTTATCTCAACCTGGGTAACCCGAACGGCGGCAACCGCGGTGACCGCCGTTCTCGTTCGCGTAGCGTTCACTTGCCATTTCAAGGAGCAGGACTGTAATGCCGCTGCCTTCGGGCAGCATTTTTTGCCTGGCACTTCATTCAAGAGGTTTCAGAGTTAATAACCGGTTACCCGCTGCAGAAAAAACCTAATCGCCAGGAGTGTGCTGGTCCGGACACATTGAAGTGCGTTGGTTATAAATCTTTTCAATTTATAACCCGTGCAATGGACAACTACATCCTCACCCTCAACGAGCGGAACACGCCTGGGAGCTGAACCACTCATGGCGTAATTACCGTACTCCTCTTCCACAGTTTATGGCGGCGCAGATGCGTGCAATCAACATCCAGCCAGGTAATCTGAAATGACAAGCTCAGCTCAACTTAACATTGTCCATTACCCAAAAACACCGCTACCCGGTACGACTCAAGAACAACGTACCGAGGCGCTGGAACGAATACCGCCAACGCCATTGAAGAGTACGGATATTTGTGAAACGGACAACGTTGGCACTGCCGCCAGGAACGAGTCTGATATCTACAAGGCAACTATTTACGGACCCGACTTTGTTCACGCGCCAGGCGATGGGTATACCTACAATGAGCGAGAGGCTCATATCGATGCCTATGCCAATCGTGTAAAGACGCAGATCGAAAATATAGAAAGTGGCACTGAAGGCGAACGAAACGTCAAGTTCCAGAACGTGCGCCTGTTCATGGACCCCGCAGGATACTTCAGTGGGGGTTTATTGGCAGCCGGGTTCGACCCGCATGAAAAGTTCACGGTAACGTTCAATACCTATGTCGGTATGGGCACAGCGCAAAATCTCTCTGATACCCAGACACGCACTTATTTCGCATGGGAAATTGCAGCGGGTGCTCTAGCGCACGACAGACCCGCACGTGGTGGGATTTTAAATTTTCCTGAAATGGAAATAGAAAAAAAAGACCGGACAAAAATCAATGATCTGGAAGCGTTCGGCCGACAACTTCAAGCTCGCTGGGAGAAAGACATAGCCGCGCCGATGCGCGAGGGCTCCGGAACAATAGCAGAGCGATCGGGAAAAGCAGACGCCTATGTAACACGGGGCACGTTGCTGAGCCTTCGTAGTGACTCGGAAAACTTCGCAAGGTTAAGCCCTGCCGGCCAGGAAGCGGTGAATCGCACGCTGGACAAGAATGGGCAAGTGATTATCCCCAATATTTACGGCTACCCCATGAGCGGGTATGCCTTTATCCCCTACACGCCTTACGATGGCAATCCCGCCAATCGCCCCAATCAGGGAGTCATGATCGACTTGAAGAACGGCGCTGTCCGCGAGATAAAAGGCGATGAAGAATTTGCGAACTGGGCCAAAGACAATCGTGATGAATTGATGCGCCGTTTCAATACCGGTGATATGCAAGGGGGACACAATGCCCACTGGCCACCGGCCGGGGCGGTGCTCGACAGCCTCATCCAGGATAATCGGTCGCGATATCCGGGGTACGAACACTGGTACAAAGATAAATCCGTGCCGGTACGAGAGCTATTCAACTACACCGAATCGCGAGACGCAGGTTATGCGCTGCAATTTGGCGATCTGAACAAAGGTATCGCCCCCCACTATCAGGAGGAGAATGCAAAGAATGCGGTGTGGGCCAACCAGACTGAGGTATTTGGTTCCTCGCAGCAAGCCTGGAAGTCGGCGAAAGATTTCTGGGGCAATACCTTTGGTTATGTGCCCATTGTCGGCAATATAGGCAATATCGTGTTTGGCGTGCATGACAGCCTCTATGGCAAGACCGCAGGCGACCGTACGGGAGGCACTGCTGCGGCCGTCATTTCAAGCCTGATGCTGGCACACGAAGTTGCACCCGGTTTGGTCGAGGCGAGCCTGGGTGAAACTCCGATCACGTTCAACTCCACCGTTACTGAAGACTACCGCTGGAACTATAATTCGCAGAAGAGCGAATTTGAGCTGACACGTGTTTCGAAAGTATCTGGCGATAGTCCTCCAGACCCGTCATTAAGTGAAATTGACCCGAGTGGACCAGAAGTTGCCACGGTATCTATCAACGTAGACGGTGTCGAACTGCCGCCCCTGAAAACGGTTAAACATCTGCCGGTCGGCGAAGCCCTTTTTTCTACTGCTGAAAAAACCAGTATTCTCAGTGGAGAAATAGATAGCCTGAACACTATCAACGATAAACTTTACACGTTCGTGGATGTGAACAAACAAGGTGCGGCCCAGCGATTGAACATACTGGTACACGGTAAAGTCGATGAGACTACCGGGGTCGCAAAAGTTTCTTACGATGGAAAGCTCAATAGTCCGGAAGAATTGCTGGATACGCTTCACAGCAAAGGGATCCATCCGGAAGAGTTCGACAACGTGCGCCTGCTGTCATGTGATTCCGCAACCGGTGGGGATGCTTCGTTTGCCGCTCAATTCCAAAAGTTGATTGGCCGCCCTGTCAAAGGTTATAGCGGTACCTTGACCGCCAACCTGTCCCCGGAACAAGTAAAAGCAGCCATTGATAAAGTAGAACACCTCTACCTGGAGAACTTATCCGCACAAAAAATCCCGATCACCGACAACGTCCGTACCGCAGTAAGAGCTCAGGCTGAACAGTATGTCAGCGAAGAAATGGCGCGGATCAAGAAATTCAAGCCGTCAAAGAACAACCCGTACTGGAATCCGCTCAAGTGGTGGGCGTTCACTTATAAACCCGAACACTTTCCGGCTAAATCGTAGCGACCTGGAATAGCCGAATCCCGGAGACACTGGGGTCTCGCATGCTTATCTCTACCTGAGTGACAAGAACGGCGGTAACCTCGGTGACTGCCGTTTTCGTTCGGGCACTATTTGCCTGCCACTTCAGGGGTCTCCATGGAAAGAATCACCTTAAAACCGCTGCTCCTTGCTGCCGGCCTGCTTGCATTCATGCCCATGGCCCAGGCAGCCAGCACCCTGGTCTACTGCTCCGAAGCCAGCCCCGCCGGCTTCGACCCCAGCCAGTACACCAGCGGCACCGATTTCGACGCCTCCGCCGAAACCGTGTTCAACCGCCTGACCCAGTTCAAGCGCGGCGGCACTGAAGTCGAACCCGGCCTGGCGACGAGCTGGGACGTGTCCAAGGACGGCCTGACGTACACCTTCCACCTGCGGGATGGCGTCAAGTTCCACACCACTGACTACTTCACCCCGACCCGGGACTTCAACGCTGACGACGTGGTGTTCACCTTCCAGCGCCTGCTGGATCCCGAGAGCCCGTTCCGTAAAGCCTACCCGTCGGAATCGCCCTACTTCACCGACATGGGCTTGAACACCACGATCAAGAGCGTCGAAAAACTCGACGAGCACACCGTGCGCTTCAACCTGAACAACGTTGACGCCTCCTTCGTGCAGAACCTGGCCATGAGCTTCGCCTCGGTGCAGTCCGCCGAATATGCCGCGCAGTTGCTCAAGGAAGGCAAGGCCGCGGACATCAATCAGAAGCCGGTGGGCACCGGGCCATTTGTGTTCAAGCGTTACCAGAAGGATTCGCAGATTCGCTACAGCGCCAATAAACAGTATTGGAAGCCCGAAGATGTGAAGCTCGACAACCTGGTGTTCTCGATCACCCCGGACGCCGCCGTGCGCCTGCAAAAGCTCAAGGCCGGCGAGTGCCAGGTCAGCGGTTACCCGCGCCCTTCCGACATCGAAGTGATGAAGCAAGACCCCAACCTGCGGGTTCTTCAGCAAGCCGGCTTCAACCTGGGCTTTCTCGCCTACAACGTGACCCACCCGCCCCTGGACCAGCTCAAGGTGCGCCAGGCGCTGGACATGGCCATCGACAAGCCGGCAATTATCAAGGCGGTGTACCAGAGCGCCGGACAATTGGCGCAGAACGCCCTGCCTCCGGCCCAGTGGTCTTATGACCCGACAATCAAGGACGCGCCCTACGATCCGGCCAAGGCGCGGGCGCTACTAAAAGAAGCAGGGGTTGCACCAGGTACCACCCTCAACCTGTGGGCGATGACCGTACAACGCGCGTCGAATCCCAATGCCCGGATGTCGGCGCAGATGATCCAGCAGGATTGGGAAAAGATTGGCATCAAGGCCAATATCGTCAGCTATGAGTGGGGCGAGTACATCAAACGCGCCAAAGCCGGCGAGCACGACGTGATGATCTACGGCTGGACCGGCGACAACGGCGACCCGGATAACTGGCTCGGCGTGCTCTACAGTTGTGCCGCGGTGAAGGGCAGCAACTATGCAAAATGGTGTAACCCGGCCTACGACAAACTGGTACAGCAGGCCAAGGTCAGCAGCGACCGCGAGCAGCGCATCAAGTGGTATCAACAGGCACAAAAAATCCTTAAGGAACAAGTACCTATAACGCCTATCGCAAACTCGACGGTTTTCCAGCCCCTGCGAAAGGAAGTGCAGGACTTCAAGATCAGTCCTTTTGGACTCACTCCCTTCTACGGCGTCAGTCTGAATAAGTAACAGCCGCGCCCCAACCGAGTGCGCCAGACGCCTCGGTTGGGCATTCCTGGTGCAGCCCTCGCACCGAAAAAAACCCTCAAAAGTGCGTAAATGTGTCTGAACTTACACATATGCGACATTCGTGTACGTTCGTACCACTGTTTAGCCGTTGTAGGCTCTCAACATCTTGCATTGGGTATGGGCCCTGCATAAGTATCCGCAGGTCGACTCACGAGGTCGCCCTCACTACCAAAAATGACAACAAATCATGAGGCCAACATGCTTAAACACGCAGTCATTCCGTTATTAGTCAGCGCCGGTTTAATGGCTGCTGCACCTTTCGCCCAAGCGGCGAGCAACCTGGTGTTCTGCTCCGAAGGGAGCCCGGCCGGTTTTGATCCAGGCCAGTACACCACCGGAACAGACTTCGATGCTTCGGCCGAAACCATGTTCAACCGTCTGACCCAGTTCGAGCGCGGCGGCACCGCTGTTGTTCCTGGGCTCGCCACGACCTGGGACGTTTCCCCGGATGGCCTGACGTACACCTTCCACCTGCGTGAAGGCGTCAAGTTCCACACCACCCCGTACTTCAAGCCAACTCGTGAATTCACGGCTGACGACGTACTGTTCACCTTCAACCGGATGATCAATAAAGACGATCCGTTCCGTAAAGCCTACCCGACCGAGTTCCCGTACTTCACGGACATGGGTATGGACACCAACATCAAGAACATTGAGAAAGTCGATGACCACACCGTCAAGTTCACCCTTGGCACCGTGGACGCCGCCTTCATCCAGAACCTGGCAATGAGCTTCGCCTCCATCCAGTCGGCTGAATACGCCGCCCAGCTGTTGAAGGAAGGCAAGGCACAGGACATCAACCAGAAGCCAATCGGCACTGGTCCGTTCGTGTTCAAGAGCTACCAGAAAGACTCCAACATCCGTTACACCGGCAACAAGGATTACTGGAAACCTGAAGACGTGAAGATCGACAACCTGATCTTCGCCATCACTACCGACCCGTCGGTGCGTATCCAGAAGCTGAAGAAAAACGAATGCCAGGTGACCCTGTTCCCACGTCCGGCCGACCTCAAGGCGCTGGGTGAAGACAAGGACCTGAAACTGCCGCACCAGGCCGGTTTCAACCTGGGCTACATCGCCTACAACGTAATGCCGGTCCTCAAGGGCCAGACCGCGCCTAACCCGCTGTCCGACCTGCGCGTGCGTGAGGCCCTGGACATGTCGGTGAACAAGCAGCAGATCATCGACTCGGTGTACCAGGGCGCAGGCCAACTGGCTGTCAACGCCATGCCGCCAACCCAGTGGTCCTATGACACCACCATCAAGGATGCGCCGTTTGATGTGACCAAAGCCAAGGCTTTGCTCAAGGAAGCCGGCGTCAAGGAAGGCACCGAGATCACCCTGTGGGCGATGCCGGTCCAGCGTCCGTACAACCCGAACGCCAAGCTGATGGCCGAGATGCTGCAGAACGACTGGAAACAGATCGGCCTGAAAGTGAACATCGTCAGCTATGAGTGGGGCGAGTACATCAAGCGTTCCAAAGGCGGCGAGAACCAAGCCATGATCATTGGCTGGAGCGGCGACAATGGTGACCCGGACAACTGGCTGAACGTGCTGTTCGGCTGCGATTCCCTGGCCGGCAACAACTTCTCCAAGTGGTGCGACAAGAAATTCGACGGCATCGTGAAAGAAGCCAAGGCGACTTCCGACGTAGCCAAACGCACCGAGCTGTACAAGCAGGCGCAACATATCCTCAAAGATGCAGTCCCGATGACACCTATCGCGCACTCGACGGTGTATCAACCCATGCGCAACAACGTGCAGGACTTCAAGATCAGCCCATTTGGCTTGAACTCCTTCTACGGCGTGAGCGTAAGCGGCAAGTAAGGATCTCTGGCGGCGACGTTTCATAACGTCGCCGTTATTGCATCCGCCAAGACCGTAGGAAACAGACCACCTCCGCACACGCTGCCGTCCTACGGCAGCTAACTGCGAATCGCGGCTCCGTTACCTACAAGGTCTGTCAGATTCGTTGCATTTACTGCCTGGCTCCCGACCCATAACGTCGTGGTACGGCAGACGCATCGTCTCTGTAGGGCAACTGCCGTTGTGGGATCAGTGTTGTCGCAAGGTCGTGAATGACCTTGCGATTGCTCACTGACGAAAACAACAAACAAGGATCGGGATTGTTATGCGCCATACCACCGTTCTATCCGCGATATTTGGCACCAGCCTGCTGGCTGTGGCCTCGATGGGCCAGGCTGCCGAGAAAAAGAGCCTGGTGTTTTGCTCCGAAGGCAGCCCGGCGGGCTTCGACACCGCGCAATACACGACGGCCACCGATAACGACGCCGCCGAGCCTATCTACAACCGCTTGGCCGAGTTTGAAAAAGGCGCGACCAATGTCGTACCGGGCCTGGCAACCCGTTGGGATATTTCCGAAGACGGCCTGACCTATACCTTTCACCTGCGTGAAGGGGTGAAATTCCACGGCAACAAGGACTTCAAGCCGACGCGCGACTTCAACGCCGACGACGTGCTGTTCACCTTCAATCGCATGCTTGACCCCGAACACCCGTTCCGCAAGGCCTACCCCACCGAGTTTCCGTACTTCAACGGGATGAGCCTGAACAAGAATATCGCCAAGGTCGAGAAAACCGACCCGCACACCGTGGTGATGACCCTGAACACGGTCGACGCCGCGTTTATCCAGAACATCGCCATGAGCTTCGCCTCGATCCTGTCGGCTGAATACGCCGACCATTTGCTCAAGGTCGGCAAGCCCAGCGACATCAACCAGAAGCCGATCGGCACCGGGCCGTTCGTGTTCCAGCGCTACCAGAAAGACTCGCAGATTCGCTACACCGGCAACAAACAGTACTGGGACCCGAGCCGCGTGAAGCTCGACCAGCTGATCTTTGCGATCAACACCGACGCCTCGGTACGGGTGCAAAAGCTCAAGGCCGGCGAATGCCAGATCACCCTGCACCCGCGCCCGGCCGACGTCGAAGCCCTGAAGGCCGATCCGAAGCTGCAACTGCTGACCAAGCCAGGCTTTAACCTCGGCTACATCGCCTATAACGTGCGGCACAAGCCCTTCGACCAGCTCGAAGTGCGCCAGGCCCTGGACATGGCGGTGAACAAGCAGAGCATCCTCAACGCCGTGTACCAGGGCGCGGGGCAACTGGCGGTCAACGCCATGCCGCCGACCCAGTGGTCTTACGACGACACCATCAAGGACGCCGCCTACAACCCGGAAAAAGCCAAGGAATTGCTCAAGGCTGCCGGCGTGAAGGAAGGCACCGAGATCACCCTGTGGGCGATGCCGGTACAACGGCCGTACAACCCCAACGCCAAGCTGATGGCCGAAATGCTGCAAAGCGATTGGGCAAAGATTGGCCTCAAGGTCAAGATCGTCAGCTATGAATGGGGCGAGTACATCAAGCGCACCAAGAATGGCGAGCATGACATCAGCCTGATCGGCTGGACCGGCGACAACGGTGACCCGGACAACTGGCTGGGCACCCTCTACAGCTGCGACGCCATCGGCGGGAACAACTACTCCATGTGGTGTGACCCGGCGTACGACAAGCTGATCAAGCAAGCCAAGGTCGTCACCGACCGCGAACAAAGGACTGTTCTATACAAACAGGCGCAGCAACTGCTCAAGCAGCAGGTGCCGATCACGCCAGTCGCCCACTCGACGGTCAACCAGCCGTTAAGCGCCAAAGTCGAAGGTTTCAAAGTGAGCCCCTTCGGCCGCAACGTGTTCTCGGGCGTCAGCATCAACCCATAAAAAGATAACCGGATTGCGCAGGGCGAGCATTCGCCTTGCTGCAAACGTGCAGCCTTATTTCGGGTTTTACCCATGGGCAAACGTTTGCAAAGGCTTGAACGAGTTACACACCCAATAGCCGGTTCACCTAAAAAGACCGGCATTAAAAAGAGAACCAAAGGAGCTTCACCCATGAAACTGAGCAGCACCGCGCTACTGGCCCTGGCCATCAGCAGCATCACGGCTAACGCCTACGCTGATCCTGCAAGCCAGGACTTCGTTCCAACCACACTGGCCGGCACCAGCGCCCAAAGCGAGGCCAAAGGCTTTATCGATGGCGCAAGCCTGGGCGGTACAACCCGCAACTGGTTCTCCAACGAACAACGCTTCCGTGGCAGCAAGTTCACTTACCAGAAGCACGGCGAAGCCCGTACTGACAACTACCGTACCAACTGGGTGCAAGGCACCATCCTCAACGCTACCTCGGGTTTCACCCAAGGCACCGTTGGCGTGAGCACTGAAGTGGCGGTCTACAACGCTCTGGTCCTGGACCGCAGCAAGCGCGACATCAAGGGCGGCTCCAACCGTACCCTGGCCGACTCCGACGGTGACGCTGTAGACCAGTGGAGCAAACTGGGCCTGGCCAACGTCAAGTTCCGTGTCTCGAACACCACCTTGACCGCCGGTCGCCAGAACTTCAGCAGCGGCATCATCGACACCATCGGTAACCGTGCACTGCCTTCGAGCTTCGAAGGTGTGAGCTTCAACAGCGAAGAGTTCAGCAACCTGTCCTTCCAGGGCGGCGTGTTCGACCGCGTTTCGCCACGGACCGAGCAGAGCCTGTCGAAATTCCGTACCGAATACGGCAATGGTCGCCAGGAAACCGACAAGGTCAACACCCTGGGCGTCAACTACCAGCCGTTCAAGAGCCTGAAGACCAGCCTGTTCGCCGCTAACGTGGAAGACTTCTGGAACCAGTACTACTTCGGTGCTACCCACGAGCTGGGTGACAGCCAGACCCTGTCCCTGACCACGGGCCTGAACTACTACAAGACCGTCGACGAAGGCAAAAAGTTGATGGGCAAGATCGACAACGATACCTACTCGCTGTCGTTCGGCCTGACCCACCAGGCTCACAGCCTGACCTTCTCCTACCAGGCCGTGAACGGCGACGAGTACTTCGACTACCTGCACGAAACCAACGGCATCTACCTGGCCAACTCCCTGACGTCCGACTTCAACGGTCCGAACGAGAAGTCCTTCCAGATCGCCTACGGCATCAACATGGCCGAATACGGCGTGCCGGGCCTGAAGTTCAACGTCTACTCGGCACGTGGCTGGGGTATCGACGGTACTCACTACACCGGCGACGGCGGCCGCGCTGGCTTTGCCTACAACGGCATTCAGGCCCAGGACGGCGAAAAGCACCAGGAATACGGTGTAGGCGCGGCTTACGCGATCCAGAGCGGCGCACTCAAGGCCACCACCATTCGTGGTACCTACGTGACTCACCGTGCCAGCGCCAACCAGGCTGACGGCAACCTGCGTGAGTTCCGCCTGGTGACCACCATCCCGTTCAACATTCTTTAATCAGCGCCAGGTCGGCGGCGGGCTCAGGACGAGCCCGCCGCCTACGCTTGTCTGGTCCAATCGATTGCAGAGGGCTCTTAGATGAAAATGCTCCCGTTACAAGCCGCCATTGCCGCTGCGCTGTTGAGCGTTGCTGTCGGCATCTCGGCCAAACCGTTGGTCGTCTGCACCGAAGCCAGCCCGGAAGGCTTCGATCCGGTCCTGTACACCACGGCTGTCACCGCCGACGCCGCGGCCGAAACCATCTTCAACCGCCTGGTGGACTTCAAGCCCGGCACCACCGAAGTGATCCCGGCGCTGGCCAAAGACCTGCCCGAGATCAGCGCCGATGGCCTGACCTACACCTTTCACCTGCGTGACGACATCAAGTTCCACACTACCGACTACTTCAAACCCACGCGCAACATGAACGCCGACGACGTGCTTTGGAGCTTCCAGCGCCAGCTGGACCCGAATCACCCGTGGCACAAAAAGTCCAACGTGGGCTACCCATACTTTGAAAGCATGGGCTTCAAGGAACTGCTCAAGAGCGTAGAGAAGACCGATGACCACACCGTGGTCTTCACCCTGACCCGCCCTGAAGCACCGTTCCTGGCCGACCTGGCCATGGCGTTTTCCTCGATTCACTCCGCCGAATACGCCGACCAGTTGCTCAAGTCCGGCAAGACCGATGACCTGAACGCCAAGCCCATCGGCACCGGCCCGTTCATCTTCACACGCTACGCCAAAGACGCCCAAGTGCGCTTCAAGGCCAACCCGGACTACTTCCGTGGCAAGCCGCCGGCTGACCCGCTGATCCTGGCCATCACCACCGACAACAACGTGCGCCTGCAAAAGCTCAAGGCCAACGAATGCCAGATCGCGCTGTATCCGAAACCGGATGACGTGCCGAGCATGAAGGCCGACCCGAACCTGAAGGTCGCGGAACTGGCGGCGATGACCACCGCCTACACCGCAATGAACACCACCCACAAGTACATGAGCGACGCCCGGGTGCGTCACGCGATCAACATCGCGTTCGACAAGAAAGGCTACAACGAGTCCCTGTACGGCAAAGGCAACGCAGTCGACGCCACCGGCCCTTACCCGCCCACCTTGCTGGGCTTCAGCGACAAGCTGAAGAACCCGCCCCGCGACCTCGACAAGGCCCGCGCCCTGCTCAAGGAAGCCGGCGTACCGGAAGGCACCGAAATCACCCTGTTCACCCGCAACGGCGGCGGCCCGACCAACCCCAACCCGATGCTCGGCGCCCAGCGCATGCAGGCGGACCTGGCGCAGATCGGCCTGAAAGTGAACATCAAAGTCATGGAATGGGGCGAAATGCTCAAGCGCGCCAAGAATGGCGAACATGACATGGTCTCCGCCGGCTGGGCGGGGGATAACGGGGACCCGGATAACTTCCTCACCCCGAACTTGAGTTGCGATGCAGCGAAAAACGGCGAAAACTACGCCCGCTGGTGTAACAAGGAGTTTCAAGACTTGATCGACAAGGCGCGCGCCATCGCTGAACCCACCCAGCGCGCTGCACTCTATGAACAAGCAATGGACGTTTTCGACAAGGACCAACCATGGATTCCCATGGCTTACCCGAAAATGTTCACCGCCATGCGTAAAAACGTCGAGGGTTATACCCAAAGCCCTCTGACCACAAATAACTTCGCCACCACCCAGGTGAAGTAGATAAGAGACGCTCGGCACCGTCGACATTGACGGTGCCGAACCTGCCTAACCGGCTGATTGAGGTACACAACAAGATGTTTAGTTTTATTGCCCGCCGATTGGGGTTATTGATCCCCACGTTTTTCGGCATCACCTTGCTGACCTTCGCGTTGATTCGCATGATCCCTGGCGACCCCGTCGAAGTCATGATGGGCGAACGACGAGTCGACCCCGAGATGCACGCTCAGGCAATGGAACGCCTTGGTCTGAATAAACCGCTCTACGCGCAATACCTGGATTATGTCGGCAAGCTCGCCCACGGCGACCTCGGCGAATCCCTGCGCACCCGTACCAGCGTGTGGACTGAATTCACCGCCCTTTTCCCTGCGACCCTGGAACTGTCCATGGCCGCCCTGTTGTTCGCCGGCATCCTGGGGCTGTTAGCCGGGGTGATCGCGGCCTTGAAGCGAGGATCCCTGTTCGACCATGGGGTGATGGGCATCTCCCTGGCGGGATATTCGATGCCGATCTTCTGGTGGGGCCTGATCCTGATCATGTTCTTCTCCGTCAGCCTGGGCTGGACGCCAGTCTCCGGACGGATCGACCTGCTCTACGACATCGAGCCGCGCACCGGCTTCATGCTGATCGACACCCTGCTGGCCGACGAGCCGGACGCGTTCTGGGACGCGTTGCACCACCTGATCCTGCCGGCCATCGTGCTCGGTACCATCCCGCTGGCCGTTATCGCGCGGATGACCCGTTCGTCGATGCTTGAAGTATTGCGTGAAGATTACATCCGCACCGCCAAGGCCAAGGGCCTGTCGCCGGCGCGCGTGGTGTTCGTCCACGGCCTGCGTAACGCCTTGATCCCGGTACTCACCGTGGTCGGCCTGCAAGTCGGCACATTGCTGGCCGGTGCGGTCCTGACCGAAACCATCTTCTCGTGGCCCGGCATCGGCAAATGGCTGATCGAAGCCATTGGCGCACGGGATTATCCCGTGGTGCAAAACGGCATCCTGTTAATCGCCTGCCTGGTGATTCTGGTGAACTTCGTGGTGGATATCCTCTACGGCTTCGCCAACCCACGCATCCGTCACCAGCGCTGAGATCATGACCATGACCACACCTACTCCCGCGGTAGCAGTCGATCAAAGCCTGCTGTACCCGTCCCCGTACAAAGAATTCTGGCAAGCCTTCTCCAAGAACAAGGGCGCCGTTGCCGGCCTGCTGTTCATGTTGCTGGTGGTGTTTTGCGCGCTCTTCGCCCCTTGGGTGGCCCCGCATAACCCGAGCGAGCAATACCGTGACTTCCTGCTGACCCCTCCGGCCTGGCTGGAAGGTGGGCAGATCCAGTTCCTGCTGGGCACCGATGAACTCGGACGTGACCTGCTGTCGCGCCTGATCCAGGGTTCGCGCCTGTCGTTGCTGATCGGCTTGTCGTCGGTGGTGATGTCGCTGATCCCGGGGATCCTGCTGGGCCTGTTCGCCGGTTTCTTCCCGCGCCTGCTCGGCCCGACCATCATGCGCCTGATGGACATCATGCTGGCCCTGCCGTCGCTGCTGCTGGCTGTGGCCATTGTCGCGATCCTCGGCCCTGGCCTGATCAACACCGTGATTGCGATCGCGATCGTGTCGCTGCCGTCCTATGTCCGTCTGACCCGCGCTGCGGTGATGGGCGAACTGAACCGTGACTACGTGACTGCCGCCCGCCTCGCCGGCGCCGGCCTGCCGCGCCTGATGTTCGTCACCGTGCTGCCGAACTGCATGGCGCCGCTGATCGTTCAGGCCACCCTGAGTTTCTCCTCGGCGATTCTCGATGCTGCCGCCCTGGGCTTCCTGGGCCTTGGCGTACAACCGCCAACCCCTGAGTGGGGCACCATGCTGGCCTCGGCCCGCGACTACATCGAACGCGCCTGGTGGGTCGTGAGCCTGCCTGGCTTGACCATTTTGCTCAGCGTGCTGGCAATCAACCTGATGGGCGACGGGCTGCGCGATGCGCTGGACCCGAAACTCAAGAATGCCGCCTGAGGAGATTCCCATGTCACTGCTAGAAATCAAGAATCTCAATGTCCGCTTCGGCGACAAGACCGCCGTGCCAGTGGTCGATGGCCTCGACATCTCCGTCGACAAAGGCGAAGTACTGGCGATCGTTGGCGAGTCCGGTTCGGGTAAATCCGTGACCATGATGGCGCTGATGGGCCTGATCGAGCACCCCGGCATCGTCACCGCCGACGCCCTGAACTTCGACGGCAAGGACATGCTCAAGCTGAGCAACCGTCAGCGCCGGCAGATCGTCGGTAAAGACCTGGCGATGGTCTTCCAGGACCCGATGACCGCCCTGAACCCCAGCTACACCGTGGGTTTCCAGATCGAAGAAGTGCTGCGCCTGCATTTGAAAATGTCCGGCAAGCAAGCGCGCAAGCGTGCCATCGAACTGCTCGAAAAGGTGGAAATCCCGGGCGCAGCCAGCCGTATGGATGCCTACCCGCACCAGCTGTCCGGTGGTATGAGCCAACGTGTGGCCATCGCCATGGCGATTGCCGGCGAGCCGAAACTGCTGATCGCCGATGAACCGACTACTGCGCTCGACGTAACCATCCAGGCCCAGATCATGGACCTGCTGCTGGCCTTGCAGAAAGAGCAGAACATGGGCCTGGTGCTGATCACCCACGACCTCGCGGTAGTGGCCGAAACCGCCCAGCGCGTGTGCGTGATGTACGCCGGCCAAGCCGTGGAAGTCGGCCAGGTGCCGCAGTTGTTCGACATCCCGGCGCACCCGTACAGCGAAGCGTTGCTCAAGGCGATTCCAGAGCACAGCCTGGGCGCCACGCGCCTGGCCACGCTGCCGGGTATCGTTCCCGGCCGTTATGACCGCCCGCAGGGTTGCCTGCTGTCGCCGCGGTGCCCGTATGTGCAGGAGTCCTGCCGCGCCCAACGCCCGGGCCTTGACCCGAAAAGCAACAGCCTTGCCCGCTGCTTCTACCCGCTGAATCAGGAGGTGGCGTAATGGCCGTCGTACTTACCGCCCGCGACCTGACCCGTCACTACGAAGTGTCCCGTGGCCTGTTCAAGGGCCATGCCCTGGTGCGCGCACTCAACGGTGTGTCGTTCGAACTGGAAGCCGGCAAGACCCTCGCGGTCGTGGGCGAATCCGGTTGCGGCAAATCCACCCTGGCCCGCGCCCTGACCTTGATTGAGGAGCCGTCTTCCGGCTCGTTGAAAATCGCCGGGCAAGAAGTCGCCGGTGCCGACAAGGCCCAGCGCAAGCAACTGCGCAAAGACGTGCAGATGGTGTTCCAGAGCCCTTACGCCTCACTGAACCCGCGCCAGAAGGTCGGTGACCAACTGGGCGAGCCGCTGCTGATCAACACCAACCTGTCTGCCGCCGAGCGCCGGGAAAAGGTCCAGGCGATGATGAAGCAAGTGGGCCTGCGCCCTGAGCATTATCAGCGCTACCCGCACATGTTCTCCGGCGGCCAGCGCCAGCGGATCGCACTGGCACGGGCGATGATGCTGCAACCCAAGGTGCTGGTGGCGGATGAACCGACCTCGGCGCTGGACGTATCGATCCAGGCCCAGGTGCTGAACCTGTTCATGGACCTGCAGCAGGAATTCAACACCGCCTACGTGTTCATCTCCCACAACCTCGCGGTGGTGCAGCACGTCGCCGATGACGTAATGGTGATGTACCTCGGCCGCCCGGTGGAAGTGGGCCCGAAGGAAGACATCTACGCACGCCCGCTGCACCCGTACACCCAGGCGTTGCTGTCGGCGACCCCGACCATTCATCCGGACCCGAACAAACCGAAGATCAAAATCGTCGGCGAGTTGCCCAACCCGTTGAACCCGCCATCCGGCTGCGCCTTCCACAAGCGCTGCCCGTACGCGACCCAGCTGTGCAGCACCGATGAACCGGTGTTGCGACCTCTGGACAACCGCCAGGTGGCTTGCCACTACGCGGAGCAATTTGTGGTCTGACGTGCAAAAAAAATGCTCTGGAGGGTGAGTCCAGAGCATTCCAGTGTTCTACAGCCCTGCTTGTCGGATAGCGCATCTGTTCGGCAAGCGGGGCTTTCTTTTGCCTGCGTTACTTATGTATCGCTGTCGCCATCGTTGTAGGTGTCGCTGTCTTCGCCATCATTGTCCGGGTTCTCGGCATCGTCATCGTCCTTGGAACCGCCCTGGTTTTCGTCACCGGGCTCGGATTCACTCTTGGCCAACTGCAAGCCACCCGCCTGCACCGTCTTCGCCGCCACAAACCCCGTGCCATGGCTTTGCACAGCCGTATTGGCCCACGCGGCAGACATGCCCAATGACATCATCACCAGCACTTTGAGCAACAGCACCACACGTTGAAAGATACTCATGGTCGAATTCCGCCCAGTCAGGAGTTGAACTGCGTACGACAGCTGTCCACCGTCGCCTTGCTTCAAACTAGTCCCGAACTGAAGTTTTCGCCAATGAAACAACCTGAATAGCAGCCAAAGAAAAAGGCGAAGCCATCACAGCTTCGCCCTCTCTTATATCGCTAACCCTTAGTGATGCTCACGGGTCGCGCGGAATTTCACATCCGGCCAGCGCTCTTCCATCAGCGCCAGGTTGACCCGAGTCGGGGCCAGGTAGGTCAGGTGACCACCGCCGTCGATCGCCAGGTTTTCCACGGCCTTGATCTTGAACTCTTCCAGCTTCTTCTTATCGCTGCAGTCGATCCAGCGCGCGGAGTACACGGTGATCGGCTCGTAGGAGCATTCCACCTTGTATTCCTCTTTCAGGCGACTGGCCACTACATCGAACTGCAGCACACCGACGGCACCGAGGATGATGTCGTTGCTGCGTTCCGGGAAGAACACCTGGGTGGCACCCTCTTCCGCCAACTGCTGCAAACCCTGGCGCAGTTGCTTGGATTTCAGCGGGTCACGCAGGCGTACGCGGCGGAACAGTTCCGGGGCGAAGTGCGGGATACCGGTGAAGCCCAGCACTTCGCCTTCGGTGAAGGTGTCACCGATCTGGATGGTGCCGTGGTTGTGCAAGCCGATGATATCGCCGGCATACGCTTCTTCCAGCTGCTCACGCTCGGAGGAGAAGAAGGTCAGGGCGTCGCCGATGCGCACGTCCTTGCCGGTACGCACGTGGCGCATTTTCATGCCTTTTTCGTATTTGCCGGAGCAGATACGCATGAAGGCGATACGGTCGCGGTGCTTGG
This sequence comes from Pseudomonas sp. F8002, assembly GCF_013385495.1. Classification (NCBI taxonomy): domain Bacteria; kingdom Pseudomonadati; phylum Pseudomonadota; class Gammaproteobacteria; order Pseudomonadales; family Pseudomonadaceae; genus Pseudomonas; species Pseudomonas sp. F8002. The sequence goes on along the minus strand of NZ_JACAPW010000001.1, from coordinate 73,380 downwards.
GGTCCATGTTCGCCTGGATCTTGAACACGAAGCCGGCGAATTTCTCTTCCACAGGCTCCACGGTACGCTCGTTGGCAACCCGGGCCAGCGGCTTGGGGGCCCAATTGACCACGGCATCCAGCACGTGATCGACACCGAAGTTGCCCAGGGCGGTACCGAAGAACACCGGCGTCAGCTGGCCGTCGAGGAATTCCTGCTGGTTGAACTCGTGGCAGGCGCCCTGCACCAGTTCCAGCTGGTCGACAAACCGGTCGTACTCGTCACCCAGGTGGGCGCGGGCTTCGTCGGAGTCGAGCTTCTCGATGATTTTCACATCGGTACGTTCGTGGCCGTGGCCGGCGGTGTACACAATGATGTAGTCGTCGGCCAGGTGGTACACGCCCTTGAAGTCGCGGTAGCAACCAATCGGCCAGGTGATCGGCGCAGCCTTGATCTTCAGGACGGCTTCGATTTCGTCCAGCAGTTCGATCGGGTCGCGGATGTCACGGTCGAGTTTGTTGATAAAGCTGACAATCGGCGTGTCCCGCAGGCGGCACACGTCCATCAGCGCGATGGTACGTGGCTCGACGCCTTTACCGCCGTCGAGAACCATCAGCGCCGAGTCCACCGCCGTCAGGGTGCGGTAGGTGTCTTCGGAGAAGTCTTCGTGGCCCGGGGTGTCGAGCAGGTTGATCATGTGGTCGCGATACGGGAACTGCATGACCGACGTGGTAATGGAAATACCACGCTGCTTTTCCATTTCCATCCAGTCGGAGGTGGCATGGCGGTCGGATTTACGGGATTTCACCGTGCCGGCCACCGCGATCGCCTTGCCCATCAGCAACAGCTTCTCGGTGATGGTGGTTTTACCGGCATCGGGGTGGGAAATAATGGCGAAAGTGCGGCGTTTCGCGACTTCGGCGGCCTGGTGGGTCATGGGAAATCGCCTGGCAGGTGAGTCAAAAAAGGGCGGCGAGTATAGCGCAAACCCGGGGTGACGGACCACCGTTCACCCCATTGGGGGTGGCTAATTGCTGCCAAGTATGGAACCTTTTAAAAGGTAGAGACGTCCACTCCCCTGCTATCGCACTCGTAACAGGGGCTGAAAAATCAGCAAGTTAGCCTGACGAGGCTGCGCTCATGGCTCGACCGCATACCGCGTTGCCGGTAGGGGCGAGCTGCTATTCGCGACCATATTCGCCGACAGCCAGGAATGGCATTGCCGCTCGGAAATGTGTTCGCCGACAAAAGAAAAAAGGAGTCCGCCTGTGGCTATTCGCTATGGCAAAGGGCTGATAGGAGGAGCGGTTGTCGTCGCTCTCCTGGCCCTGCTGGTCCACTGGATCGGCATCAACACGATCGAACTGTACCGCGACGATTTGTTGTTTTACCTGCAAGCTCACTTGATCCTCGTCCTTGTTTCGATGCTGGCCGCCCTGATCGTAGGGATTCCCGCCGGTATCCTGCTGAGCCGACCCAACATGGTCGGGCGCGCAGAACGCTTCATGCAGATCTTCAACATCGGCAATACCGTCCCTCCCCTGGCCGTACTGGCCATCGCCCTCGGTGTCCTTGGCATCGGCAGCGGCCCCGCGATCTTCGCGCTGTTCCTCGCCTCGTTGCTGCCCATCGTGCGCAACACCTATGAAGGCCTGAAAAACGTTCAAGGTTCCCTGAAAGAAGCCGCCGTCGGCATCGGCATGACGCCGCGCCAGGTGCTGTTTCGCGTGGAATTGCCCAACGCCGTGCCGATCATCATCGGTGGTGTACGCGTGGCCCTGGCGATCAACGTCGGTACCGCGCCCCTGGCGTTCCTGATTGGCGCCAACAGCCTGGGCAGCCTGATCTTCCCCGGCATCGCCCTGAACAATCAGCCGCAACTGCTGCTCGGCGCCGCATGCACCGCGCTGCTGGCCTTGCTGCTCGACGGTCTGGTGACCATGGCCAGCCGCCTTTGGCTGGAACGCGGGTTGCGTCCGTCTTAAGGCTTTGGCCCCGTCTTGGGCCTGAAACAGGAATTCACATGAAAAAACTGACATTGATATTGAGCTGCGTCCTGCTGTTCGCAGGGTTTGCGCAAGCCGCTGAAAAACCGGTCATCCGCATCGGTGCCCGGGTGTTCACTGAACAGACCCTGCTCGCCGAAATCACCTCCCAGTACCTGCGCACCAAGGGTTACGACACCCGTGTGACCGGCGGCCTGGGCAGCAACCTGGCACGCAGTGCCCAGGAAAGCGGGCAACTGGACCTGATCTGGGAATACACCGGCGTGTCGCTGGTGGCCTACAACCACGTCGACGAGAAGCTCGACAGCGAACAGTCCTACGCCCGAGTGAAAGAACTCGACGCGAAAAAAGGCCTGGTCTGGCTCTCCCCGTCGAAATTCAGCAACACCTACGCCCTGGCCCTGCCAGAGAACGTGGCCAAGGAATTCCCGCAGATCAACAGCATCAGCGACCTGACCGCGGCACTGGCCGAGAACACCAAGGAAAACCGCCTGGTGGCCCTGGACACCGAGTTCGCCAACCGTTCCGACGGCATGGCCGGCATGGTCAAGCTGTACGACATGAACCTGACCCGCAAGAACACCCGGCAGATGGACGCCGGCCTGGTGTACACCGCGCTGCGTAATGGCCAGGTGTTTGCCGGCTTGGTCTACACCACCGACGGTCGCCTGAACGCCTTCAAATTGAAGCTGCTGGAAGACGACAAGCACTACTTCCCGGACTACACCGCCGCGCCGGTGGTGCGTCAGGTTTACCTCGATGCCCATCCGCAACTGGCCGCTGATCTCAAGCCACTGGCTGCGCTGTTCGACGACGAAACCATGCGCCAGCTGAACGCGCGGGTCGACGTCGACCACGAAAGCCCGTCCGCCGTGGCCGCAGATTTCCTGCGCCAGCATCCGATCAACTAAGAGGAGAAGACATGGAATTCCTGAACGCCTTTTCCCATCTTGATTGGGCCCAAGTCCTGCACCTGACCTGGCAGCACATCACCCTGGTCGGCATTGCAGTGATCCTCGCAATCGTCGTAGGCGTGCCCCTGGGTGTGCTGATGACCCGCTTCCCGACGCTCGCCGGCCCATTGCAAGCCAGTGCCACGGTGTTGCTGACCGTGCCGTCGATTGCGCTGTTCGGCCTGCTGCTGCCGTTCTACTCCAAATTTGGCCAGGGCCTGGGGCCGATGCCGGCCATCACCGCCGTGTTCCTCTATTCCCTGCTGCCCATCATGCGCAACACCTACCTCGCCCTCACCGGCGTTGAGCCGGGCATTCGCGAGGCCGCCAAAGGCATCGGCATGACCTTCGGCCAGCGCTTGCGCATGGTCGAGCTGCCGATTGCCGTACCGGTGATCCTCGCCGGTGTGCGCACCGCCGTCGTCATGAACATTGGTGTGATGACCATCGCCGCCACCATCGGCGCCGGTGGCCTGGGTGTACTTATTCTGGCTTCCATCAGCCGCAGCGACATGTCGATGCTGATCGTTGGCGCCGTGCTGGTCAGTCTCCTGGCCATCTTCGCCGACCTGCTTCTGCAATGGCTGCAACGCACGCTGACTCCAAAAGGACTGCTCAAATGATCGAACTTCAAAACCTGACCAAGACCTTCCAAAGCAACGGCAAGACCATCACCGCCGTTGATTCCGTAAGCCTGACCGTCAACGAAGGCGAAATTTGCGTATTCCTCGGCCCCTCGGGCTGCGGCAAGAGCACCACGCTGAAGATGATCAACCGCCTGATCAAGCCGACCTCCGGCAAGATCCTGATCAACGGCGAAGACACCACCGACCTCGACGAAGTGACCCTGCGTCGCAACATCGGCTACGTGATCCAGCAGATCGGTCTGTTCCCGAACATGACCATCGAAGAGAACATCGTGGTGGTGCCCAAGCTGCTGGGCTGGGACAAGCAGAAATGCCACGACCGCGCCCGCGAGTTGATGAGCATGATCAAGCTCGAACCCAAGCAGTACCTGCATCGCTACCCGCGTGAGCTGTCCGGCGGCCAGCAACAGCGGATCGGCGTGATCCGCGCCCTGGCGGCGGATGCACCGTTGCTGCTGATGGATGAGCCGTTCGGCGCGGTCGACCCGATCAACCGCGAGATGATCCAGAACGAGTTTTTCGAGATGCAGCGCGCGCTGAACAAGACCGTGATCATGGTCAGCCACGACATCGACGAAGCCATCAAGCTGGGTGACAAGATCGCGATCTTCCGCGCCGGCAAGCTGCTGCAGATCGACCACCCGGACACCCTGCTGGCCCACCCTGCCGACGAATTCGTCAGCAACTTCGTTGGCCAGGACAGCACCCTCAAGCGCCTGCTGCTGGTGAAGGCTGAAGATGCGGCGGACAACGCGCCGTCGGTCAGCCCGGAAACCCCGGTGGCGGACGCCCTGGAGCAGATGGACGAGCTGGACCGTCGCTACGTGGTGGTCACCGATGCCGAGAATAAGGCACTGGGTTATGTGCGACGTCGTGACCTGCATCGTCAGACCGGTACCTGCGGCCAATACCTGCGGGAATTCAACGCCACGGCGGCGTATGACGAGCATTTGCGCATCCTGCTGTCGCGGATGTACGAGTTCAACCGCTCGTGGTTGCCGGTGATGGATGCGGAGCGGGTGTTCCTCGGGGAAGTGACCCAGGAGTCGATTGCCGAGTACCTGAGTTCCGGTAAGTCCCGTGGGGGCAAGACCAGCATTGTGTCGCCTGCCGAGACAGCACTGGCCTGACCTGACACACAGCGGTCAAAATGTGGGAGCGGGCTTGCTCGCGAAGGCGGAGTGTCAGTCACCGGATGCATTGGCTGATACACCGCATTCGCGAGCAAGCCCGCTCCCACATTGGATCTTCACTGTACCCGCAACACCTCAAATTGCCCCTACCGGGGAACATCAATCCGTCATACCGGTCGGTTACATAAGTAGCTGCACACGGCCGCACGACGAACGCGTGCAAAAACGCGACATTTTTAGTTGATCTATAGCCCCTCACGTCCTAAAGTTCGCGCCGAACGTCCATGCTGGAAACGATCCATCCGGCTCAAGTACTGACGACGAGACAGCAAGGCCAAGGGAAGCGGTTGATCCCATGGCCTTTTTGCTTTCGGCGACATGCCTTGGGAAGTAGGCGAACCAAAGTGGGGATACGGAGGACGTTCATTTGCACCCATTGATCAATCTAGTTTGCCAGTAGGAGTTCCCAGCATGTCGATCCAGGTCGAAGACTATTTCGCGCGCGCCACTTTTGACAAAATGAAGGCGTTCGCCGACACCCAGGAAACCCCGTTCGTGGTGATCGACACCGCGATGATCAGCCAGGCCTACGATGACCTGCGCGCCGGTTTCGAATTCGCCAAGGTGTACTACGCCGTCAAGGCCAACCCGGCCGTCGAGATCATCGACCTGCTCAAGGACAAGGGTTCGAGCTTCGACATCGCGTCGATCTACGAGCTGGACAAGGTCATGGACCGCGGCGTCAGCCCCGACCGTATCAGCTACGGCAACACCATCAAGAAATCCAAGGACATCCGCTACTTCTACGAGAAGGGCGTGCGCCTGTTCTCCACCGACTCCGAAGCCGACCTGCGCAACATCGCCAAGGCCGCCCCGGGTTCGAAAGTGTATGTGCGTATCCTCACCGAAGGCTCGACCACCGCCGACTGGCCGCTGTCGCGCAAATTCGGCTGCCAGACCGACATGGCCATGGACCTGCTGATTCTCGCTCGCGACCTGGGCCTGGTGCCTTACGGCATCTCCTTCCACGTCGGCTCGCAACAGCGTGACATCAGCGTGTGGGACGCGGCGATCGCCAAGGTCAAAGTGATCTTCGAGCGCCTGAAGGAAGAAGACGGCATCCACCTGAAGCTGATCAACATGGGCGGCGGCTTCCCGGCCAACTACATCACCCGCACCAACAGCCTGGAAACCTACGCCGAGGAAATCATCCGCTTCCTCAAGGAAGACTTCGGTGACGATCTGCCGGAAATCATCCTGGAGCCGGGCCGTTCGTTGATCGCCAACGCCGGGATCCTGGTCAGCGAAGTGGTACTGGTTGCGCGTAAATCCCGCACCGCCGTCGAGCGCTGGGTATACACCGACGTGGGCAAATTCTCCGGCCTGATCGAAACCATGGACGAAGCCATCAAGTTCCCGATCTGGACCGAGAAGAAAGGCGAGATGGAAGAAGTGGTCATCGCCGGCCCGACCTGCGACAGCGCCGACATCATGTACGAGAACTACAAGTACGGCCTGCCGCTGAACCTGGCGATTGGTGACCGGATGTACTGGTTGTCCACCGGTGCGTACACCACCAGCTACAGCGCAGTTGAATTCAATGGCTTCCCGCCATTGAAATCGTTCTACCTGTAAACGCACGCCCTGATCGTTCCCACGCTCTGCGTGGGAACGCATCCGGTGACGCTCTGCGTCACGCCGTTAGAGCGGACGCAGAGCGTCCAGGGCGGCATTTCCACGCAGCGCGTGGGAACGATCAAGTTCAATCGCATGCTCTTGATAGATCTCGGCCATTGCCCGTATCTGCGGCTCATTGGCGGCACACAACGCCTTGTGCGCCACCCGCAAGAACTTCAAATTCCCGCCCGCCAGTGCCTTGCGCAACCATTCCAGTGCCGTTTCTATCTCGCCCCGGTCCGCCAACACCGCCGCATAACTGAACTGCCCGCGAAAATCCCCGCCTTCTGCTGACTGGCGATACCACGCCACCGCCGCCTCCAGATCCCTCGGGCAGTACTGCCCTTCTTCCAGATAACGCCCCAGCAGGTTCATCGACTTGGCATGGCCCAGTTCCGCCGCCTGTCGATAACACGCCAGCGCCTGGGCTTGATCCTCGGCAACCCCGCGCCCGGTCGCCAGCAGGTTGGCGTAGTTGTACAAGCCCCAATCCAGCCCGGCCTCGGCCGCCCGACGATATTCCCGGGCCGCCGCCACGGCATCCGCCTCGCAACCCCAGCCATGCTCCAGGCAACGCCCGAGCATATTGCGCGCCATCAAATGCCCGCCCTGGGCGGCGATGCGGAACCAGCGCATTGCCAGTGCTTCATCGCGCTCGATGCCGCGCCCTTCCAGCAGGATTTGCCCGAGCAGCGCCTGGGCATCCACCACGCCCTCTTTCGCGGCGATCAAAATCGCCTGGGCGGCGCGCACCGGGGAGTCGTCGAGCATGCTCTGCAATTGCTCAACGTTGAGTACTTCTTCACGGCGCAATAAAAAGCCCACGCTCAGACCTCAACCCAGCGGCGCAGCAGGTTGTGATAGGTGCCGGTGAGCTGGATCAGCGCGGGGTGGTCGGGCACGTCGCGGCTCAGTTGCTGGATCGCCCCGTCCATCTCGAACAGCAAGGTGCGCTGGCTGTCCTCGCGCACCAGGCTTTGGGTCCAGAAAAACGAGGCGTAGCGCGCGCCGCGGGTCACGGCGTTGACCTTGTGCAGGCTGGAGCCGGGGTACAGCACCATGTCGCCCGCCGGCAACTTGACCCGCTGCAGGCCGAAGGTGTCCTGGATTTCCAGCTCGCCGCCGTCGTAGTCGTCGGGGTCGCTGAAAAATACGGTGGCGGAAAGGTCAGTGCGCACCCGCTCGTGGCTGCCCTTGGACTGGCGCACGGCGTTGTCGATATGGAAGTCGAAACTGCCGCCGGCGGTGTAACAGTTGAGCAATGGCGGGAAGACCTTGTGCGGTAAAGCCGCTGACATGAACAGCGGATTTTTCCACAAGCGATCGAGGATCGCCGCGCCGATTTCCTTTGCCAACGGGTGGCCTTCCGGCAGTTGCAGGTTGTGTTTGGCCTTGGCCGATTGGTGCCCGGCAGTGATTTTGCCGTCGGCCCATTCGGTGTGCGCCAGGGCTTCGCGGATGCGCAGCACTTCCTCGCGAGAGAACAGGCCGGGAATGTGCAGCAACATGGAGGCATTACCTGAAAACAGTGAGACGCCAATGGTAGTGATTCTTATTGACTGTGTACAACCCTACTCCCGCCCAAAGGACGAACGAGATCGTCAAAACCGTAAGCAAAAAGTGTAAAGAACGTAAATTCAGTGCGAATAATAATGTATCGCAATTGATATGAAGTCTTGTTCTCCCTATATTCCGCGGCCTCACCTCCTTGGGGAAAGGACACACTCATGCCGCGCACTTCGATAAAAACACCTGCCAGTTCACCACGTTTGCTGGCCTCGGCCATCGGCGTTGCCATCAGCGCCAGCGCTGCCGCCCAAATGGCGCAAGCTGCTGAAGACACCGAGCAGAAAGGCGAGCGCAACAGCATTTCCCTGGGAGCCACCAGCATCACCGGCCAGGAACAGGACAGCACGTCCTACCAGGTCGAAAAAGCCTCCTCGCAGAAGTACACCGCGCCGCTGGTAGATACTCCGCGCTCGGTCACCGTGGTGCCGCAGCAAGTGCTCAAGGACACCGCCGCCACCTCGTTGCAGGACGCCTTGCGCACCGTGCCGGGGATTACCTTCGGCGCCGGTGAAGGCGGCAACCCGCAGGGCGACCGTCCGTTCATTCGCGGCTTCGACGCCCAGGGCGATACCTACCTCGACGGCGTGCGCGACACCGGCGGCCAGAGCCGCGAGATCTTCGACATCGAATCCATCGAAGTCAGCAAAGGCCCCAACTCGTCATTCGGCGGCCGCGGCTCGGCCGGCGGCAGTCTCAACCTGGTGAGCAAGACGCCACAGGCGCGGGACTTCACCAACGGTGGCTTCACCTACGGCTCCGACCAGACCCGCCGCTATGTGCTCGACGTCAACCGTCAGTTCCTCGACAGCGCGGCCTTCCGCCTGAACCTGATGAGCCACGAACAGAACGTCGCCGGGCGTGATGCCGTCAACTACGACCGCTGGGGCGTGGCGCCGTCGCTGACCTTCGGCCTGGGCACTCCGACCCGCGTCAACTTCAGCTACTACCACATGGAAAGCAACGACCTGCCGGATTCGGGCATTCCGTATGGCTACAGCAACAGCGGCGCAAGAGCCGCCCACGTGCATGACAAGCCAACCGACGGCGGCGACAGCAACAACTTCTACGGCCTCAAGGATCGCGACTTCCGCAAGACCCGCGCCGACATCAGCACGTTCTCCATCGAGCACGACCTGAACGACAACATGACGCTGAAAAACACCCTGCGCCACGGCAACACCGGCCAGGACTATATCGTCACCCAACCCGACGACAGCCAGCACAACGTCAACCAGTTCGGCACCGTGTGGCGCCGCGCGAACACCCGCGTGTCCACCACCGAGACCACCACCAACCAGACCGATCTGTTTGGCAGCTTCCAGGCGCTGGGCTTCAAGAACACCTACTCCACCGGGCTGGAATTCACCGGCGAAGAGACCCGCTACAGCGGCTACACCGTCAGCCCGAACAGCAACCCCGGTTGCCCGGCGCCCGGCAAAGGCGGCCAGTGCACCTCGCTGGGCAACCCGAACCCGGACGATGCCTGGACCGGCAGCATTGCGCGCAACTACAACGGCACCAACACCAAGGCCACCAGCCGTGCCGCCTATGTGTTCGACACCATCGAGCTGGACCCGAAATGGCTGCTGAACGTCGGCCTGCGCTACGACACCTTCGACACCGTGGCCAACACCAATGCGGTGCCGACCGCCACCGTCAAGGCCCGCAGCAAGATCAAGAACGACAGCCAGTTCTTCAACTGGCAGGCGGGCCTGGTCTGGAAGCCGGTTGAAAACGGCAGCATCTATGCCTCCTACGCCACCTCAGCCTCACCGGCCGGCGGCCTGGTAGGTGAAGGCGCCGACGGCAACCCGCTGTCTGCCGGCGCCGCCACCAGCGACCTGAAACCGGAAGAGACCGTCAACTACGAGCTGGGCACCAAGTGGGACATGTTCCACGACCGCCTGTCCCTGACCGCTGCGGTATTCCGCACCGAGAAGAAAAACACACGCATCCTGGTGGACGCGCTGACCTATGAAAACGGTGGCGAATCCCGCGTCGACGGCCTGGAGCTTTCCGCCAGCGGCAAGCTGACCGATCAATGGCAAGTGTTCGCCGGCTACAGCTACCTGAAAAGCGAACTGGTGGACCCGGGCCTGAACGGTCGTAACGGTGTCGTCAGTGCCGGCTCGAACAAAGGCAACCAGATGCCCAACACGCCGAAGAACACCTTCAGCCTGTGGACGACGTATGACGTGACACCCAAGCTCACCATCGGCGGCGGCGCGTTCTATGTCGACGAGGTCTACGGCGATGCGGGCAACACCGTCTACGTGCCGTCCTACACCCGCTACGACGCCATGGCCAGCTACAAGCTGACCAAGAACGTCGACCTGCAGTTGAACGTGCAGAACCTCACCGACAAGACCTACTACGACAAGGCGTATGCCTCGCATTTTGCCAACCAGGCAGCCGGTCGTACGGCCCTGCTGACCACCAGTTTCCATTTCTAAACCGATACAAATGACTGCACGAAACCCCACGCATCGGATGCGTGGGGTTTTTGCGTGTAAAAAAGAATGTTTCTCGACAACTCGCGGCATAATGCGCGCCGTGAACACCTAACCTGATGACGAGGCCGTACGACGTGTTGAAGAAAACCCTGTTCCAGTTGCATTGGTTCTTCGGCATTACCGCCGGGCTGGTGTTGGCCTTGATGGGGATCACCGGCGCAACGGTGTCGTTCCAGGATGAAATCATCGAGTTGCTGAACCCGACGGTGTTGACGGTGGAAAAGCGTCCGGCCGGGGTACTGCCGCCCGCTGAACTGGTGCACCTGCTGGAAGCCCGTGAAGGCAAAGTCGTGTCGATGCTCACGGTGCAGCCCGACAGCACCAACGCAGCCAAGGTCTGGTTCACCCCACCGCCCGGTGAACGCCGCGGGCAGATGCGCTACTTCGACCCGTACACCGGCGACTACCTGGGCGATGCCGTCGGCCAGGAATTCTTCGGCTTCGTGCTGCAACTGCACCGCTTCCTCGCCATCGGCGACACCGGCCGGCAAATCACCGGCGCCTGCACGCTGATCCTGGTGTTCTTCTGCCTCTCGGGCCTGTACCTGCGCTGGCCGCGCCAGGTGGCAAGCTGGCGTGCATGGCTGGCGGTGGACTGGCGCAAGAAAGGCCGCAGTTTCAACTGGGACCTGCACTCGGTATTCGGCACCTGGTGCCTGCTGTTCTATCTTCTGGCGGCACTCACCGGACTGTTCTGGTCCTACGAGTGGTACAGCAACGGCATGACCAGACTGCTGTCCGACGCGCCGCAGAACGAACGCGTACGCAAGCGCGGCCCGGCCCCCGAAGGGCCTGCGCCGGTGGCCAATTACGCCGCGATCTGGAGCAGCATCTACAGCAACGCCGGCCCCGGCTTGAGCGGCTACAACATCCGCATGCCCGCGGTCGCCGGCCAACCCGCCACCGTCTACTACCTGCTGAAGACCTCGCCCCACGACCGCGCACTGAACCAGATCAACCTCGACCCGGCCACCGGCGAAGTCAAATCCCATGACACCTACGCCGGTAAAAGCTTCAAGGCACAGATCCTGACCAGTATCTATGCGCTGCACACCGGCAGCTACTTCGGCCTGCCCGGCCGGATCATCCTGACGTTCAGCGCACTGCTGATGCCGCTGTTCTTCATCACCGGCTGGCTGTTGTACCTGGACCGCCGCCGCAAGAAACGCCAGGTGCGCGATGCCCGCAAAGGCCTGACCGGCAACCACAGCGACGCGCCGGCCTGGCTGATCGGCTTTGCCAGCCAGAGCGGCTTTGCCGAGCAACTGGCCTGGCAGACCGCAGGGCAGTTGCAGGCCGCCGGCGTGCCGGTGAACGTGCAGTCGCTGGGCAGCGTCAGCGAAGAGGATTTGCGCCAATCGAGCCATGCGCTGTTCGTGGTCAGCACCTTCGGCGACGGCGAAGCACCGGACAGCGCCCGCGGTTTCGAGCGTAGCGTGCTCGGCCAGGACCTGTCCCTCAAGGGCCTGAACTACTCGGTGTTGGCCCTGGGTGATCGCCAGTACCAACACTTCTGCGGCTTCGCCCGGCGCCTGCATTTCTGGCTGACCAACCAGGGCGGCAACCCGCTGTTCGCCCCGGTGGAAGTCGACAGCGGCGACACCGATGCGTTGCTGCACTGGCAACAACAACTGGGCCAACTGACCGGCCATGCACCCGCTGCGGCATGGGCCAGCGCGACCTATGAAAACTGGACCCTGAAGCAACGCACCCTGCTCAACCCGCACAGCAGTGGCTCCGGCGTCTATTTGCTCGGGCTCACCCCGCCAGCCCCCCGGGACTGGCTGGCCGGCGACCTGGTGGAAGTGCTGCCACGCAACTGCCCATGGGCCATCGAACACTTCCTGGAAGGCCTGGGACTGGCCGGCAGCGAAGGTGTGGTAATCGACGGCCTTGCACACACCCTCGACCAGGCCCTGGCCGGCCGCCAACTGCCGGACAATCGCGCACACCTGGTGGGCCTGCATGCCCAGGCGCTGGTCAATGCACTGGTGCCGCTGGGCATGCGCGAATACTCCATCGCCTCGATTGCCAGCGACGGTGTGCTGGAGCTGATCGTGCGCCAGGAGCGTCACCCCGATGGCAGCGTGGGCGTGGGTTCCGGCTGGTTGACCGAACATGCACCGCTGGGTTCGACCATCAGCCTGCGACTGCGGCGCAACAGTGGTTTCCATCTGCCGACCGAGCCGCTCCCGATGATCCTGCTGGGCAACGGCACCGGCCTTGCCGGGTTGCGCAGCCTGCTCAAGGCGCGGGTTGCCGACGGCCAGCAGCGCAACTGGCTGCTGTTTGGCGAACGCAATATCGCCCATGACTACCACTGCCAGGACGAGCTGCAAGACTGGCTGGCCAGCGGTGACCTGGCGCTACTGGACCTGGCCTTTTCCCGGGACCAGGCAGAGAAAATCTACGTGCAGGATCGCCTGCGCGAATCAGCGGATGTGCTGCGTAAATGGGTGGCCGATGGCGCCGCGATTTATGTCTGCGGCAGTTTGCAGGGGATGGCGGCGGGTGTGGATCAGGTGCTGCATGATGTGCTGGGCAGCGAAGCCGTCGAACGTTTGATCGAGCAGGGCCGCTATCGTCGGGATGTCTACTGATTTCCTCCAGACAATGAAGGTCAACTGTGGGAGCTGGCTTGCCTGCGATGGCGGTGTATCAGTTAAAAATTATTGACTGACACTCCGCCATCGCAGGCAAGCCAGCTCCCACATGTTTAATTGCATTCCAAATCAGGCGGGTTGCAGTTTCTGTTCAAACACTGAAACCCCATCCAGGTCCCGCAAAATCACCGTCAGCTCCGCCGTCTGCCCGTCAATCTGCACCTCGCCAAAAAACTGGAACCCGGCAAACGGCGAGCTGTTCTGCACCGTCGGCGCCTTCTCGAACACCACTTCCGGGCCAAAGGTTTTATCCAGCGGATTAGGCCCGAAACTCCCGGCATTCAACGGCCCGGCGACGAACTCCCAGAACGGCTCAAAATCCTGAAACGCCGCCCGATCCGGATGGTAATGATGGGCCGCGCAGTAATGCACATCCGCCGTCAGCCACACGTGATTACGCACCTGCTGCGCCCGCAGAAACGCGAGCAATTCGGCAATTTCCAACTCGCGCCCCTGGGCCGGGCCCGGGTCGCCGTTGGCGATCGCTTCCCAACGCGGCACGCCGGGGCTGACCTCACCGTCGGGCACGCCCAGGCCAATGGGCATGTCGGCGGCGATGACTTTCCACTGCGCCTGGGAGGCCTTCAATTCGCGCTTCAGCCAGTCCAGTTGCTCACGCCCAAGGAACGGTTTTTCACCGCCAAGGTTGTCATCGTTCGGCCCGCGATAGCTGCGCATGTCCAGCACAAACACATCCAGCAACGGGCCGTAGCCGAGCTTGCGATAAATCCGCCCGCCCTGGTCGGCGCTTTGCCGGCGCATCGGTGAATATTCCAGCCAGGCCTGGCGCGCACGGCCCACCAGGGTATTGATGTCGCGAGTCTTGTAGCGTTCATCCAGTTGCTTGCTCGGCGACCAGTTGTTGATCACCTCGTGGTCGTCCCACTGCCAGATCTGCGGCACTTCGGCGTTGAAGCGACGTACGTTCTCGTCCATCAGGTTGTAGCGGTAGTTGCCCCGGTATTCATTCAGGGTTTCAGCGACTTTGCTTTTGGCTTCAGTGGTGATGTTGCGCCAGATGCGTCCGTCCTCGGTGGTCAGTTGCGCGGGCACCGGGCCGTCGGCGTAGATGGTGTCGCCGCTGTGAATGAAGAAGTCCGGCAGACGCAGGCGCATGGCTTCGTAGATGCGCATGCCACCGATGTCCGGGTTGATGCCGAAGCCCTGGCCGACGGTGTCGCCGCTCCACACAAAGCGGATATCCCGGCGTTGCTGCGGCACGCTGCGCAGGTGACCGAACCAGGGCTCGCTGGCCACGCCGGTCTGGGCATCTTCAAAGTGCACACGGTAGAAAATCGCCTGGTCGACGGGCAGGCCGGTGAGTTCGACACGGGCGGTGAAATCGGTGCGGCTGTCGGCCAGGGGCGAGACGAATTTGCGCGGGTTGCTGAATACGCTGCGGGTGTCCCACTCCACTACCATCCGGGCCGGGCGGTCGCTGCGGCTCCAGATCATCGCGCGGTCGCCCAGCAGGTCGCCGGACTGCACGCCGTCGGTGAGTTGCGGGCGATCCTTGACCGAGGCGATCACCGCAGGCGCGAGGCCCGGCAGCAACAGGCCGGCGCCGACGGCTTGCATCACGCGGCGGCGGCCGAGGTTGAAGTGGCTCATGCAGGTTCCCTCTCGAGCAGCAAAAGGGAAACTTAAGCATGACGGGATGAACGAGTTATGACACCGGCCTTATTGCTCACAGAGGTCAAATGTGGGAGCTGGCTTGTCTGCGATAGCCTCAACTCGGTTGCGCTGATACACCGAGGTGCCTGCATCGCAGGCAAGCCAGCTCCTACATGAACCGCGTTATGCCTGGGCGGGTGCGACAGAAAGCTCTACGGTCTCAGGGCGCTTGAGGAATGCATACACCACCGCCGTCAACAAACTGCCCGCCACGATCGCCAGCAGGTACAGCAGCGCATGGTTGATCGCATTCGGGATCAGCATCACAAACAATCCACCATGGGGCGCCATCAGCTTGCAGCCGAAATACATCGACAGCGCACCGGTCAGCGCACCGCCGGCGATGCTGGCCGGGATTACCCGCAGCGGGTCCTTGGCAGCAAACGGAATCGCGCCTTCAGAGATAAAGCACATGCCGAGGATCAGCGCGGCCTTGCCGGCTTCACGCTCGGTCTGGGCGAACTTGCGCCGCGCCAGGAAGGTGGCGATGCCCATGCCAATCGGCGGCACCATGCCGGCGGCCATGGTCGCGGCCATGGGGGCACCGCTTTGCGCTGCCAGCAGGCCGACGGAAAACGCGTAGGCCGCCTTGTTGATCGGGCCACCGAGATCGACGCACATCATGCCGCCCAGCAAGATGCCCAGCAGCACGGCGTTGGTGGTGCCCATGGTGCTGAGAAAATCCGTGAGGCCGGTGAGCATCTTCGCCACCGGCGGCCCTACCAGGTAAATCATCGCCAGGCCGGTGAACAGACTCGCCAGCAACGGGATGATCAGGATCGGCTTGAGGGCTTCCAGGCTCTGGGGCAAACGGATCGCGCGGCTGATGAATTTGACGCAGTAGCCGGCGAGAAAGCCGGCGAAGATCCCGCCGATAAACCCCGCGCCCAAGGTGCTGGCCAGCAGGCCACCGATCATGCCGGGGGCCAATCCAGGCCGGTCGGCAATCGAGTAGGCGATGTAACCCGCCAGCAGCGGCACCATCAGCATGAACGCCTGGTCGCCGACGGTTTTCAGCGCGGCGGCCAGGGTGCCTTTTTCTTCAAAGGCATGAATGCCGAACACGAATGACAGGGCGATAAGCAGACCGCCCGCCACCACCATCGGCAGCATGAACGACACGCCGGTGAGCAAGTGTTTGTAGACACCGGTCTTCTCCGGTTTGGCAGCGGCACCACTGGCAGCGGATTCCTGTTTGCCTTCGGCCAGCGCCTTGTTGAGGGTCGCCTCGGATTGCTTGAGCGCGATCCCGGTGCCGCAGCGATAGATTTTCTTGCCGGCAAAGCGCTCGGTGGCGACTTCGATGTCGGCGGCGAGCAGCACCACGTCGGCGTCACGAATCGCCTCGGGACTCAGCGGCGTGCGGGCGCCCACGGAGCCCTGGGTTTCCACCTGCAAGTCATACCCGAGGCGCTTGGCGGTTTGCTGTAACGCTTCGGCAGCCATGAAGGTGTGGGCGACGCCGGTCGGGCACGCGGTGATCGCGACGATACGCGGCGTGCTTTTCGCCGGTGCCGCGTCAGCCACCTGCACCTGGGCCTCCTCGGCTCCGCGACGCAACACCGCGTCCACATCCTGCAACGCCTGGGCCGGCGTGCTGCGGAATACGCGTTTGCCGATAAAACGCTGCATGTCCACCGGCGTGCTGCTGACCAGCAATACCCACTCGGCGGCTTCAAGGGTGGCCGCCGACAATTGGCGTTCCGGATGCTGCACGTCGACCACTTCGACGCTGGTGCTCCAGCCCTGGCGTTGCGCGGCGGCATCCAGCAAGCGGGCGCACAGCACACTGGTGACCATGCCGTTCGGGCAGGCAGTAACAATGGCTAACTTCATGACCAACCCTCTTATTGTTCTGTCAGCGGGCGCACGTGGACGCCGCTCTGCAAAGTCTCAAGCTGCGCTTCGTCGGTGATGCCAAAGCCGATCTGCGTGACCGCCATCGCGGCAATGGCGGTGGCGCGGCCCAGGGTCTGCTCCGGCGTATCGCCACTGAGCAAACCGTGAAGCATCCCGGCCAGCAGCGAGTCGCCGGCGCCTACGGTACTGGCCACGGTTACCTTGGGCGGCGTGGCGTGCAGCGCGGTATCCGGGCTGTACCAGCTCACACCCGCGGCACCGTCGGAGACCACCACATGCTCAACACCTTGCCGATGCAGTTGGCTGACAGCATCTGTGGCATGACCGAGGGCATCGGACAGTTCTTCAGTATTGGGTTTGACCAACCATGGGCCGGCCTTCAACCCGGCGCGCAGCGCTTCGCCGCTGGTGTCCAGGGCGACTTTCAAGCCGAGGTTTTTCAGTTGCTGCAGCAGGCCCTGGAACCACTGAGGGGTGATGCCGCGTGGCAGGCTGCCGGCCACGACGACGGCGTCGTAGCCCGGAGCAATCCGCGCCAGTTGCTCAAGCAGTGCGTGTTGCGCCTGCTCGCTGACCAGCGGGCCCGGCGCATTGACATCCGTGACCCGCCCGTCCTGCTCGGCGATCTTGATATTGCTGCGGGTTTCTCCCGGCACCCGAATAAACGCATCGGTAAAACCACGACGGGCAATCAGCATCTCGAATGCCTGGGGATTGTCCTCACCAAGAAAGCCGCCCACGGTCACCTGATGACCAAGGTCGGCCAGCACCTGGGCCACGTTCACGCCCTTGCCGGCAGCGTGGGTGATCATCGCTTCGCTGCGATTGACCTCGCCCGGTTCCAGGCGCGCCAGGCGCACCGTCAGGTCCAACGCCGGGTTCAGCGTCAGGCTTAAAATCCTTGCCATTTACACGGCCTCCACAAGCGCACGCACTTCGGCGGGAGAACCCACCGCCAGGGCTTTTTGTGCCAGGCCCTGAGCCTCGCTCAGACTGAATTCACGCACCCGTGCCTTGACCTCGGGGATGCTGCGCGCAGACACACTCAGCTCATCCACACCCAGGCCGACCAGCACTGGAACCGCCAGCGGGTCGGCCGCCAATTCGCCGCACACGCCGACCCATTTGCCATGGGCATGGGCCGCGCGCACGGTGATGTCGATCAGTTGCAACACCGCCGGGTGCAGGCCATCCGCCTGGGCCGACAGCGTCGGGTGGCCGCGGTCGATGGCCAGGGTGTACTGGGTCAGGTCGTTGGTACCGACGCTGAAGAAGTCCACCTCCTTGGCCAGTACCGGCGCGAGCAGGGCAGCCGAAGGTACTTCGATCATGATCCCCAGCTGCAGGTCGGCCACCGGGATTTCCAGGCGCAGGCGCTCGGTCATGGCCCGGGCCTGGCGCCACTCGTCAACACTGCCAACCATCGGGAACATGATGCGCAGTGGACGGTTGTCTGCCGAACGCAACAGCGCGCGCAATTGCGCTTCCATGATCTGCGGGCGTTGCAGGGTCAGGCGGATGCCGCGCACGCCGAGGAAGGGGTTTTCTTCCTTGGCGATCGGCCAGTACGGCAGCGGTTTGTCACCGCCCACATCAAGGGTGCGCACCACCAGCGGCCGACCGCCCAGGCCGTCGAGCACGCGGCGGTATTCGGCTTCCTGGGTGGCTTCGTCGGGCGCCTGTTTGTGGGCCATGAAAATCAGTTCGGTGCGCAGCAGGCCGATACCTTCGGCGCCCTGCTCCACCGCGCCGGCAACCCCGGCGCTTTCGCCGATATTGGCGAACACTTCGACGGCATGGCCATCGCGGGTCAGGGCCGGTTCATGGCGTTGGGCGGCGGCGGCTTGCAGACGTTGTTCGCGGGTGTCGCGTTCGACGGTGGCGCGCTGCAAGGTGGCGGCGTCGGCGTCCACATGCAGGCGACCGCGCTGGCCATCCAGCAACAACGGCGTGCCCGAAGCCAACAGCAATACAGCAGGGCCTGCACCCACCAGCGCGGGAATGCCCAAAGCACGGGCGACGATGGCGCTGTGGGCGGTGGCGCCGCCACGGGCAGTGAGGATGCCGGCGACACGCACCGGGTCCAGGCGCGCCACGTCCGAGGGACCCACTTCGTCCATCACCAGGATGTAGGGTTCGTCGGGCTCCTGGGCGGTTTCGACGCCGCACAGTTGCGCCAGCACGCGGCGGCCAATGTCACGCAGATCGGCGGCGCGCTCGGCAAGCAAGGCGTCCTGCAACGATTCCTGCTGTTTGGCGGCGGCTTCGATCACGCTCATCCACGCGGCTTCGGCGCTTTCGCCCTGCTTGAGGCGCGTCTCGACTTCGTCGGTCAGTTCCGGGTCGTCGAGCATCTCCTGGTGGGTGATGAAGATCTCGCGGATGGCCTTGGATTTGCTGCGCTCGATCAGGCCCTGGATGTCCCGGCGCACGTCGGTCAACGCCGCGTGCAGGCGCTGGTGCTCGATCACCGGCGACTCGCCGCGCAGCGGGTATTCGAAAGGTTGCAGCACCTGGATATGCGCCGGGCCAATCGCAATGCCGGGGGCGGCGGCAATGGCCTGGATCAGGCTGCCGGACACTGGCGCGCTGATGACCGGTTCGATCTCGACCACGGCTTGTTGGGCGCTGACTGCCGGCAACGGCTCGACTTCTTCGCCGAGGCCGTCTTCCACTGCCGCCAGCAAGGCGGGCAAGGCGTCACCGGCAATGGTTGGCTCGGCGACAAACTCCAGTACCTGGCCGCGACGCGCACCGAGGCTGAGCAACTTGCTCAGGCTTTTTACCGATACCGCGCCGACGTCTCCATCGACGATGCGCACACGGATTTCACCGTCAAAACTTTTCGCCAATTGCGCGAGGATCTTCGCCGGGCGCGCATGCAGCCCGTGGGCGTTGGCCAGGGCAATGCGCACGCTTGGCCAGTCGGCGGGCAGTTCACCGCCGAGCACTTCCAATACGGCGCGGCTACTGGTGGCGCGGCCGAGTTCCTGGCCACGGCCTTCGATCAGCAAGGCACACAGGCGTTCGAGCAAGGTCTGGTGGGCCTCGCCGAGGCTGGCCAGGCAGAACAGGCCGCTCAAGGGCTGGCCCAGGTAACGCATGGGTTTGTCCGGAGTGACAAAGGCCAGGCCGGGACGCTTCACCGTCTGCTCGCTGTGCAGCCACCACAGGCCATCGCCCAGGGGCAGCGCGTCGACTTGTTGCAGCACGGCGGCAAAGCCATTGCTCACGCAATCGGCCTGGCGCAACAGCCGTGCGCCTCTCCACACCAGTTCTTCGAAATCATCAGCCGACACGCCCAGGCCAATCATCTGTGCGTCCAGCGCCAGCTCCTGCGGCGCACCTTGCAGCAGTTTCAGCAAGGCCTCGGCAGAACTGGCGCGGCGCAGGGCCTGGCCCAGGTCGGTCTCGCCGAGGGCACGGGTCAGCAGTTGCAGCAGGCGCAGGTGTTCGTCGGATTTGGCGGCAATGCCGATCGCCAGGTAGACGATCTGGCCATCGCCCCAATCCACGCCGTCGGGAAATTGCAGCAGGCGCACGCCGGTGGCGAACACCTGGTCGCGGGTTTCGGGGGTGCCGTGGGGGATGGCGATACCCTGGCCGAGAAAGGTCGAACCTTGGGCTTCACGCGCTTGCAAGCCACTGAGGTAACCCTCGGCGACCAGGCCATCGGCCACCAGTTTTTCAGCGAGCAGTTGCAAGGCAGCAGACTTATCCACAGCCGTCTGGGCCATGGATATCTGCTCGTGGGTGAGCTCAAGCATGCCGTTCTCCTAGTTAGTGCGGCGGGCGCACTAGGTATTATTTTGAATAAATCAGTGCAAAAGCGTTCGAATAAAATTGACTGAGTGGTCAGTTGGCAGGACCACACTCGTCGCGATAATCGTAAAAATACGCTTGCTGAAACGTTTAATCTAGAATTTATGGCAGATTACGCGTTAATTTCCCATGATTGAAGAGCCACTCGGCTGTTGAGTTGCGACAATGGTCGCCTGCAGTAATCGGTTACGATTGGACAAAATGTCGGGGCAAGCTCTAAAAAACAAGGAAATCCCGGTTTGAAACTCAGTGATATCGCGCGCATTGCCGGTGTGTCTGTGACCACCGCCAGCTACGTCATCAATGGCAAGGCCGAACAGCAACGGATCAGCAGCGCAACCGTAGAACGGGTGCGCGCCGTGGTTGAAGAACATGGCTTTACGCCCAACCCCCAGGCCGCCGGGCTGCGCAGCCGGCACACCCGTACTTTGGGTTTCATCCTGCCGGACCTGGAAAACCCCAGTTACGCACGCATCGCCAAGCTGCTCGAACAAGGCGCCCGTGCCCGCGGCTATCAATTGCTGATCGCCAGCTCCGACGACGACGCCAACAGTGAGCGGCAACTGCTGCAACTGTTCCGCGCCCGCCGTTGCGATGCGCTGTTTGTCGCCAGCTGCCTGCCGGCCACCGACGACAGCTACCGCGAACTGCAAGCCAAGGGTTTGCCGGTGATCGCCATCGACCGGGTGATGGAGTCTACGCAGTTTTGCTCGGTGGTCAGCGATGATCGCCAGGCCTGCCAGCAATTGACCAGCAGCCTGCTGCACCCGCTGCCCAGGCAGATCGTGTTGATCGGCGCGCGGCCAGAGCTGAGCATCAGCCAGGAACGTACCGCCGGTTTCAAGCAAGCGCTGAAAGACTTCAGCGGCGAAGTGCTGATCGAACAAGGCGAGTCGTTCAGTCGCGACTGTGGCCGACAGCTGATGGAGCAGTTGCTGCAAAGCCTGGGGCATTTGCCTGACGCACTGGTGACTACGTCCTACGTCCTGCTGCAAGGGGTGTTTGACGCGCTGCATGACTTCCCGCTCAAATCCCGGCCACTGCGACTGGGGACGTTTGGCGACACCCAACTGCTGGATTTCCTGCCGCTGCCGGTGAATGCCATGGCCCAGCAGCATCAGTTGATTGCCGACACCGCGCTGCGCCTGGCGCTGGCGGCCATTGAAGAACAGCACTACGAACCCGGCGTGCATGCCATCGGCCGTACGTTCAAGCAGCGGATTCACTCGGAGTAAGCGGTGTGGAGCTGATCGACAGCCACACCCATCTGGATTTTCCGGACTTCGATACGGACCGCCGCGAAGTCCTGAGCCGCAGTCGCCGCGTGGGCGTGAGCAGGATGGTGGTGCTCGGGGTCTATCAGCAGAATTGGCAACGGTTGTGGGACCTGGTGCAAACCGACGCGGATTTATTCGCCGCCTTCGGCCTGCACCCGGTGTATCTCGACGACCATCGCCCCGCCGACCTGACGGAACTGGGCGACTGGCTGACCCGCCTGAACGGCCACCGGCAACTGTGCGCGGTGGGCGAAATCGGCCTGGATTATTTCCTCGAACAGCTGGATCGCGAACGCCAGCAAAGCCTGTTTGAAGCGCAACTGAAGCTGGCGGTGGACTTCCAACTGCCGGCGCTGCTGCATGTGCGCCGCAGCCACGCTGCCGTGATCGCCACCCTCAAGCGCATTCGGCTGCCACGGGGCGGAATCATCCACGCGTTTGCCGGCAGCCAGGAAGAGGCCCGCGAGTACATCAAGCTCGGCTTCAAACTGGGCCTGGGCGGCGCGGCCACGTGGCCGCAAGCCCTGCGCATGCACAAGGTGATCGCCCGGCTGCCGCTGGGAAGCGTGGTGCTGGAAACCGACTCACCGGACATGGCCCCCGTGATGTACCCCGGCCAGCGCAACAGCCCCGAACACCTGCCAGACATCTGTGCCGCCCTGGCGGAGCGCATGGGCATCAGCTCCTCAGCGCTGGCCGAGGCGAGCACCCGCAATGCCTGCGAGCTGTTCAACTGGTAGGGGCCCATCCCCGATGCATGCCTGGCCATGCCTCACACCCGAAAGGCCCCGATCAACTGCTTCAGCTCGATCACTTGCAAGGACAACTGCCGGCTGGCCTCTTCAGTCTGGTGCGCGCCCTGCGCTGCATGTTCACCGGCGCGATTGATCTCGACGATGTTCTGATCGATGTCATGGGCCACGGCAGTCTGCTGTTCGACGGCGGCGGCAATCTGCTGGTTCTGGTCGACGATCATGCCTACCGCGCCGAGGATGTTTTCGAGGGCCTGCTGGACTTTTTCCGACTGCCCCACCGTGCCATTGGCCATCTCGTGGCTGGTGCCCATGGCCTTCACCGCAGCGCCGACACCGCTGTGGAGCTTGGCAATCATCTGCTCGATTTCCTCGGTGGAGTGCTGGGTGCGCCGGGCCAAAGTGCGCACCTCATCGGCCACCACGGCGAAACCGCGTCCTTGCTCACCCGCGCGCGCGGCCTCGATGGCGGCATTCAACGCCAGCAGATTGGTCTGTTCGGCAATGCTCTTGATCACCTCAAGCACGCGACTGATGGATTGGCTGTCGATGGCCAATTGGTTGATGACCCGTACCGATTGATCGATCTCCGAAGCCAACGCCGCGATACTGCCTTGCTGGGACTGCACCAGGCCGCGTCCGCTGACGGTTTCATCGTTGACGCTGTGGGCGCTGCTGACCGCCGCCGCTGCACTGCGCGCCACTTCCTGGGCAGTGGAGGACATCTGGTTCATGGCGGTCGCCACTTGCTCGATCTGGCTGCGTTGGCCGGACACGGCCTGGTTGCTGCTGGCCGAGACTGACTCCACTTGTCCGGCCTGGTGTTCGACCTGGTTGACGGTGTGCCCTACCCGCTCGATCAGGTCATGGATTTTGGCCACGGTGGCGTTGAACACCTGGCCCAAATCCCCCAGTTCGTCGCGGCTGTGGGCGACGAAGGTGACGGTCATGTCACCGGCCGCCACCTTGTCCATCGTCGCCCCCAGGCGGCGCAAGGTGGTGCGGGTGGAGGCGTAGAAACCGGCGTACAAATAGAAGATCAGCAAAAACACCGACGCCAGTGCCGCCATCAATCCGATCATGTGCGTGCGGTTTTCTGACAGGCGTTGCTCCAGTTGCTGCTCGAGAAAGGTCAGGGTGGCTTCGTCGAGCTGATAGGTCTTGGCCATCAACGTGCTGACGTCGTCGTAGAAGCCTTGCCATGGGGCGTCGAGGGTTTCGGCCACCACGACCTGCTCTTCGAACAACTCACTGCCTTGCTTGAGGCTGGCCTTACTCGCGTCCGCCAGGCTCGCCAATGCTGCGTGGGCGGGCTTGCTGGAGCCGAGGGCATCCTGCAGTTTCAGGCCGTATTCCGCCTGGAGCTTTTCCAGTTGCTGCAGCAACTCGTCAAAACGAGTGCTGGACGACGAATTGAGAAAACCCTGGCCCAACGAATAAGCCCCCATGGCCCGGCCTTCCCCCAGGGTCTGGGTGACTTGCGGGGTGACGCTGGTGATCAGCTCACTGAGTTGGCGCAGGTCGCCCTGGGGGTCACGGCTCAAACCCGACTGGCTGGCGATGATCTGGCTGAGCATCTGTGCCTTGTTGAGGAGTTTTCCGATCAGCGCGCTTTTGCTGAGCAGTGAAGTTTCCTGTTGCTGGGCCTTGAAGGCGGCGATCATTTCATCGCGCTTGGCTTCGAAGGCGGCGGCCTGTTCTGGGTCGGCGGACAGGGCGTGGAAGCTTTGCAGGCGCTGCAGCAGGCTGTCTTCGAGGGCGGTGATTTTGTTTTCGATATCACCGGCCTTGCCTGATTGGCCGAGGGTTGCGTTGATCTGTACCTGGTTGTTCAGAGTTTCCAGGTCGCGGCGCAGGGCCAGGCTGCTGCCCAGCAGGTCGATGCTTTGCAGCTCGATGCGAGTGCCCTGGAATTCACGCCAGGAATCGCGCACCAGGTAGTAGTTGGTGGCCAGCATCGGCAACAGGAACAGCACGCTGATAAGGCTGAACTTCATGCCGAAGGTCAGGCGGTTCATGAACGCGACGGCGGGATAGAGCAAGCTCTTCACAGGTGAACTCCCTTTTCTTTTATTTTTATTGAGGGCGCAGGGCGGCGGCAGATAGCCACTATTTGGCGCTCTGTCTGTATAGCTCAATTCGAAAAGGAGGTTTGTAACTTAAGGTTAACGAGGTAGGAGCGAGCTTGCCCGCTCCTACAGGGGGGGGGGGCAAATCAGGGCAGCACGGTCCAGATGGCAAAGCCGGCGTACCACAGCACGGCGGCACGCAGCAGCAACTCCCAGATACGATCAAGGCTGTTGATGCCCTCGGCGCCTACCACCGGTGGCGGGATCTCCGCGGCCACCAGGCCCACCTTCTCCACCAGTTGCGCAGCACTGATGTCCCAGCTCAGCAGCTCATGCAGCATCACCCGGCCGACCGCCACAAAGTTGCCGACCAGGGCGAAACTCGCCGCCAGCAAACGTACCGGCAACCAGTCGAAGGCATGGCGCAATTGCCCGGCACGCTCGGCCACCAGTGGGTTCTTGCTGTTCTCGGTCGCCAGCGCCAGCAGACGGTAGGCCAGGGCGGCCACCGGCCCGAGGAGGAAGTACCAGAAAATCACCGCGAAGAAGCTTTGGTAGGCCTGCCACAACAGATGGCCCTGGACCCGCTCCAGCAACTGCTCACCACTGTCGGCACTGATGCTCAAGTCACGTTCGGCCACATGTTCGGCCGCTTGCAGGTCACCCCGGCGCCAGGCATCACGGAACGGGCCCAATCCGGCCAGGAGATCGCCACGGCCCAGGCTGTAGATCACCACCAGCAAGTGCACCGGCAGCGCCAACAGGCCATAGGCCACTGGCTCCAGCACCAGCAACAACAACGCAAGCAAGGCCACCGGCAGCAGCACCAGCAATGTGAGGATCAGCCACGGCTGCTTGCCCAGGCTGGCGCTCGACTCCAGCTTGGCCAGTTCCCGCAACCAACCGCCATCACGTTGTATTCGGTGACGCAGGGCCGAGAACTTCTCGATCCATACCGCCAGCACCAACACCAGAAAACTCATTGTGCGTGTCCTCCATCCTGCAAGGCGCTGCGAAAGCGCGCCCAATCAAATTCGGGTCCGGGGTCGGTCTTGCGTCCCGGGGCGATATCGCTATGGCCACAAATGCGCTGGCGGGTAATGCCCGTGTACGCCGCCAGTAACTGGCGCGTCAGGGCGATCAGGGATTGATACTGGGCATCGGTGAAGGGCAGGTCATCAGTGCCCTCCAACTCGATCCCCAGGGAAAAGTCGTTACACGTCTCACGCCCCTCGAAGCTCGATACCCCGGCATGCCAGGCCCGGTCCCGGCACGAGACAAACTGCGTCACCGCGCCATCACGCTCAATCAGAAAATGCGCAGAAACCCGTAGGTCGGCAATACCTTCAAAGTAGGGATGTTCCGTGACATCCAGGCGATTCTGGAAAAACTCGTGCACCTTGCCGGTGGCGAATTGCGCCGGTGGCAGGCTGATGTTGTGCACCACCAACAGGGAAATCTCGCCACCGGGGCGCTCGTTGAAGTTGGGCGAGGGGCAATGACGAATGCCCTGGCACCAACCGCTGGCGGGGTCCAACTGCATACTGGTTCCTTGAACGAGGCTGGGGTGACTCAGTATGCCGCGTTCCGCTGTCTGGTTGCGATCACTTGGCGCGATGAAGTTGGCGCAGGTTGCCAATCACCGAAGCCAGGGCGCGGTCGAACAACAGCGCATCATCCAGGGTTCGCACCGCGCCGCGCTTGAACTCCAGGGCCAGTTCAAGCGGATTTTTTTCCAATACCTTGAGGCCGGTTCGATTGACGAAAATACAGGTATTGCCCGGCGCAATAATCGCCGTCAGCTTGCAACGCAGGGTGTTTTCGGCGTCTTCCTGAAATTCCACCCAGCAACCGATCCGCAGTTGGCGAACCTTGAGCAGGTCGGGATCATCTTCCGGCAGGCTCGCCTCGATGGCCGGTGCCGCGGGACTGAGGACGAATGCCTCGCGCACCTCGATTTGCGACAGCGACGGTTGTTCCTCGGCACTGCCCCGGAACGACTGGACATGCAGGGTTTGCAAGCGGGTGAAAAATTCCCGGGTAATGAAGGGATCGAATGCCGCGCCGCTCAACCCATCGCGCAAGGCTTTCAGCAAGCCTGGCAACTGCTCCAGCAGGTGCCGGCCGGCTTCGGTGTCTTCGCTGAGGCCGACACTCCAGATCAACTCGTCCATGGTGCGCAACCCGGCCAGCCATTGTGGCGAGTGCTCGCCATGCTTCAGGCACGCCAGCAACAGCACCTGGCTCCAGGCCTGTTGCAGGAACTGCACCACGACCTCGGGCAGAACTTTGCCCAACAACCGCAGATTGAGGGCTTCGGCTACACGCTGACGAGCGATTTCGGTACGGGCGCGCCCTTCTTCCGCATCGCGGGTACGTTGCTCCAGCAATTCGCTGCGGCGTCGCTCGTCATGGGTAAACGCGGTGAACTCGGTCAGTAACTGGGAAAAGATTGCCGGATCATCCACAAAATCATTCAACAACCGCTGCACTACCTGCTCGATGTGCAGGTACAGGCTGTCGCGCTGATAATCGTCGCGCTGGCTCCAGCCCATGGCCGCCGAAGCGATTTCATTGAGCAAGCGTCGCGCCGGGTGATTGGTGCGGCTGAAAAAACTCTTGTCCAGCACCGCCACTTTCAGCATCGGGATCTGCAGGCGGGCGATCAGCGCCTTGAGGGACTCGGGCACCGTACCGTCATTGAGGATGAACTCGAACAGCATGGCGATCAGGTTGATCACATCCTCGTCCGCATCCTCCACCACCCGAGACTTGCCGCTCTTGACGCTGACCCGGGTCAGCAATTGTTCAAGCTGGTTGCGCAGGTCGAAATCGTCCTCGACCTCAGGCTCAGGCACATATTGCTGCAAATGGGAGAGCAGGCGCAGCAAGTCACGGGTGGAGATGGGCTGGGTCTCGGCGCTGGCTTCCAGCGTGGGTGCCACGCTGCCGCGCACTGCCGACAGCAATTCCTGCAACGCCGCGAAAACTTCCTGGCCGCTGTCGTCTGCCGGGTGGCCGGCAATCGGCGGGGTGTCTTCAGGCAACTCGGCCGTGGCGACGGCGCGCCGCGATGGCACGGCCTTGAGTTCGGGCAATACGCCGGTGGCGATCAGCAACTGATTGGCTTCGCCGTACAACAGATCAGCGTCACTGAGCACGTATTTCTCAAACAGCTTGAGAATGATCAGCTTGACCCGGATTTCCACGCCAAGGCTGCGTCCTGCTTGCAGAAAAAACGCGCACAGCATTGCCGGGCCCAGGGGGTTGTCCCGATCATCCAGGCGTTTGTCGAGCAAGGCATTCAGCCGGGCTGTCAATTGCCCAAGGGCGAGCCCGTCACGGCGCAGCACCTTGCCCAGCATGGCCTCGAGCGCGACGGCTTTTTCCAGCTCATCGCCCGAGACCCCGGGCGCCGCGGTGTAGGACACCACCGGAATCAGTTGCAGCTCACCGCGCTCCACGTTGCCAAGATTGGCAAACGCTTCGTAGAGTTGCTCCATGAAGCCACGCTCGAAATTCTTGCGCTTGAGGCGCAGGTCGCGCATGGCTTCAAAGAAAATACCGTGGTCGACGTTACTGCGGGTCTTGTCGGCCATTTCGAACAGGGTGTCGTCGGCGTTATCAAACAGCTCCTGCAGTCCCTGCCTGAGTTGCTGCGCCGCCTTGTCACGGACCTGGAGCAACACCACCGGCAGGCGGGCGAGCGGCGATGGCGTCGCCCGTGCCTTATTGATCGGCACCACCTTCCCGTCATTGTGCATCCTGGCCTCCTGAAACGGCGGTATTCGATTGTGTGAAAGATCGGTGCAGCAATGGCGCGAAGCACGCCGGGGCACTGCGAAAAGCGGGCTATCACCGTGACGTCAAAGCTATGACGCCAATTGCAAGGCGCGAGATTATCTTGCAAATGAGGGTTGTTGCGCCAGCGAACTCTGTGATTGCCGTGTAAATGAACATCGCGCACCGCACCCGTGGTGCCAGTTGCCTTGGGTTCAGGCCCGCCCTGCCCCTATAATCCAGGCACTTTGTTTGTGGAGCCTGTTATGCCCAATCTTCGTCTAGCCGACCTGACCGCCGAAATCGAAGCCAATGTGCGTCGCGCATTGCTGGAAGACATCGGCAGCGGGGATATCACCGCACAACTGATCCCCGCCGAACGCCTGGCCAAGGCCACGATCATCACGCGCGACGCCGCCGTCATCAGCGGCACGGCCTGGGTGGAAGCGGTGTTTCGCCAATTGGACCCACGCGTCGCGGTGCATTGGCAGGTGCGCGACGGCGAACGTGTCAGCCCCAACCAGGCGCTGTTTCACCTCGAAGGCCCGGCCCGCTCGCTGCTCAGTGGCGAGCGTTGCGCGCTGAATTTCCTGCAACTGTTGTCAGGCGTTGCCACCCGCGCCCAATACCTGGCGGACTTTGTCGCGTCCACCCAGGTCAAGCTGCTGGATACCCGCAAGACCCTGCCCGGCCTGCGCCTGGCGCAAAAATATGCAGTGACCTGCGGTGGTTGCCACAACCACCGCATCGGCCTGTATGACGCGTTCCTGATCAAGGAAAACCATATCGCAGCCTGCGGCGGCATTGCCCAGGCCATCAGCGCCGCCCACAAGATCGCCCCGGGCAAGCCGGTGGAAATCGAAGTGGAAAGCCTGGAGGAACTGCGTGAGGCACTGGCGGCGGGCGCCGACATCATCATGCTGGATGAGCTGAGCCTGGATGACATGCGCGAAGCGGTGCGCCTGAACAACGGCAAAGCCAAGCTGGAGGCCAGTGGCGGGATCAACGAAAGCACCCTGCTGCCCATTGCTGAAACCGGCGTGGACTACATCTCCATCGGGGCGATGACCAAGGATGTGAAGGCGGTGGATTTGTCGATGCGGCTGAGTCTCTGAAACGCTCCTAAATGTAAGCGCCTGCTTTTGTGGCGAGGGAGCTTGCTCCCGCTGGAGTGCGCAGCGCTCCCAAGGTTTTTGGGGTCGCTTCGCAACCCAGCGGGAGCAAGCTCCCTCGCCACATTAAACTTGTGTCAGATCGCGAGATTGTTCATCCCGCAATACTCGTTCCAGTCGACACCCAACACCTCGGCCGCTTCCTTGTGCAAAGCCAGGCGCGCCGCCTCGAACGCTTCGGGGGTGGAGGTGTACTTCAGGGTCAGTTCCCATGGCTGCAGGCCCTGGGCCTCGGCCTCATCCTCAAACGCCCATTGGATCTGGTCCCTTTGATCATCGGCGCTCAGGTCCTTGATCTCATCCAGCAGTTCCGGCGACTCCGCGACGTACTTTTTGAGGGCTGCTTCGTGCCGCGCTTCCTGGGTCATTTCTTGTGTGGTCATGTCGTTCTCTTAGATCGAGGAATGGGGATGCATCTGGGTCATCAAGGTCGCGCAGATACAAAAGAACAGGCATGAATACCGGTTCGTCTGGCCTTCAGAACCATTCTGGGATCATCTGAAAACTGTGTTGCCTTTGTGCCCGAGACAGGAATCGAACCTGCGACCTTCGCGTTACGAGTGCGCTGCTCTACCGGCTGAGCTACACGGGCGGTGGGCTAAAGCTAGCACTGCCTTGGACGTCCGGCAACTCACTGCATTTCGAGGGCAATCACACCTTGCACCCAAAAGCGTGGCTGCAGGTGACCGTTACTCAGGCCCATGTAGTGCTCGCTGCGCTCCGTGAGTCGGGGCACATCACGAATCGCGACGAACACCAGCAAGCCCACGGCCACGACACTCGCTGCCATCCACACCCTGTACAACGCCGGTACCGGGGCGACCGATGGAACGCGCCACACATGCAATCCCATCAGCCAGCCAACCACCAGCGCCAGCCAGAGTTGCGACACCGGCATCACGATTACCCCATCCACCTGTGCCTGGGTCAGTGCACCGATCAGCGAGGCAAACAGGCACAGGCGCAGCAGGTCCACGGGCGCCAATGACAACGCACGCTTACGCAACACGTCCAAGGTTGACCAACCCGCCCACGCGACCAACGCGATCACGCACAGCGTCGACGGTACGCCCCATTCGCTGGCCCACTGCAGAATCGCCTGGTGGGGATGCGCGGCAATGTCATTGGCGATGTCGGCAAAATGCATCGGCCCGAAACCCAGCCAGGGCCGCTCGATAATCATGCTCCAGGCCTGCAACCATATCGGCCCACGCCCCGAAAGGTTGGTGGTCAGTCGATCTACGGCACCATTGGAAATTACAATCCCCAAGTACCCTGCCAGCACCGTGAAGACCAACCAATACAACACTAACCCACAGGCCAGTGCCGCCAACTGCCAGGCCAGCCAGCGACGCCCCTGCGGCCCCAGGAACATCAGGACGCAGCCGGCAGCGCCCATACCGAGCCAGGTGCCGCGGGTACCGCCACCGATCGCGATCAGCCACCAGACACACAGCAGGGCGAATACTGCGCCCCGCGCTGGACGAGCGACGTTTGAAACCAGCAAGGGAAGCGCCAGCAGCGGCAGGGTGAAGGTCTGGAACTGACCGTAGAAACGTTTATTGGAGAACCCGGACAACAGCAAATCGGTATTCACGATTGCTTCGCCGCTGGTGAAGGCGAGGACCCCGGCGTGCAGATATTGAATACTTTTAACCATGCACAGCAGCAATACGAACAGCACCAATACACGATCCAGGGACTCATCCCCATTGCGCCTGGCCCGGCTGAAAGCCACGGCAATGGCGCAGCAACTGATGAGCAGCGCCAGCTCGGTCAACGCCCAGAGTGGCTGGTGGGCCAACAGGGCCGAAACCAGCCCCGCGCCCCCGATCAGCGACACCCCGAGCGCTGTCGACCTGTCGACGCATCGCTCTGCCCGCGGCAAGCACAGCCCATACACCACCGCACACAGCCCCACCGATATCTGCACCGCACGTTGCCAGTCATGGCTACTGAACGGCGCGCAGATAGCCAGCATCAGCAGACACATAACCACGACGAGGAATAGGTTCCCCCGCTGCTGGACAGACAACGTCATCGGCAACCTCTACTTCCTTGTGGTGGGTGTGAGCGGTTTACACACACGCTCTCCATTGCTGCGTAAACAGTAGACGACCTGATGATCAGGCGCCGCCGGAAGCACAACCTTTAGCGGCGTATTGGTCTTCTGCCGTGGTGGTGCACTTCCAGCCGGTTGTGGCGCTACGGGTCAAGGTGATGATCTTGCCCAGGACCGGCGCGGGTGCGTCGAGGATTTCGCAGGCGATCGTGCCCGCCCCCGTGGCCACGTCGCCAGTCACCTCAATCCTGCAGTTGGCCGTGGGGCTGGTCCCGCCGATCAATGCCAGGGTCGGTGGCGTCCCCTGGTTCAGCGTGTCTTCAAAGCCCGCCTTCAACGCGGAGACTTCGGCCAGCCCTGCGGTGAACTTGGCCTTGGCCTGGTGCTTGGTGTACATGGGCAGGCCGATGGTGGCCAAAATGCCGATGATTGCCACGACGATCAACAATTCGATCAAGGTAAAACCTTTCTGACGCATCACATTCACTCTCCAGAATAAAACCTTTCGCGAGGCGCATCCTGCACCCCGTCTCGGCAACCGCGCCAGTGTACTCACCCCCGCGCAACCAATGCTGAACAAGACGCACAAACTGACATTTTTTCGCTCACGGCGAGCCTGCCCGAATCCGTCACCTGACTAAGCTATAAATCTTCCACTGTCTGTGTGCGGAACCGTGAAATGAATGATGTTTCAGCGATCTATGCCTGGGAAGGCGTCAACCGCAAGGGGCGCAAGGTATCCGGAGAAACCCGTGGTCACAATCCCGCCCTGATCAAGGCACTGCTGCGCCAGCAAGGTATCAATCCTGGGCGCGTACGCAAGAAATTCGCCGGTTGGCCGAGCCTCGCCCTGCCGGTCAAACCGGCAGAGATCGCCCTATTCACCCGCCAACTGGCGACGCTGCTGAAGGCAGGTATCGCACTTTTACAGGCGCTGGATATCATCGCCGAGGGCTTCGACAACCGGCATATGGGGGCGCTGGTACAAGGCTTGAAGCAGGAGATCGCCGCCGGCAGCAGCCTGGCTGTCGCCTTGCAGAAA
Organism: Pseudomonas sp. F8002; assembly: GCF_013385495.1. Classification (NCBI taxonomy): domain Bacteria; kingdom Pseudomonadati; phylum Pseudomonadota; class Gammaproteobacteria; order Pseudomonadales; family Pseudomonadaceae; genus Pseudomonas; species Pseudomonas sp. F8002. The sequence continues at coordinate 40,730 of NZ_JACAPW010000001.1, read as the reverse complement.
TACCCACGCTACTTCGATGATCTGTACTGCAACCTGGTTGCGGCGGGTGAACAGGCGGGCGCACTCGAAGCGCTGCTGGAAAGGGTGGCCATTCACCTGGAAAAAAGCGAACAGCTGAAAGCCAGAATCAAGAAGGCCATGACCTATCCCGTGACGGTACTGGCAGTCGCCACCGCTGTCAGCGCAATCCTGCTGATTCACGTGGTGCCGCAGTTTCAGGGGTTGTTTGCCGGCGTCGATGCACAACTGCCGGGCTTTACCCTGGGCGTCATCAGCCTGTCGGAGTTCATGCAGCAAAGCTGGTGGATGCTGATCCTGGCCGCGGGTGCCGGTTTCGCAGGAATGCGCAAAGCCTATCGCTCGTCCACAGGCTTTCGCCACTGGCTCGATGCCAGTTTGTTGAAAGCTCCCGTGGCAGGCACACTGCTGAAAAAATCGGCGGTCGCCCGCTACGCTCGCACGCTCTCGACCACCTTTGCGGCGGGCGTTCCATTGGTGCAGGCATTGGATTCCGTGGCCGGCGCCACGGGTAACGGGCAGTTCAAACAGGCAATCAATCGTATGCGGCACGACGTTGCAACCGGAATCCAGCTGAATGAATCCATGGCCACAAGCGGCCTGTTTCCAGGCATGGCGATCCAGATGACGGCTATCGGCGAGGAGTCGGGCACCCTCGATAACATGCTGGAAAAAGTCGCCTGCCACTACGAGGCTGACGTCGACAACCTGGTGGACAACCTTACCAGCCTCATGGAGCCGCTGATCATGGTGGTACTCGGCGGCATCGTCGGGGCATTGGTGCTGGCCATGTACCTGCCGATCTTTCAACTCGGTACAGCCTTTTGAGCACGCCATTGACTGAGATCCTCGTTTATCAGCCGTGGGTGTTTATGTCAGGCGCGTTGCTGCTGGGCATGATTGTCGGCAGTTTTATCAACGTGCTGGTATGGCGCCTGCCGAAGATGCTGGAACGTGAATGGCGAGCCCAGGCCCATGAAGTACTGGGCCTTCCCGCCGAGCCCATCGCGGCTCCCTATAACCTGATGCGCCCCAACTCCTGTTGCCCACACTGCAGCCACCCGATTCGCCCCTGGGAGAATATTCCGCTGCTCAGTTATGTACTGCTCAAGGGACGTTGCTCAAGTTGCCATCAACCTATTGGCGCGCGTTATCCCATCACCGAACTGGCGTGCGGGCTGATCTCGGCGGTTGTCGCCTGGCATTTCGGTTTTGGCTGGGCAGCCGGAGCGGTGTTGTTGTTGAGTTGGGGCTTGCTGGCGATGAGCCTGATCGATGCAGACCACCAACTGCTGCCGGATGTGCTGGTGCTGCCGTTGCTGTGGCTGGGCCTGATCCTCAACAGCTTTGGCGTTTTTGTGTCATTGCACGATGCGCTGTGGGGCGCGGTAGCCGGCTACATGAGCCTGTGGTCGGTGTTCTGGGTGTTCAAGCTGATTACCGGCAAGGACGGGATGGGGCACGGGGATTTCAAGCTGCTGGCCATGCTCGGTGCCTGGGGCGGCTGGCAGATCCTGCCGATGACGCTGTTGCTGTCTTCCCTGGTGGGTGTGATGGGAGGCCTGATTCTATTGCGCCTGCGCAAAGCCCACGCATCCACTCCAATGCCTTTTGGTCCGTATCTGGCAATTGCCGGCTGGATTGCATTGCTCTGGGGTGGTCAAATAACCGACTTCTATTTGCAGTCTGTCGGTTTCAGATGACCACTTCTGTCGCAACACCCTGGATTCTTGGCCTCACTGGCGGCATCGGCAGTGGCAAAAGCGCGGCCGCCGAACACTTCGTCCGGCTTGGCGTGGACTTGATTGACGCCGACCACGCCGCGCGCTGGGTAGTCGAACCCGGGCGCCCTGCCCTGGCGCAGATTGCCGGGCATTTCGGTGCGGATGTGCTGCAGCCTGACGGGCAACTGGACCGCGGCGCGTTGCGCAAGCTGATCTTCGAAGTGCCCGACGAGCGCCGCTGGCTGGAGGCGTTGCTGCACCCGCTGATCGCCGAGGAGATTCGCAGCCACCTGGCGCGTGCACAATCGCCTTACGCGATCCTGGTGTCACCGCTGCTGATCGAGTCCGGCCAGTACACCATGACCCAGCGGGTGCTGGTGATCGACGTGCCGCAATCGTTGCAGATACAGCGTACCCTGCAACGCGATGGCATCAGCGAAGCGCAGGTGCAGGCGATTCTCAAGGCCCAGGCCACCCGTGAAGACCGCCTGCGCCATGCCGATGACGTGCTGGTCAATGACCAGGACCTGGCCCGGCTGCACGCCGAGGTCGAGCGACTGCACCACTTTTACCTTACTTTGCGTGGAGGCCGATCATGAGCCAACCCTTGAACGTCGAATGCCCAACCTGCGGCGCACCTGTGGAATGGAAAGCAGAAAACGTCAACCGTCCCTTCTGTTCGGACCGTTGCAAACTGATCGACCTGGGCGCCTGGGCGTCCGAGGAACACAAGATCCCGGTCAGCCCGGACGCCGAGGACGAAGTGTTCTCAGGAGACTTTCAGCTCAAACACTAAGGCCGCATAAAGCCATAGTCCTGCTGGTCGTCGAGATTCTCTGCAAGGTATTGCAGCTCGTCGGCCAGGTCTTCAAAACTGCGCACGCCCTTGCTCTGCTGCACCACCGCACTGAGCATGGCGCGCAGGGTCAAGCCCGGGTCAAAGCCGATTTCCTGCGCCGCGTCCTGGCTTCTGCGTAACTCCTGCCGTGCCCACTCGTACACACTCATGATTTCGTGCTCCTGGAAATTTTGCAGAGCATGCGACCACTTGCGCGTGCGGCATTTGACCTGGATCAAGGCCGCGGATCGTCATCCTTCCAGGGCGCCGAGAGGTAGCGAGTGCGGTTGAATGTCTCCAGCCACTCGGGGCAGAACACCACCAGGGCGCTGATCACCATGCCATTGATAAAGGCCTCGGGGAAAATGATCAGCCACAAGTAGCCGACAAAATCCTCGATCCATTCCGGCATCGCAAAACGGCCATCGAACCACAGCAGCCCCAGGCCTGCCAGCAGGCACAGCAAGGCCGACAGTGCGGCGGCGAAAAAGCCCGAACAGAAGATATACACAAAGGGATTGCGTGGCTTCGCCCGCTCCACCAGCAGCGCACAGCCTTCGGTGACCAGCACCGGCAACAGGATCAGCAGCATGCCGTTGACCCCCACGGCGGCCAGGTCCTGGCGGCCGAGCAACACCAGGCCGAGCTGCGCGGCAAAGCCACCGACAATCGCCAGGGGCCAATCGAGCAGCAAGGTCACGGCGGTCATGCCGATGAAGTGATAGGACACCCCGGTGTCGAAATCCCGGCGCACCAACCACAACATGAACAGTGCGAATACGGTGCCGAACAGCAAGTGCTGGCGTCGGCGGTCGGCAAACAGCTCGACCCACGGCGAACGCAGGAGCGCCCACATCACCACCGGCGCATACAGCAGCCAGCCGATGCTGAGGGTTTCCGGCGCCAACACCGCTGCGCTGATCACGGCTGCACCTGCTCCAGGGCCTGGCGCAGTTCAGCGGCGGAATCGTATTCGCGCTGCGCCACCAGCGTCCCGTGATCCAGTTGCAGCCACAGCACTTTATTCACAGATGCGGGATAGCGCGGGGTAACACGGGCATCGCGGTCGAGCATGACGCGATAGTTGTAGGCCTGCATCGCCGGCACCGCGAACATCTTCGCGATCAGCCGGGGCATGCGCTGGATATCGGCGAGAAACACCGCATGCCGAGCTTCCAGGTAACCCTTGGGCTGGCCCTGCAGCGCCGCATCGACGATCTTGGCGGCGTCCATGCTGCGCGCTACGAGCAAGGTTTGCGCCTGGTCATCCAGGGTGTAGGCCTGGTCGAACTGATCAAGCAACGTCCAGGGTGCAACGCGCTTACCCACTTCGACGGCTTGAGCCCACACGGGCAAAAGACTCAGGAACAGCACCACAAAACACTTCACTGCATACTCCTCATGCCACGGGAAACTGCCGAGTGGCCAGTCTACACCGACCTTTTGACGCGGGACTTCCTGCGGTCATCATTTGGACGCTAAGCTGGTGACATGGATGACTCAGATTATTTGCGCCTGCTCACCGTAGCGGCCGAACAAGCCAACGCGTTCCTGTCCAATGCCCGCAAATGGGAGCGTGAGCGTTGGGTCTGCCAGCGCCTGTTGCAAGGCTTGAACGTGCCCTATCGCGCCGAAGAATTCCACGCCGCCGGGCAAGAACCGCCGGACGTGCTGTTTCGCGACGCCAGTTTCGAAGTGTTTTTCGTACTCGATGAAGGCCGGCGCCTGAACGATGAATGGCGCGACGAACTGCTGCGGCGGCGCAGCGCGTTTTCCCTGAGCCAACTGGTTCGGCGAGAAGCCAAGCCCCGGCGCATTCCCGCCCACGAATTCCTTTTGCGCCTGGCGCCCACCCTGCGCAAGAAGGCACACAACTATAAAGAGCGCGGGATGGACCTGGGGGAGCTGGACCTCATCGCCTTCGCCAGCCTCAAGCGCGAAGTACTGGACCTCAACAGTCACTTCCCTCCTCCCACCGAGTACCTGCGCCAGGGCTGGCGCTCGCTGTCCCTCGTGGGGCCGACCTTCGCCCGCGTACTGTTCGCGCACCCGGACGCACCGGACTTCTTGCGCAACAATCTGGGGCGCAGCATAGTGTTCGATGTGGGCATCAGCCTGTGATCGGGTTGGCGACTATGCTTCAGGCAATGCCGCCAATCACCCGACTGTAACGTGGCGCCCTTCAGCAACGTCTACCTGACGAGGCCTTTATGACCAGCCGCCTGAACCCCGACGACCAACAGCATGTCGAAGAGTACCTGCAACTGTCCCAGAACCAAGTCGAGCGCAAGCCTTTCCGGCCCTGGCTGCTCCTTGCGGTGGTGCTGGTTGCTGTGATCGGCCTGGGTTTGCTGAGCCGCCTTTTGAGTTACCTGACGCTATGAGCTGCCTGGCGCTCGCTCGGGTAACTGCACCGATTTCCTTTAGCCTTGCGAGATATCCCCATGACCCATCGTATTATTATCGTCGGCGGCGGCGCCGGCGGCCTGGAGTTGGCTACCCGCCTGGGTAAGACTCTGGGCAAGCGCGGCATCGCCAGCGTCACCCTGGTGGATGCCAACCTCACCCACATCTGGAAACCCTTGCTCCACGAGGTGGCGGCCGGCTCGCTGAACTCTTCGGAAGACGAACTCAATTATGTTGCCCAAGCAAAATGGAACCACTTCGAGTTCCAGCTGGGGCGCATGAGCGGGCTTGATCGCGAGCAGAAAAAAATCCAGCTGGCCGCCACCCTCGACGAAGAAGGCCGGGAGCTGGTGCCCGCGCGCGTGCTGGGCTACGACAGCTTGGTGATCGCCGTCGGCAGCACCACCAATGACTTCGGCACCGAAGGCGCGGCACAACACTGCCTGTTCCTCGACACCCGCAAGCAGGCTGAGCGTTTCCACCAGCAATTGCTCAATCACTATCTGCGCGCCCATGCCGGGCAGACGGACGTGGTAGAGCAGATCAGCGTCGCCATCGTCGGCGCCGGTGCCACCGGCGTCGAGCTGGCCGCCGAGCTGCATAACGCCGCGCATGAACTGGCCGCCTATGGCCTGGACAAGATCAAGCCGGAAAACATGCACATCACCCTGATCGAAGCCGGCCCACGGGTGTTGCCTGCACTGCCGGAGCGTATTGGCGGCCCTGTGCATAAAACCCTGGAGAAACTCGGAGTGACGGTGCTGACCAACTCCGCCGTGAGTGAAGTGACGGCCGACGCCCTGATCACCAGCAGCGGCCAGGTAATCCCGGCCAGCCTCAAGGTATGGGCTGCCGGGATTCGTGCGCCAGGCTTCCTCAAGGACATCGACGGCCTGGAAACCAACCGTATCAACCAACTGCAAGTGCTGCCGACCCTGCAAACCACCCGCGACGAGAACATCTTCGCCTTTGGTGACTGCGCGGCCTGCCCGCAACCCGGCACCGATCGCAATGTGCCGCCACGGGCCCAGGCAGCTCACCAGCAGGCATCGTTGCTGGCCAAGTCGCTGAAACTGCGAATCGAGGGCAAGGACCTGCCGTCGTACAAGTACACCGACTACGGCTCGCTGATCTCGCTGTCGCGCTTCTCGGCGGTGGGTAACTTGATGGGCAACCTGACGGGCAGCGTGATGCTGGAAGGCTGGCTGGCGCGGATGTTCTATGTGTCGCTGTATCGCATGCACCAGATGGCGCTGTATGGCTTCTTCCGCACGGCGATGCTGATGCTGGGGAGCAAGATCGGGCGAGGGACCGAGCCGCGCCTGAAACTGCACTGACAGCACGTTCCGGGATAGGACTCGGTGAGTGTGGGAGCGGGCTTGCTCGCGAAAGCGGTGGTTCAGTGCCAGGTGCACTGACTGACACACCGCTTTCGCGAGCAAGCCCGCTCCCACATTTGTTTTGTGGTGAGGCCAGGATTTCGCGCACAAAAAAAATCCCCGTATCTTTCGATACGAGGATTTTTAATATGGTCGGGGTAAGGGGATTCGAACTCCTGACATCCTGCTCCCAAAGCAGGCGCGCTACCGGACTGCGCTATACCCCGGTAAAAAAAAGGCGACCTCTCAGTCGCCTTCTTCGATCAGCGCTTTTGGCCTCTGATCTTAAGATTCGATTCCAGCGTTAACTGGTCTCAAAAATGGTGGGTCGTGTGGGATTCGAACCTACGACCAATTGGTTAAAAGCCAACTGCTCTACCAACTGAGCTAACGACCCAAATATGGTCGGGGTAAGGGGATTCGAACTCCTGACATCCTGCTCCCAAAGCAGGCGCGCTACCGGACTGCGCTATACCCCGGTTTTGAAATTGGCTCCGTGACCAGGACTCGAACCTGGGACCCAATGATTAACAGTCATTTGCTCTACCGACTGAGCTATCACGGAACTACATATTTCAAAGTGTTACGTTGTTGCATGTTACCTTCTCTTCGACGCTTCCGTATCGCTACGTTAGTGTCTCTGAGGCGCGCTATTCTACAATCTTAAAAACCCCTGTCAACCCTTTAAATTGCTTTTAAGACAATGATTTGCGCTTCTTTCTGATTTCTCCTTGGGGAGAAGAAACCGTTGGGCTGACGTTGCTGCGGGGCGCACTTTACAAGCCTTTGCCTTACAGTTCAACGCCCTATCGAAAAAAAAGGCCCCGCAATGCGGGGCCTATTCTTATAGCAGTACCGCTTGGGCTTAGTGGAAGACGATTTCGTCGTTCTCCACCGTTGCCTCGACGCTGGTGCCCGGCATAAAGCTGCCCGACAGGATCAGCTGCGCCAACGGGTTCTCGATCCAGCGCTGGATCGCACGTTTCAACGGCCGTGCGCCATAAACAGGGTCGTAACCAACCGCGATCAGCTTGTCCAACGCGTCGCGGCTCAGCACCAGTGACAACTCGCGCTCCGCCAGACGGCTGCGCAGGCGGCCCAACTGGATCTCGGTAATGCCCGCGATCTGATCCCGCGCCAGAGGCTCGAAGATCACCACTTCGTCGACCCGGTTGATGAACTCCGGCCGGAAGTGGCTGGTCAGCGCGTCCATTACCGCTGCACGCTGGGCTTCACGGTCACCCACCAGCTCCTGGATCTGTACCGAGCCCAGGTTGGAGGTCATCACGATCACCGTATTGCGGAAGTCCACGGTACGCCCGTGACTGTCCGTCAGGCGACCATCTTCCAGCACTTGCAGCAACACGTTGAACACATCCGGGTGGGCCTTCTCGACCTCGTCCAGGAGGATCACCGAGTAAGGCTTGCGCCGTACCGCTTCAGTCAGGTAACCGCCTTCCTCGTACCCTACATAGCCTGGTGGCGCCCCGATCAGGCGAGCCACGGAATGTTTCTCCATGAACTCGGACATATCGATCCGCACCATCGCCTCTTCGGTATCGAAGAGGAATTCGGCCAGGGCCTTGCACAACTCGGTCTTGCCCACGCCGGTCGGGCCGAGGAACATGAACGAGCCGCTCGGACGGTTCGGGTCGGACAACCCGGCCCGCGAACGCCGCACCGCGTTGGACACCGCGACCACCGCCTCTTCCTGGCCGATGACGCGCTGGTGCAACAGGCTTTCCATCTTCAGCAGCTTGTCGCGCTCGCCTTCGAGCATTTTCGACACCGGGATACCGGTCCACTTCGAGACGACTTCGGCGATTTCTTCCTCGGTCACCTTACTGCGCAGCAGCTGGTTCTCAGGCTTGCCGTGCTGGTCGACCATCTGCAGGCTACGCTCCAGGTCCGGTATCACCCCGTACTGCAACTCGGCCATGCGGTTCAGGTCGCCTTTACGGCGGGCTGCTTCCAGTTCCTGACGGGACTGCTCGATCTTTTGCTGGATCTGCGCAGAACCCTGCACTTCGGCTTTTTCCGAGGTCCAGATTTCTTCGAGGTCCGAATACTCGCGTTCCAGGCGAACAATTTCTTCCTGGAGTTTTTCCAGGCGTTTCTTCGCCGGCTCGTCTTCTTCTTTCTTCAGGGCCTGGGATTCAACTTTCAGCTGAATCAGGCGCCGATCCAGACGGTCCAGCACTTCGGGCTTCGAATCGATCTCCATCCGAATGCGGCTGGCCGCTTCGTCGATCAAGTCGATGGCCTTGTCCGGCAACTGCCGATCAGTGATGTAGCGATGGCTCAGTTTCGCCGCCGCGATGATCGCACCGTCGGTGATCGCGACTTTATGGTGGACCTCATACCGCTCTTTCAAGCCACGCAGGATCGCGATGGTGTCTTCTTCGCTCGGTTCTTCCACCAATACTTTCTGGAAGCGACGCTCAAGGGCCGCGTCCTTCTCGATGTACTGACGGTATTCGTTCAGCGTGGTCGCACCCACGCAATGCAACTCGCCCCGCGCCAGTGCCGGCTTGAGCATGTTGCCCGCGTCCATCGAGCCTTCGCCTTTACCGGCGCCGACCATGGTGTGCAGTTCGTCGATAAACAGAATGATCTGCCCTTCCTGCTTCGACAGTTCGTTCAGCAGGGATTTGAGGCGCTCTTCGAACTCGCCACGGAACTTGGCGCCGGCAATCAGCGACCCCATGTCCAGGGACAGCAGGCGCTTGCCTTTAAGGCCGTCCGGCACTTCACCATTGATGATGCGCTGGGCCAGGCCTTCGGCAATCGCGGTTTTACCCACGCCAGGTTCGCCGATCAGCACCGGGTTGTTCTTGGTGCGACGCTGCAGGACCTGGATGGTGCGACGAATTTCGTCGTCACGGCCGATCACCGGGTCAAGCTTGCCTTCTTCGGCGCGCTTGGTCAGGTCGACGGTGTATTTGTCCAGGGCCTGGCGGGACTCCTCGTGGTTAGGGTCATTTACCGCCTCGCCGCCGCGCAGGTTGTTGATGGCGTTTTCCAGGGCTTTTTTGCTCACGCCCTGGCCCAGCAACAATTTGCCGAGTTTGCTGTTGTCGTCCATCGCGGCGAGCAGCACCACTTCACTGGAGATGAACTGGTCACCCTTTTGCTGCGCCAGTCGATCCGCCTGGTTAAGCAGACGCGCCAGATCCTGGGACATGTTCACGTCGCCAGTCGGGTTTTGGATTTTCGGCAGTTGGTCGAGCTCTTTGCTCAACTCCTTGCGCAGGCTGTTGACGTCGAAGCCCACCTGCATCAGCAAGGGTTTGATGGAACCGCCTTGCTGCTCCAGGAGCGCTTGCATCAAGTGCGCAGGCTCGATGGCCGGATGATCCAGGCCAACCGCCAGAGATTGGGCATCGGATAAAGCCAACTGCAATTTGCTGGTTAAACGATCAATACGCATTAGTCACCTTCCTTTTGAGCAGGCCGGAGCTATGAACAAACACATCCTGAATGAAGAAACCTGCCAGATACCCTTATAGATGGGGTGGATTCTGGAAGATTCAAGCGGGCGACCGCTGACTTGCGTCAGGATTGACCCAAGTCAAAGGAGTCTAGCGTTCAAGCCAGACAAGGGAGGCAAACCGACCGGTGCGCGGGCTGCGACGGTAGGAATAGAAGCGGGGATCCGTCACGGTGCACAAGCCACCACCGTACACGGCAGTGACGCCGCGGGCGGCAAGCCGCAGGCGAGCCAGTTGGTAAATGTCGGCCATGAACTTGCCCGGGTTCTGACTGGGCACGAACGCCTCAATCGTTTCCGGAAGTTGCTGCATAAAGGCTTCACGCACTTCCGGGCCGACTTCAAAGGCTTGCGGACCGATGGCCGGCCCCAGCCACACCAGTACGTCGGCAGGCTCGGCATCCAGGCTTTCAACGGTCGCTTCCAATACGCCAGCGGCCAGGCCACGCCAGCCGGCATGGGCTGCCGCGACGCGGGTACCGGCGCGATTGCAAAACAAGGCAGGCAGGCAATCAGCCGTCATCGAAGTGCAGGCGATGCCGGGAGTGCTGGTCCAACTGCCATCGGCTTCGGCAGTCCGGCCGGGATCCGCCTCGACGACAACCACACCGTGAACCTGGCGCAACCAGGCGGGCTGGATATTGAAGGCAGCGCAGAGACGACGGCGATTTTCGAGCACGGCATCGAGGCTGTCCTCGACATGATCGCCGAGATTTAGGCTGTCGAACGGCGCCACGCTGACGCCGCCCGCACGGGTGGTAACGCAGGCTTTCACCCCGGCCGGCGCGGGCCAGTCAGGAATCAGCCAGTCACTCATCCGATAAACGCCTCGCGATCCTGCTTGAGCAGCGACAACAACCAGACAAAATCGTCTGGGAGTGGCGATTCCCAGCTCATCCGTTTACCGCTCGTCGGATGATCCAGCTCCAGGAAGCGTGCATGCAGCGCCTGGCGCGGGAAGGTTTTCAGCGAATCAACCATGGTTGCACTGGCCGCCGGCGGAATGCGGAAGCGGCCACCGTAGGCCGGATCTCCGACCAACGGGAAGTTGATGTGCGCCATGTGCACCCGAATCTGGTGGGTACGACCGGTTTCCAGCTTTACCCGCACGTGAGTGTGGGAGCGGAAACGCTCAAGCACGCGGTAGTGGCTGACGGCTTGCTTGCCGCCTTCCATCACCGCCATGCGCTGGCGCTGCTGGCCGTGGCGGCCGATCGGGGCATTGATTTTGCCACCGGCGGTTACCACGCCGATCACGATGCATTCGTAGATCCGGCTGACGCTGCGGCTCTGCAGTTGTGTGACCAGCTGCGTCTGCGCCTGAATGGTCTTGGCTACCACCATGAGGCCGGTGGTGTCCTTGTCCAGGCGGTGCACGATGCCGCAGCGCGGGACATTGATGATGTCCGGCACGTGGTGCAACAAGGCATTGAGCAGCGTGCCATCAGCGTGCCCGGCGGCCGGGTGAACCACCAGGCCGGCAGGTTTGTTGATCACCAGGATGTCGTCGTCTTCGTAGACGATGTCCAGTTCAATGTCCTGGGCGATCCATTCTCCCTGGGCTTCCTGCTCGGCAGTCAGCTCAAGAATCGCACCACCATGGACTATGTCTCGCGGGCGGATAACCGCTCCATCCACAGTCAGGCGGCCGTCTTTGATCCAGGCGGAAAGGCGCGAGCGCGAGTGCTCAGCGAATAATTGTGCGGCGACTTGATCGAGGCGTTGGCCGCCCAATTCGGACGGCACCTCTGCGCGAAGTTCAATTTTATCGGACATGCTCAGACTAGGCGTGGCACAGCCTTTGGTTTCGGCTGCGCGCTTGTGGTTAAATACGGCGTCTTTTGCCCCGAGGCTTTCCAAGGGGCGCTCATCATAACAGGACGGCCCCGCCCAAGACAGCGGCCGTCATAGGGACGCAAGCCGCCATGCAAGTGAAACACCTGCTGCTGATCGCCATCCTCGCCATGACTGCTGCTTGCTCGTCAACAAAGGAAGTCGTCGACGAAAACCTGAGCGAGGTCGAGCTGTACCAACAAGCTCAGACCGACCTGAACAACCACAGCTACACCAGCGCCACGGCAAAACTGAAGGCACTGGAGTCGCGGTATCCGTTCGGGCGCTACGCCGACCAGGCCCAGCTCGAGCTGATCTACGCCAACTACAAGAACGCCGAGCCGGAAGCTGCCAAGTCCGCCGCCGAGCGTTTTATCCGCCTGCACCCTCAGCACCCGAACGTGGACTACGCCTACTACCTCAAGGGCCTGACCTCGTTTGACCAGGACGTTGGCCTGCTGGCGCGCTTCCTGCCGCTGGACATGACCAAGCGTGACCCGGGCGCTGCCCGCGACTCCTACAACGAGTTCGCCCAGCTGACCAGCCGCTACCCGAACAGCCGCTACGCGCCGGACGCCAAGCAGCGCATGATCTACCTGCGCAACCTGCTGGCTTCCTACGAGATCCACGTAGCCGACTACTACCTGACCCGCCAGGCGTATGTCGCTGCCGCCAACCGTGGCCGTTACGTAGTGGAAAACTTCCAGGAAACCCCATCGGTGGGTGACGGCCTGGCCGTGATGACCGAGGCTTACCAGCGCCTGCACCTGGACGCCCTGGCGGCCACCAGCCTGGAAACCCTGAAGCTCAACTACCCGGACCACCCAAGCCTGAAGGACGGCCAGTTCGTACCACAGGTTGCCGAAGCGGACAACCGCTCGTGGTTGAGCAAGTACACCCTGGGCCTGATCGAGTCCCGTCCACCGCTGCCGCCGGGCGAAACCCGCGCCAACCAGGACATCATCAAGCAATACCAGGACGCCAAGGATTCGATTCCATCGGACCTCAAGCCGCGTGACGAAAACGGCGACATCATCGAAGAGCAAGGGCCTCAAGCCCTGGGCAACAACGAAGATCGCTCGTGGTTCAGCTACATGACTTTCGGTATCTTTGACTGATTGTTCGCCGCGATGCAAAAAGGGAGCTCTTCGGAGCTCCCTTTTTTATTGCGCTGCATAATTGCGCTGTGCGCCCATCACGTCCTTGGCTAAACTGCGGGATTCCTTGTCGAGAAGCTGCCCACCATGGTTCGTCTACTGTTCTGGATCGCCGTTATTGCTGCCGCGGTATGGTTTTGGCGCAAATTCAAAAGTCCGGCCGCCAAACAGCAGCGGCCCAGCGAACAGGGCCCGATCCAGATGGTTCGTTGCGCCCACTGTGGCCTTCACCTGCCACAGGATCGAGCCTTGAGCCTGCGCCAGGAATGGTATTGCACCCAGGCGCATCTGGAGCAAGGGCCGAAATCTATCCAGCGTTGATTCGGCCTGCCGGCGCATACGGGGCCGGATCAATGATCGGCTCATGTCCCAGCAACAAATCGGCAAACAGTTGGCAGGACGCCGGCGCCAGCACCAGGCCATTGCGGTAATGCCCGCAGTTGAGCCACAGCCCGTCGAAACCTGGCACCTTGCCAATATACGGAATGCCCTCCGGCGAGCCGGGCCGCAAACCGGCCCAATGCCCCACCACTTCGGCATCGGCCAGGGCCGGAATCAACTCGACGGCAGAGGCTTTCAGGCTTTCCAGTGCAGAGTCGGTGGGCGTCTTGTCGAACCCCTCGTGCTCCAGCGTGCTACCAATCAGAATGTGCCCATCCCGCCGAGGAATCGCATAACGCCCCTTGGCCAGGACCATGCACGACAAGAAGTCCGACGCACACTTGTACAAGATCATCTGCCCCTTGACCGGCTCCACGGGCAACTCAAGCCCCAGGCGGCCCAGCAACTCACCGCTCCAGGCGCCGGCGGCCAGCACTACCTGATCGCCATGGATCGGCCCGAGCGCCGTATTCACCCCAACAACCTTGCCGCCCTGCTGAATAAACCCATCAACCGCACACTGCTCGTGAATCGTCACGCCCGGCAGGGCCAACAAGGCCGCCTTGAGGGATTTGACCAACCGCGGATTACGCACATTGGCCACATCCGCCATATAGATCGCCTGGGAAAACCCGGCACCCAGCACCGGCACAGCGTCATGGGCAGCTGAAACATCCACCTTGCTCAGCGGGCGCCCTTCGCGGGCTGCCCAGGCAAGCGCCTCGGTTTCATCATCCAGGTCCAGCCAATACAGGCCGGTGGTGTGAACTTCCGGGTCAATGCCAGTAGCCGCGAACAGACGCTCTGCCAGTTGCGGGTAAAAATCCTGGGACCAGTGCGCCAGGGCCGTCACGGCCGGGCTGTAGCGCCACGGGTAGAGCGGGGAGACAATGCCGCCGCCGGCCCAGGAAGACTCCTGACCGACCGCCGAACGATCCAGCAACACAACCGCTTGCCCTTGGGTCGCCAGGTTGAACGCCGTCAACAACCCGATTACCCCACCACCCACAACCACTACTTGCTGTTGCTTAGCCATTGTTCGATCCAGCCGATAAAAAGAAAAAGGCACGCCCGGCGCCCAATCGTCCAGCTTCCTCATCATTGCCCCCAGCACGCCTTGCGCGTCATATCAGGCGCGGCTCCCGGATTGCTTCGCGCACCGGTACTGCTCAGGCTGAAGGCGGCACAGGGATCGCCCGCCATCACCGAGTCAATTGCCGGCGTGGCAAGCAGAACGAAATCCTGAGGGTTCAATGCAGGGGTGATTCTATAGCGATCATTGCCGGCGATGACGCCAGTTGCATCAATAAAAGTGCCGTTCCTCGCGTAATAGCGCTCAAGGTACTGTGCCTGCTCACTCAGCAACCCGGCAATTTCCGCGCGATAGACCTTTTTCATATGGCTGAGATACCCGGGATAGGCGACGCCCGCCAGGAGTCCGACGATCGCCACGGCGATCAGTAATTCGATCAGGGTGAAGCCTGTGCAATCCTTGCCCATCGCGCTGCTCACTTATTGAAGTTGTCGCCACATGATTCTTCGGAAACGCTCGCCGGGTCCGCTGCCCACACGGGCATACACAGACTCCAGGACGGAGCGTGAGTGCCCACTGACGCCCACTGATGTCACGCGATAGACCGTGGCCTGGGCCTCTGCCGGGAGCTGAGCAAAACCCGTTCCCGGCCCCAGGTTTTGAATACCGTAGACGCCGTCTTTCATCCCTATCCAGGTCACAGTCGATACGGGATTCGTCCCCGGCCCCACTACCGAAACCGATTCGGCAGGTGGCGCGCACGCAGCCGTCGAGTGGCAAGGGCGCAGGGCGAAACCTGACGCCTGCACCAAAGACTCGCCAAGCCTGAGGCCGCTTTCGGCCTGCTGAAACGACTGGTTGCGCTGCCGAAGGCTGCCGGTAATTTTTTCTTGCGAGATTGCTCCCTGCATCGAAGACACTCCGAGGAGTGCCAACAACAGCAGGAATACCAGGCTGATCAGCAAAACCATGCCTGCCTGCCTCGAACGGGAGAGGTAATAACCCATGGGCACGCTACTCCAGGCGATTACGTAGTGCCGCGACCACGCTGTAGGCCTGGTCTTTCACCAACCCATTTGGATCCTGAAGTGTCAGCAGAATCCGCACGCTGCGGATGAGCGACTCATCGCCGGGGTTGGGGTCATATCGGCTGACAACCGTTGAGCCAGGCTTGTCGGCCACGCCGAAACTGATATCGAATGCCCCCACGTTATCCACCAGCACCGCTTTGCTCGGGGCCGCCAGCGTGCTGAACTTCAACTGCCCGCCCTCAAAGGTGTAGGTCAGCTTGCGCAGAGGGAAATGGATTTGCCCGGGCGTCGCTGCCGGCGCGCTTCCAACATAGGCGTGGGCAGAACCGGTGCAATCGGAAAGCACCGTCCAGTCCGGCTTGCTGCCACCCTCCCCGACGTCGGCGGTCACCAGCGTCAGGGACCGGGAACTGCCGGTGGTACCCCATCCAATGGGACGATCAAAACCTGCGGGAGCGTTGCTGATTGATGCAGCGGACAAGCAGCCAAACATGCCCGCCTGGCGTATTTCCTGAATCAGCTTGCCAAGGGCGAACCGTGCATCATCCTGCAACAGCGAAGCCGCACTCTGGCTGGCATAAGTGGTTCGGGAGCTGAGTGCAATCTGGGTCACCCCCAGGATCAACATCAGGCCGAGGGCCAATGCCAGCAGCATCTCTACCAAGCTGAAACCGCACACTGGACCTCTCATGGCAACACCCTCGGGTCGACTGCAACCCGGCTGGTCAGGGTGAATGTTTCCCGGGTGCCTTGAGCCTTCGCTCCACGGGAGTCGTCCCAACTGATGCTGATGGTCACTTCTCGCTGATTGACCGCAACCGACCCCTTGGCGCTTTCCCCGGCGAACCCGGCGATATTCGCTTCAAAGTCGTGCAGGTCCAGATCACGCACACTCGCGACCGAGGTGCTGGAGGGCGCGCGTTCACCCTGGCCCCAGGAGTAATCAGCACCCGAATTGGCGCGGATCCGGTCGAGCATGTCGTAGGCAATGAAACTGGCCTGACTGGTCATCCTGGAACTGTCGGTGTATTTCAATGCATTGAGCTGAATGACTGCCGCCCCTAGCAGGCCGACAGCGAGGATCAGCACAGATACCAGAACCTCGATCAGGGTCATTCCGGCCTGGGTCGGTTGCGGGTGGGGCGTTACGGGAAAAGCGTTCATTACCATCGCCATCCATGTCGAAGGTCATCAGAAAGCAGCGCAAACCTGCTGTGCGACGCAAGACTAGCGCCGGTATTGCCTGAGCGCTGCCCCCGGGAACAAAGCGAAATACTTTGGACAGAATGGCCACCATTCGACCCGCCGGACTGGGCGCTATAACTATGTCTGCCATCCGGCACCGACTGAAAAAGCACACCGCGTCCACGGAGGGACGGCCCATGAAACAACGAGGTTTCTCGCTGATTGAACTGATACTCGGCCTGTTCCTGAGCGGCATCCTGGCCAATCTGGCAGTGCCGAGCCTCAAGGGGCTGCTCGAGTCGCAACGACGCCAGAGCGCCGCCGAATCCCTTGCCGGCGGACTGCGTTATGCCCGCACAGAAGCCATCGCACGCAATCGCACGGTGGTTATCCATGCATTGGACGATGACTGGAGCCGGGGTTGGAGGGTGATACTGGACCTGAACGGTCGCGGCCATCTGGACGACAAAAACCCGGTGCTGCTGGAGCGCCAGGACAGTGGGCAGATACCGATTGTGGGGAATACGCCGGTGAGAACCCAGATACGCTTCAGCAGCCTGGGCGAACCGCTGCTGTCAGCAGGGGCATTCAGCGCCGGCACCGTCCACGTGTGTGCGACGGACCAGCAACTGAGCCTGTATCAAATAGTGCTGGCCGCCAGCGGGCGTATCAGCCTGCGCAGTAACAAGACCGAGCAGGCTTTGTGCCGGGGCTATGCCGGTACTCCGGGCCTCAGAGCAGCGAACGAACCCGCAGCTCCTTGGGCATGGAGAAAGTGATGTTCTCTTCACGGCCAGCCAGTTCATCAGCGCCCGTGGCGCCCCAGGCCTGCAGTTGCTGAATAACGCCACGCACCAGGACTTCCGGGGCCGAGGCTCCGGCAGTGATGCCGATGCGTTCGACACCGTCGAACCAGCTGCGCTGCATGTCTTCGGCACCATCGATCAGGTAGGCCGGGGTGGCCATGCGCTCGGCCAGTTCGCGCAGGCGGTTGGAGTTGGAGCTGTTGGGGCTCCCCACCACCAGCACAACATCGCATTCGTCGGCCAATTGCTTGACCGCATCCTGGCGGTTCTGGGTGGCGTAGCAGATGTCATCCTTGCGTGGGCCGCCGATGGCCGGGAAGCGCGAGCGCAAGGCATCGATGACGCGGCTGGTGTCGTCCATGGACAAGGTGGTCTGGGTAACGAAAGCCAGCTTTTCAGGGTTGTGCACCTGCAATGCAGCGACGTCTTTTTCGTCTTCCACCAGGTAGATCGCGCCACCATTGCTGCCATCGTACTGGCCCATGGTGCCCTCGACTTCCGGGTGACCGGCGTGGCCGATCAGGATGCACTCACGACCATCACGGCTGTAGCGCGCGACCTCGATGTGCACCTTGGTCACCAGCGGGCAGGTGGCGTCGAACACTTTCAGGCCACGGCCTGCTGCTTCGGTGCGTACCGCCTGGGAAACGCCGTGAGCGCTGAAGATGACGATAACGTCGTCCGGCACCTGGTCCAGTTCTTCAACGAAGATGGCCCCGCGGCTGCGCAGGTCTTCGACCACAAACTTGTTGTGGACGACTTCATGGCGCACGTAAATCGGCGGCCCGAAAACTTCCAGGGCGCGGTTGACGATTTCAATCGCCCGGTCCACGCCGGCGCAGAAGCCACGGGGGTTGGCGAGTTTGATTTGCATGCTGTGCCTCGTGTCTTGCCCTGTAGGATCGAGCTTGTGTGGCGAGGGCGCTTGCTCCCGCTGGGCTGCGAAGCAGCCCCAACAAGCTCGCCCCTGCAGTAGGCCGATTTCGTTAGTTACAGCGCTTTAACGTCGATGATTTCAACATCAAAGGTCAAGGTTTTCCCGGCCAACGGGTGGTTGAAGTCGATGGTCACTTGCGCGTCATCAAAGGCTTTCACCACACCCGGCAGCTCGGTATTCGCCGCATCGTTGAAGATCACCAGCAAGCCTTCCGACAGCTCCATGTCCTGGAACTGCGAACGCGGGATGATCTGCACGTTTTGCGGGTTGGGCTGGCCAAAGGCGTTTTCCGGCAGGATCTGCAGGTTGCGCTTGTCGCCGGCCTTGAAACCGAACAGTGCCGCTTCGAAACCCGGCAGCAGGTTGCCGTCGCCGACCTTGAAGGTCGCCGGGGCCTTGTCGAACGTGCTGTCGACCGTGTCGCCATTCTCCAGGCGCAATGCGAAATGCAAGGTGACTTCCGTGTTCTGGCCAATGCGTTGCTCAGCCAATACCTGTTCAGTCATGAACGGTCTCTCCGGTTTTCTTGCTTTTGAACATATCCAACGCCAGCATGATTGCACCGACGGTGATGGCGCTGTCGGCAAAGTTGAACGCCGGGAAGTACCAGCGGTTCTGCCAATGCACCAGAATAAAGTCGATCACATGGCCCAGGGCAATGCGGTCGTAGAGGTTGCCCAATGCGCCACCCAGCACCAGCGCCAACGCAACGGCCAGCCAGGTGTCGTTACGCCCCAGGCGCTTGAGCCAGACTACCAGCACGGCACTGACCACCACGGCGATCAGGGCAAACAGCCAGCGCTGCCAGCCGGAGCTGTCAGCCAGGAAGCTGAACGCAGCGCCGGTGTTGTAGGCCAGGGTCCAGCTGAAGTAGTCGGGAATCACCACGATCTGCTGGTACATCTCCAGGGCGCCTTCGAAGTGAGCCTTGCTGAGCTGGTCAATGACCAGCACCAGCACGCTCAACACGAGCAAGCCCAGGCGTCCAAAACGACTGGCTTCAGGCATAGTGACGAACCTCGCCAGCGCCAGAGATATTGTCGACGCAACGACCGCAGATTTCCGGATGCTCAGGGTTCACGCCGACATCTTCACGGCAGTGCCAGCAACGGGCGCACTTGGCGAAGGACGACTTGACCACCTTGAGCTTGAGACCCGGGACTTCGGTCGCGACGGCATCTGCAGGCGCCTGGGCAAACGGCGCCAGGCTGGCGGTCGAGGTGATCAGGACGAAGCGCAGTTCGTTGCTCAGCTTGGCCAGGTCAGCGGTCAGGCCTTCTTCGGCAAACAGCGTGACTTCGGCTTGCAGGTTGCCGCCAACGGCCTTCGCCGCGCGCTGCACTTCCAGCTCCTTGTTCACGGCAACCTTGACGGCCATTACGCCTTCCCAGTACTCGCGGCCCAGCTCGAAGTCGGCCGGCAATTCGGTCAGGCCTTCGTACCAGGTGTTGAGCATCACGGACTCGTTCCGCTCGCCCGGCAGGTATTCCCACAGTTCGTCGGCGGTGAATGCCAGGATCGGGGCGATCCAGCGCACCAGCGCTTCAGAGATGTGGTACAGCGCGGTCTGCGCCGAACGGCGGGCCTTGCTGTTGGCGCCGGTGGTGTACTGGCGGTCCTTGATGATGTCGAGGTAGAAACCACCCAGCTCCTGCACGCAGAAGTTGTGGATCTTCGAGTAGACGTTCCAGAAGCGGTATTCGCCGTAGTGCTCTTGCAGCTCGCGCTGCAGCAACAGGGTACGGTCCACGGCCCAACGGTCCAGGGCGAGCATTTCCTCGGCCGGCAGGATGTCGGTGGCCGGGTTGAAACCGGTCAGGTTCGACAGCATGAAGCGTGCGGTATTACGGATCCGGCGGTAGGCATCGGCGCTGCGCTGCAGGATCTGCTCGGAAACGGCCATCTCGCCCGAATAATCGGTAGAGGCAACCCACAGGCGCATGATGTCGGCGCCTAGGGTGTCGTTGACCTTTTGCGGCGCGATCACGTTGCCCAGGGACTTGGACATCTTGCGACCGTTCTCGTCGACGGTGAAACCGTGAGTCAGCAGCTCGCGGTACGGGGCGTGATCGTCGATCGCGCAACCGGTCAGCAACGAGGAGTGGAACCAGCCACGGTGTTGGTCCGAACCTTCCAGGTACAGGTCGGCACGCGGGCCGGTCTCATGGCCCATCGGGTGCGAGCCGCGCAGTACGTGCCAGTGGGTGGTACCCGAGTCGAACCAGACGTCGAGGGTGTCGCTGATCTTGTCGTACAGCGGCGCTTCGTCGCCCAGCAGCTCGGCGGCGTCCAGCTTGAACCAGGCTTCGATGCCCTCTTGTTCAACGCGCTGGGCAACCTCTTCCATCAGCTCGACGGTACGTGGGTGCAACTCGCCGCTTTCCTTGTTCAGGAAGAACGGGATCGGCACGCCCCAGTTGCGCTGGCGGGAGATGCACCAGTCCGGACGGTTGGCGATCATCGAGTGCAGGCGCGCCTGGCCCCAGGCCGGAACGAACTTGGTGTCTTCGATCGCCTTGATCGCACGCTTGCGCAGGGTTTCGCCGCTGGTCGGCTCTTTGTCCATGCCGATAAACCACTGCGCAGTGGCGCGGTAGATCAGCGGGGTCTTGTGACGCCAGCAGTGCATATAGCTGTGGGTGATGGTTTCGGTGTGCAGCAGCGCACCGACTTCCGCCAGCTTGTCGACGATCGCCGGGTTGGCCTTGAAGATGAACTGGCCACCGAAGAATTCCAGGGACGGCACGTACACGCCGTTGCTTTGCACGGGATTGATGATGTCGTCGTTGACCAGGCCGTACTGCTTGCAGATCACGAAGTCGTCTACGCCATAGGCAGGCGAGCAGTGAACCACGCCGGTGCCGGCGCCCAGTTCAACGTACTCGGCCAGGTAGATTGGCGACAGGCGGTCGTAGAACGGGTGACGGAAGTTGATCAGTTCCAGCGCGGACCCGGTAGTGGTCGCGATCACCGAGCCTTGCAGGTTGTAGCGGGCCAGGCACGCCTCCACCAGCTCTTCAGCCAGCACCAGCAGTTTGTCACCGACGTCCACCAGGGCGTAGGTGAATTCCGGGTGCACGTTCAGCGCCTGGTTGGCCGGGATGGTCCACGGGGTGGTGGTCCAGATCACGATGGAGGCTGGCTTGGCCAGGCTCGCCAGACCGAAGGCTTGCGCCAGTTTGGCTTCGTCGGCAATCGGGAAGGCCACGTCGATGGTCGAGGACTTCTTGTCTTCGTACTCGACTTCGGCTTCAGCCAGGGCCGAGCCGCAATCGAAGCACCAGTTCACGGGCTTGAGGCCCTTGAACACGAAACCGCCCTTGACGATTTCGGCCAAGGCGCGGATTTCACCGGCCTCGTTCTTGAAGTTCATGGTCTTGTACGGGTTGGCCCAGTCGCCCAACACCCCCAGGCGGATGAATTCGGACTTCTGCCCTTCGATCTGCTCGGTGGCGTAGGCACGGCACAGTTCGCGGGTTTTATCCGCGCCCAGGTTCTTGCCGTAGGTCACTTCGACCTTGTGTTCGATCGGCAGGCCGTGACAGTCCCAGCCCGGGACATAAGGCGCGTCGAAACCCGAAAGGGTTTTCGAGCGGATGATCATGTCCTTGAGAATCTTGTTCAGCGCATGACCGATGTGAATCGTGCCGTTGGCATAAGGAGGGCCGTCGTGCAGGACGAATTTCGGACGATCCTTGCCAATCTCGCGCAACTTTCCGTACAGGCCAATACTGTCCCAGCGCTGCAGGATCTGCGGTTCGCGCTGTGGCAGGCCGGCCTTCATTGGGAAGGCGGTGTCCGGAAGGTTTAGCGTGGCTTTATAGTCGGTCATTTAAGGCTCTTCATTAGCGATGGGCGCTAGGTGCGGCTAGTGCACGGGCGGCGGCGACATCCGCATTGATCGCCGTTTTCAACGCCTCCAGGGAGGCGAAACGCTGCTCTTCACGCAGCTTTTGGTGGAAAGCCACCGTCAAACGCCGGTCATACAAATCACCGGCAAAATCCAAAAGGTGAACTTCCAGGTGGGCTTTGCCATCACCTGCAACCGTGGGCCTGACGCCTATGTTGGCGACTCCGGGCCACGATTGGCCGTCGATGTCGACACTCACCAGGTAAACCCCGGTCAGTGGCACACGACGGCGCTTGAGCTGCACGTTGGCGGTTGGCGTGCCCAGTTGGCGCGCCAGCTTCTGGCCGTGCAGCACCCGCCCGGCAATCCGGAACGGGCGACCGAGCAAACGCTCGGCCAAGGCGAAGTCGGCAGCGGCCAGGGCGTTACGCACCTGGGTACTGCTCACGCGCAGGCCGTCCAGTTCGACGGTTTGCGCGGCTTCGACGGTAAAACCCTGGGTGACGCCGGCCTGCTGCAGGAAATCGAAATCCCCTACCCGGTCGCAACCGAAACGGAAGTCGTCGCCGACCTCCAGATGCTGCACGCCGAGGCCGTCCACCAGGATACGGTCGACGAACTCGGCGGCGCTGAGGCTGCGCAAGCGCTGGTTGAAAGCCAGGCAGAGGACGCGGTCCACACCTTCTTCAGCCAGCAGTTGCAGCTTGTCCCGCAGGCGGGCCAGACGCGCCGGCGCCGTCTGCGGGGTAAAGAATTCTCGCGGCTGTGGTTCAAAAATCACCACGCAGCTGGGCACGCCCAACTCAACCGCACGCTCACGCAGGCGGGCCAGGATAGCCTGGTGGCCACGGTGAACACCGTCAAAGTTGCCAATAGTGGCGACGCAGCCCCGATGCTGGGGGCGCAGGTTGTGGAGACCTCGAACCAGCTGCATAACGCGCTTCTTGCTCATAAAGTGGTCGATTATAACCACACCCGGCCCCGGACGACAGGCAACAGCGCAGGCCATTTGCGCGAATCGATAAAACAACCGTCTTATCGACGAAAAGTCTCTAGCTCAGCGACTTGCGATTGAAATCCCGCAAGCGGAAGCCCATCAGCAGCAACATGCCGAAGTACACCAGCACACCAGCCGCCACCAACGCTCCCAGGCGCATGAAGCGCTCGAGCATATGGCCCTGCTCCCAGGCCGGCATGAAGTGCATCAGGCCCAGCAGTACCGCGGCCATCGTCCCCACTGCCACCACCAACTTGAGCGCAAACGAGCCCCAGCCCGCCTGAGGCTGGAACATTTTCTGTTTACGCAGCTGATAAAACAGCAGCCCGGCGTTGATGCAGGCCCCCACACTGATCGCCAGCGCCAGCCCGGCATGCTTCAGCGGACCGATGAACGCCAGGTTGAGCAGCTGGGTAACCACCAGGGTGAAGATCGCGATCTTTACCGGGGTACGGATGTTTTGTTGAGCATAAAAGCCGGGGGCCAGCACCTTGATCACGATAATGCCCAGCAGCCCAACGGAATAGGCGATCAGCGCACGCTGGGTCATCGAGGCGTCAAACGCAGTGAACTGGCCGTACTGGAACAGCGCGACCGTCAGCGGCTCGGCGAGCAACCCCAGGGCCACGGCACACGGCAGCACCAGCACGAAGCACAGGCGCAGGCCCCAGTCGAGAATCCGCGAATATTCGTGGCGATCTTTGCTGGCATAGGTGCGCGACAGCGTTGGCAGCAGGATCGTGCCGAGCGCCACGCCGAGCACGCCGGACGGCAACTCCATCAGACGGTCGGCGTAGTACATCCACGACACCGAACCCGAGACCAGCAGCGAGGCGAAGGCGGTGTTGATGATCAGGGAAATCTGGCTGACGGAAACCCCGAGGATGGCCGGCAGCATGTTGCGCATCACCCGCCAGACGCCGGTGTCCTTGAGATTCAAACGCGGCAGCACGAGCATGCCGATTTTCTTCAGGTGCGGCAGCTGGTACAGCAGTTGTGCCAGGCCACCCGCCAGGACCGCCCAGCCGAGGGCCATCACAGGCGGATCGAAATACGGTGTCAGGAACAGCGCAAAAATAATCATGCTGACGTTAAGCAGGGTCGGCACGAAGGCCGGCACCGAGAAACGGTTCCAGGTATTGAGGATCGCCCCGGCCAGGGACGACAGGGAAATCAGCAATATATAAGGAAAGGTCACCCGCAACAGATCAGTGGTCAGGGCGAATTTTTCCGGTGTATTGGCAAAACCGGGGGCCGTGGCCCAGATCACCCAGGGCGCGGCGAGCATCCCGGCGATCGTCACCAGCGTCAGCACCAACGTCAGCAAACCCGAAACATAGGCAATGAAGGTGCGGGTCGCCTCCTCGCCTTGCTGGGCCTTGTACTCCGCCAGAATCGGCACGAATGCCTGGGAAAAAGCCCCCTCGGCGAAGATCCGCCGCAGCAGGTTGGGCAGTTTAAAGGCAATAAAGAAGGCATCCGTGGCCATGCTGGCGCCAAAAATACGTGCCAGCAGCGTGTCACGCACAAACCCCAGAACCCGGGAAATCATGGTGATAGAGCTAACAGCGGCCAACGATTTGAGCAGATTCATTGAAAGAGTTTTTGCCTATAGATAAAGAGCAGGCGAACAAACGGCCCACATATGCGATACTCCGCGCCTGCAACAAGCACAGAGCCAAAGCTCGCGAGTTTACAGGTCAAGCGCCGGAAATAAATCACCCGCCTCTTAAGATCGACCACTCAGCAGTTCGCATCACACGCCCTTGACAAGACTTCAACTCATCGGCATGATTCGCGGCCTATTTTGTTTGCTATTTCCTAAAAAGTCTTTCGAGGAGCTCGACGGTGGCCAACACACCTTCCGCCAAAAAACGTGCAAAACAGGCTGAGAAGCGTCGCAGCCACAACGCCAGCCTGCGTTCCATGGTTCGTACCTACATCAAGAATGTAGTTAAAGCCATTGACGCAAAAGACGCTGAAAAAGCTCAAGCTGCTTACGTTCTGGCCGTGCCAGTTATCGACCGTATGGCCGATAAAGGCATCATCCACAAGAACAAAGCTGCTCGCCATAAAGGTCGTCTGAATGGCCACATCAAGGCTCTGAACCTTGCTGCTGCAGCCTAAGCGATAAGCTTGTTAAAAAACCGACCCCAGGGTCGGTTTTTTATTGCCTGCGATTTGGGAAAGCCAAAAAAAAGAGCCAGCATGCCGGCTCTACTTCAGATTTATTGCGCCGTGGGCCACGGCAGGATCGGAATCGCCGTCACCGCATTCTGCGGACTGCCTTCGATCAAGCGGTCACTGTAGACCAGATACACCAGGGTATTGCGCTTCTTGTCGAGGAAACGCACCACCTGCATGGTCTTGAAGACCAGGGACGTGCGCTCCTTGAACACCTCATCCCCATCCTTGAGCTCGCCCTTGAAGCGAATTGCACCTACCTGGCGACAGGCAATCGACGCCTCGGCGCGATCCTCCGCCAGACCCAACCCACCCTTTACCCCGCCCGTCTTGGCGCGAGACAGGTAGCAGGTCACGCCATCCACCTTCGGGTCATCAAAGGCCTCGACCACGATCCGGTCATTGGGGCCGACAAACTTGAACACCGTCGACACCTGGCCAATCTCTTCGGCCGACGCCAGCAACGGCATCGCCAGCAGCAAACCGAGCAATCCCTTCATTACGCGCATCGAGACTTCCTTTTTACTTAAACCAGAATCAGGTTATCCCGGTGAACCAGCTCCGGCTCAGCCATGTAACCCAACAGACCGACAATCGCCTCAGACGACTGCCCGATGATTTTCTGCGCCTCAAGGGCACTGTAGTTGGCAAGGCCACGGGCAATCTCACGACCGTCCGGCGCCACGCACACCACCATTTCGCCACGGCGGAAGCTGCCCTGGACCAGTTTCACACCCACCGGCAGCAGGCTTTTGTTGCCTTGGGACAATGCTGAAACCGCACCAGCATCCAACACCAGGGTACCGCGCGTCTGAAGATGCCCCGCCAGCCACTGCTTGCGCGCCGCCAGCATGCCGCGCTCAGGCGACAGCAGCGTACCGATGCGCTCGCCCGCCTTGAGACGATCCAGCACCCGCTCAATCCGACCGCCAACGATGATGGTATGCGCGCCGGAACGCGCAGCCAGCCGTGCCGCACGCAGCTTGGTCTGCATGCCACCACGCCCCAGGGCACCGCCGACACTGCCAGCCACCGCATCCAGCGCCGGATCATCGGCACGCGCCTCATAAATCAGCTGGGCCTCAGGGTTATTGCGCGGGTCAGCGTCGAACATGCCGTCACGATCCGTGAGGATCACCAGCAAATCAGCCTCAACCAGGTTGGCCACCAGCGCTGCCAGGGTGTCGTTGTCACCGAAGCGAATCTCGTCGGTCACCACGGTGTCATTCTCGTTGATCACCGGGATCACCTTGAGTTCAACCAGGGCACGCAGGGTGCTGCGGGCATTCAGGTAGCGCTTGCGGTCGGACAAGTCGTCATGGGTCAGCAGAATCTGCGCCGTGTGGCGCCCGTGCTCGGCAAAGCTGGACTCCCAGGCCTGTACCAGGCCCATCTGACCAATCGCGGCGGCAGCCTGCAGCTCATGCATCGCGCTGGGTCGCGCGGTCCAGCCGAGGCGGCTCATGCCGGCGGCAACCGCCCCGGACGACACCAACACCAACTCGACGCCGGCCTCATGCAAGGCCACCATCTGGTCCACCCAGACACTCATGGCCGCACGATCCAGCCCCTTGCCATCCGCCGTCAGCAGCGCGCTACCGATCTTAACGACCCAACGCTGCGCACCTGTCACCTTGCTCCGCATCATCTTCAACCTTAGATAGAGGGCCGCGCGACCCAGCGCCGCCCATAACGTTATTCGTGACTACCGATTTCCAGATACCAAAACGCCGCTCGATTGAGCGGCGCTTAAGTTTACTGCAACGAATCAGTCGCGCACGTAAATGATTTCCGGACCATCTTCATCATCCACGTCTTCCTCGTCCCAATCATCGTCACCGATATCATGGACCGACTTGACGCCACTGCGACGCAGGGCACGCTGATCATCCAGCGCCTGCAACTGGGCGCGAGCCTCGTCTTCGATGCGCTGATCCAGTTCAGCCAGCTCGGCCTTGTAGACAGGGTCGGCGGCCAGGCGATCGGCACGGTCTTCGAGGTAACGCATGATGTCGCGAGTCAGGCGCTCAGTGCCTTCTTTGGCAATGGCCGAGATCACGTAGACCGGACCGGTCCACTCCAGGCGATCAACGATCTCCTTGACGCGCTCTTCGTGCTCTTCCTCGAGGATCTGGTCGCACTTGTTCAGCACCAACCAGCGGTCACGCTCAGCCAGGGACGGGCTGAACTTGGTCAGCTCGCTGACAATCACTTCAGCAGCGTCCGGTGCACTGGTGTCATCCAGCGGCGCCATGTCGACGAGGTGCAGCAGCAAACGGGTGCGGGACAAGTGCTTGAGGAAACGGATCCCCAGGCCTGCGCCGTCGGAAGCGCCTTCGATCAGGCCCGGAATGTCCGCAACCACGAAGCTTTTCCAGCGGTCGACGCTGACCACACCCAGGTTCGGCACCAGGGTAGTGAACGGGTAATCGGCGACTTTCGGCTTGGCAGCAGACACCGAGCGAATGAACGTACTTTTGCCGGCGTTCGGCAAGCCCAGCAGGCCCACATCAGCCAGCACCTTCATTTCCAGCTTCAGGTCACGCTGCTCGCCTGGCTTGCCCGGCGTGGTCTGGCGTGGCGCACGGTTGGTACTGGACTTGAAACGGGTGTTACCCAGGCCGTGCCAGCCGCCATGAGCCACCAGCAGGCGCTGACCGGCTTTGGTCAGGTCACCAATGACTTCCTGGGTTGCGGAGTCGATAACGGTGGTGCCGACCGGAACCCGCAGTACCAGTTCTTCGCCTTTTTTACCGGTGCAGTCGGTGCTGCCGCCGTTGGAGCCACGCTCGGCATCAAAGTGCCGGGTGTAACGGTAGTCCACCAGGGTGTTGAGGTTTTCGTCGGCGATCATGTAGACCGAGCCGCCATCACCGCCATCACCGCCGTTAGGACCACCGTTTTCGATGAATTTTTCCCGACGGAAACTCATGCAACCGTTACCGCCGTCGCCAGCTTTTACTCGGATCGAAACTTCATCAACAAACTTCATAACAAAACGCCTCTCGCCACACGGACGAGCTTAAGAAACCAAGACATAAGACTCTTGCAAAAATGAGCGCAGCGACCTCAAGCAACGACCGCAAATCCACTGCTTTCGCCCATCACAAACAGCTTTGCAAGAGACTCACCCCACAAACGAAAAAGCCCCGTCGCGAGACAGGGCTTTTCCAGCAACTACGTAATTATGCCGCGACGACTTCAGTCTTCGGGACAATGCTCACGTAACGGCGGTTGAAAGCGCCTTTTACTTCAAACTTGATCACGCCGTCGATTTTAGCGAACAGAGTGTGATCTTTACCCATGCCAACACCGTAACCGGCGTGGAATTGGGTGCCGCGCTGACGCACGATGATGTTGCCCGGAATGATAACCTGGCCGCCATACATCTTCACGCCAAGGCGTTTGGCTTCTGAGTCGCGACCGTTACGGGTACTACCACCAGCTTTTTTGTGTGCCATGAGTCAATTCTCCTAGTGAGGAATTAGGCTGAAATTAAGCCTGAATACCGGTGATTTTGATCTCGGTGTACCACTGGCGGTGGCCCATACGCTTCATGTGGTGCTTACGACGACGGAACTTGATGATGCGGACTTTATCGTGACGACCTTGGGAGATCACTTCAGCCACAACGGTAGCGCCTGCAACAACTGGAGCGCCGATGTTCACGTCATCGCCATTGGCGACCAACAGAACGCGATCAAAAGTAACGGATTCGCCAGTAGCGATTTCCAGCTTCTCGATCTTCAGGTATTCACCTGGGGCGACCTTGTATTGCTTGCCACCAGTAACAATTACTGCGTACGACATGGTATTTCTCCGATAATCCTGCTCACCCAGCGCTTTATAAGAAGAGGTATTGGCTGGCATGGCTGCATGGGATGGACGTCCCGAATGCAATTGCGTAAGGCAGGTGCTGCCCAGGAAGTTCAGGGTGCGCGATTGTACGCAAGCTATGGAGGTGTTGCAAGTAGCCGTCTATCGCGCCTTGACACTACGGGACGTGGGTCCTAGCATGCCGCGCAACCCTTCTGGAGCGACTGTCGCTGATGCAACCCCAAGCTTTCTACCGCGCGGTGGCGGACGATTTTAGCGCCGTCGACGGCATCATCAAGAAGCAGCTGACTTCTAAAGTGCCGCTGGTCTCCAAAATTGGCGACTACATTACGTCGGCCGGCGGTAAACGCCTGCGTCCTTTATTAGTGTTGCTGTGTGGCAAGGCCCTGGGCCGCGAAGGCGATGACCTGCGCCTGCTGGCCGCGACCATCGAGTTCCTGCACACCGCCACCCTGCTGCACGACGACGTGGTCGACATGTCCGGCATGCGCCGTGGTCGCGAGACGGCCAACGCGATGTGGGGCAATGCGCCGAGCGTGCTGGTGGGCGACTTCCTGTACTCGCGCTCGTTCGAAATGATGGTCGAGCTGGGCTCGATGCCGGTGATGAAGATTCTTTCACAGGCCACGCGCATCATCGCCGAAGGCGAAGTGTTGCAGCTGTCGAAGGTTCGCGACGCCAGCACCACCGAAGAAACCTACATGGAAGTGATTCGCGGCAAAACCGCGATGCTCTTCGAAGCCTCGACCCACAGCGCCGCCGCCCTGTGCGAAGCGACGCCCGAGCAGAGCGAAGCCCTGCGCACGTTCGGCGATCACCTGGGCGTGGCCTTCCAGCTCGTGGACGACCTGCTGGACTATCGCGGCGACGCCGAAACCCTGGGCAAGAACGTCGGTGACGACCTGGCCGAGGGCAAGCCGACCTTGCCACTGATCTACACCATGCGCGAAGGCACGCCGGAACAGGCCGCCCTGGTGCGCAAGGCGATCCAGAAAGGCGGGATCGAAGACCTGGAAAGCATCCGCGAAGCCGTGGAAGCCTCGGGTTCCCTTGAATACACCGCGCAACTGGCCCGTGACTACGTGGCTCGCGCGATCCAATGCCTGGAAGCCCTTCCAGCCAGCGAATACCGGGACGCCCTGGTTGAGCTGAGTGAGTTCGCGGTCGCCCGTACTCACTGATTCTGCTCTGCTCCATGTAGGAGCTGGCTTGCCTGCGATTGCATCACCGCGGTGTAACAGACAAACCGAGGTGCCTGCATCGCAGGCAAGCCAGCTCCCGCAGCGTTCTCTGGCGTTGCTGCCCCCTGCCCGGCTAAAACCCTATACAATGTGCGCTTTTTAGCCATCCTGAAACCAAAGGAGCTTTAGTGAGCACGTTGCCACCCTGCCCGAAATGCAATTCCGAATACACCTACGAAGATGGCGCCCAGCTGATTTGCCCGGAATGCGCCCATGAGTGGGCCGTCGGCGGCGAAGCCGAGGCGGCCAGCGATGAATCCGTGAAGAAAGACTCTGTGGGCAACGTCCTGCAGGACGGTGACACCATCACCGTGATCAAGGACCTCAAGGTCAAGGGCACGTCCCTGGTGGTCAAGGTCGGCACCAAGGTCAAGAACATCCGCCTGTGCGATGGCGACCACGATATCGACTGCAAGATCGACGGTATCGGCCCGATGAAACTCAAGTCCGAGTTCGTCCGCAAGGTCTGAATATGCTGCCTCCATCCCGCGCCCTGCACGGGATGGCGCTTCACCCTCCCCGCGTCACTTCCGCACTGGCGGCAAAAGGCCAGGCCTTTTGATCAAAAACAATATCCACACAGAAAAGTCCGGAAATGGCCAATAGGGACTTGCTATTCTACGAATAAGAATTATTCTCATTGAAACCCATCAAGGAGATACTTCCCATGACTTATTTGATCGATGCCTGGCTGGACCGTCCACACCCTTACCTGCGAATCCTCCATCGGGAAACCGGGGAAGTCTGCGCGGTGCTGGAAGAAGAGGCGTTAAGCGAACTGCAGGATCAGGGCGACCTGGACGTCAATGGCCTGAGTTCCAGTGAGCCCGGGGTGCTGAAGGAAGTGGTGAGAAATCTGTTTCTGTTCTGCTATGCCCGAGCGTTGCGCCCGGTGACGGATCTCAATGGCAAGTTTCATCCATGAGCAACCGCGCAAAACACTGCAGGAGCGAGCAGGCTCGCTCCTGCAGGTAAGGTCTTACAGAACGTCGAGCAGCTCGACGTCAAACACCAGAACGCTGTGCGGCGGGATGCTGCCAACGCCTTGAGCGCCGTAAGCCAGTTCGCTCGGCACGTACAGGCGCCATTTGCTGCCGGCATTCATCAGTTGCAGGGCTTCGGTCCAGCCGGCGATCACGCCGCCAACCGGGAATTCCGCAGGCTGGCCGCGCTCGTAGGAGCTGTCGAACACAGTGCCGTCGATCAGGGTGCCGTGGTAGTGAGTACGCACCTGGTCTTCGCGGGTCGGCTTGGCGCCGCTACCTGCAGTCAGCACTTCAAATTGCAGGCCGGAAGCCAGGGTGGTGATGCCGTCACGCTTGGCGTTTTCAGCCAGGAAAGCCAGGCCTTCGCCAGCAGCAGCTTCAGCCTTTGCAGCGGCTTCGGCTTGCATGATTTCGCGGATGACCTTGAAGCTGGCGGCCATTTGCTCCTGGTCCACACGGCTAGGCTTGCCGGCAAAAGCGTCGGTCAGGCCAGCCAGGATCGCGTCCAGGCTCACGCCCGGTGGCGGGTTGTCGCGCAGCTGGTCGCCCAACTGACGGCCAATGCCGTAGCTCACGCGGGTTTCGTCGGTGGACAGATTAACTTCGGACATGGAAAGGCTCCGCTGTAGGACGACACAGGTGCCGTCCAAACTAAAAGGGCGAGCAGACTAGCACACAAGCCACACCCTTGATGAGCCCCGCGCAGGAGAGCGCCAGGGGCTGATTAATGCTTGGTAACCTTGTCCAGGTAGCCCATGGCAAACGCCGACACCACGAAGGTCATGTGAATGATCACGTACCATTTCAGGTGCTCGGGATCGACGTTCTTGGCGTCCATGAACACCCGCAGCAGATGGATCGACGAAATCGCCACGATGGACGCCGCGACCTTCATCTTCAGCGACGAGGAGTCCATGGTCCCCAGCCAGTTGAGCTTCTCCTTGCTTTCGTCGATGTCCAGCTGGGAGACGAAGTTCTCGTAGCCGCTGATCATCACCATCACCAGCAGGCCCCCCACCAGGGCCATGTCGATCAACGACAGCAGCACCAGGATCACATCCGACTCGCTCATGGTGAACACGATGGGAATCACATGAAACACTTCCTGGAAGAACTTCAGGCCCAGCGCCAGCAGCCCCAGGGACAGCCCGAAATAGATCGGCGCCAACAGCCAGCGTGAGGCATACATTGCATTTTCGATAAAGCGTTCCATTGAATCTCACACAGCTTGGCTAAAAATGGCGGCGAGTATACCAGCCGCACCCAAACCCCAGAAACCGTCGAGAAAACTGATCTGTACGGCATCTGTTAAGGAATTTTTCTGCTAGTGTCGAGCTCATCAACTCGGCTCGATGATGTCGGACAGGAAAACTCAGATAATGGATGTGCGATCCCCTTTGGCCAGCCTTGGCCTGTGTGCGGCGTTGCTGATGGGCAGCGGTTGTTCCCCAAGCGATGAACACAAGCAAGCCAGTCTCGAAGAGAAAACCGCCAAGTTCGAACAATCCCTGGACGCCATCCAGGACCCCAAGCTCAAGGACGCCGTGTCCGAGCTTGGAGGCTCGCTGCTGTTGCTGGAACGGGCACGGGCCAAGCTCGCCACCAAGCCCATCGAGGCCGAGTACAGCGAAGACGCCCTGGCGCTGCTCAAGCATTACCCTACGCCGCAGGCCCTGGTCGATACCTACATCAATGGCCTGTTTGTCCTGCGCAAGGCGTCCCATTCGGACTACCTGACGGACCTGCAGCCGATCTTCCCGTTCAACTTCAACATGCCCGACCAGTTCCCCTTCCCTCACGGCCTGGAATGGCAGTCGGTGACCCTGAGTAACAACAAGGTCATCCCGTTCCAGCCGGAATGGTCGGAAACCGACCCGGGCATCCAGTTGAGCCCCACCAGTTCCAACCTGACCAACCCCGATGACCTGACGGTGACCTACCCGTTCGTCGAAGGCGTCGAGACGGAGAACAAAAGCCAGCCGCAGCCCGTCACCCTCAAGGGCAAGGTGGAAGTGATTGCCCCGCGTAAAGTCTTCACCTTCGACTTGTCGAAAAAGGACGTGGGCCGCAAGCGCACCGAAGAAAACGTCACCGTCACCCTGCTGGCCCTGGAAAAGAACTACGCCGAGATCGAACTGACCAACAGCGCCCCGCTGGCGCCGGAAGTCGCGGACGAATCGCCGAACCCGTTGCTGGTGCAGGCTCGTGACACCACCGGGCAATTTCTCTCGCGCTCGGGCTCGATCAACGAAAACGCCGCGCAACTGGCGTTCTACGAGAAGCAACTGGCCGAAATGCAGAAGCAGAAGGCCTGGTCCGACGCCTTCGAGAAACAGCTGGAAGACGAGCAGAAAGCCTTCGAGCTCAAGCAGAATAGCCATTACACCAAGGTGTACTTCAATGGCCTGATCGACAATGTGCAAGTCAGCGTGCTCGACTTTTCCCAGGCCACGGTGACCCGCAAGGACCTGGACCTGCCCGTACGGCGCTTCGACAAGAACAGCCTGGAAAAAACCGTACAGCCGTTGCCGATGCCCGTCACGGTGTATGACGACCAGGCTGCGGATTGGCTCAAGGACGCCACCCTGTCCGAAGACCAACTGAAGAAAAGCGTCACCATCAACCAGTCGGTGGATGACGCCAGTGCGGCGCACGTTGAGTTCGATCACCCCTACACCTTCAACGACGACCTGCTGGGCGAGGACCGCGGCGGCGGCGATGCCCCGGTGACGTTCCTCACCGCCAACGACGAAGGCAAGCTTGGCGAGCCGATCGAACTGCCCGCCGAAGCCTACGAGGTCGACCCGGGGCGCGGCACCATCACCTATGACTTGAACCTGTTTCCTGAAAACCCGGGGTTTGCCGTCGGATCGATGCCGCTGTTCCTGGCGACCATCGAGAAAGGCAGCCTCACTGCCGGGCAACTGCCCAAGGGCCTGGAGCTGAAGGACAACGCGCTGATTGTCGACCAGAAGCTGTTCCCCTCTGACAGCTGGCGGTTCTATGCCAAGGACGCCAGCGGCAACTACCTGAAGGAAATTCTCGGCGTCAGCCACCGCGCCGAGGAATACGGCACGGCGCTGTTCGACGTGCATTACTTCTACGGCCAGCCGACGACATTGGAAACCTACCAGCGCACCGGCCTGGACACGGTGCAGTATGGGTTTGAGGTGAAGCTGGACAAACCCGAGGCGGCCCCTGCCCCCAAGCCATAGCCCCTCCCCCGTAGCAGCTGTCGAGCGCCAGCTGCTACGGGGAGTGCGGTCAGCGGATATCGCTTAGCACCGTCTGCCGCCCACCATTGAGTTGTCGCAAGTGCGCCTGCAGGTGCAGGCACCAGATCTGCGGGTCGTCAGCCAGCTCGTACCCGTGCAGGGTCAGGCTTTCAACAATCGAATCGAGGATGGTTTGTGCCACGAAAGGTCCGTGGAACGGGCCTTGGGACTTGATGGTGGAGGGTTGTTCGCCGGTCATTCCGGCGGCAAACAACAAGGTCCACATCCCGGTATCCCCCGCGAGAGGGCGAATGGAACATTCGATACGGGTGACCAGGCCCAGGCACTGGCGGGTGAGGCAGAGGTTGCGCGACATGGCGGCGACCCTCGGTAGATCCGGTATTCAGCCTCGCAGGGCAAGACTGTTTCTATCCAGCGACTCCTGTGGCTATCCCTTGAGCTGAGAATAGAAGAAACCCGGTACAAACCAAGGCTGGGGGACCAACGGACGACTGCCGTCACGACGGCGTCAAAAATATGCCGAAGGGACCTGGAACCAGGCCCCTTCGGCATTGATTACACCGGCTTGGTCTCAGCCAGAGCTTCCTGCGCCAACTCCTTCTCGGCTTCCTTCAGGTCATCTTCGCTGATCATCTCGGCGATCGCCCGCAGACGCTCCACCACCCGCGCATTGACGCTGCCTTCGGGGAACTGCCCCTCCTCGTCGGGCGAACCCGCAGGCTCACCCACCAGCAGGCTCAAGGCCTCGTCGGCCTGACGCACCGCATAGACGTGGAATTGCCCCTGCCGCACGGCCTGCAACACCTTCTCATCGAGCATCAGTGTCGCGACGTTGGCCTGGGGAATGATCGCCCCCTGCTCGCCGGTCAGCCCGCGGGCCTCGCAAAGACGGAAGAACCCTTCGATCTTCTCGTTGACCCCGCCGACCGCCTGCACCTCACCAAACTGGTTGATCGAGCCGGTGATGGCAAAGCACTGCTTGAGCGGCGTCTTCGACAGGGCCGAGATCAAGGTGCAGGCCTCGCCCAGGGACGCGCTGTCGCCGTCAACATAGCCGTAGGACTGCTCCAGGGCGATACTCGCCGAGATCGCCAACGGGAATTCCTGGGCATAACGGCTGCCCAGGTAACCGGTGAGGATCATCACGCCCTTGGAGTGAATCGGCTGGCCGAGGTTAACTTCACGCTCGATATCGACGATGCCGCTGCCGCCCGGGTACACCGTGGCAGAAATCCGCGCCGGCACACCGAACGCGGAGTCACCCACCTCCAGCACCGTCAGCCCGTTGCACTTGCCCACCGCCGCGCCGGCGGTGTCGATCAGGATCACCCCGGCGAGCATGTCGTCGAGAATCCGCGCCGACACCCGCCCGGTACGCGTGGCCTTGGCCTTGAGTGCGCGCTCGATGTGCCCGGAGTCGGTGCGCTCATCACCGGCCAGGTGACGAATGAAGTCCGCCTCGCTGACCAGCTGGAACAAATCACCGATACGCGCCGACAAGCGGCCCTGGTTCTCCGCCAACCGCGCGCTGTAGGTCGCCAGCCGCGCCACCGCATCGGAGGTCAACGGCGCCATGCCTTCTTCCGAGGTGCGGGTTTTCAGCAACTGGGCGAACTGCTCCAGGCTTTCATCCACCATCGGGATGTCTTCGTCAAAATCCACCAGTACCCGGAACATCTCCTGGAAGTCCGGATCCGCGTCCTGCAACGCGTAGTACAACTGGCGGGAGCCGATGATGATCACCTTGAGCTGCAACGGGATCACTTGCGGGTTGAGGGTCACCGTGGCCAGGCGGCCCAGTTCGCCCAGCGGTGATTCCATCTTCAGCTTGCGCGATTGCAAGGCACGCTTGAGGGCGTCCCATACAAACGGCTCGCTGAGCATCTTTTCGGCTTCAAGGATCAGGAAACCACCGTTGGCACGGTGCAGCGCACCCGGGCGCAATTGGCGATAGGTGGTGTAGAGCGCGCCCTGGTCGGTGCTGTATTCAATACGGCCGAACAGGTTGTCGTAGGTCGGATGCGGCTCGAAGACCACCGGCGCGCCACCGTTGATCGGATGCCCCACCACCAGGCTCGGGCAGTACTGTTCTTCCAGCAACTTGCGGGCCTGGGCGTCGGTTTTCGCGTCGTCCACCAACTGCTCGACCACGGTTTTCAGCAGGTAGACCTGCATCGCCTGCAAGTAGCCGCAGACGGCCGCGTTCTCCGCATATTTTTCGGACAACGGCGCCAGCAGTGGCTGCAAGGCCAGCGTGATGGTTTCTTCGTTGAACTGACGCATCTGGTTATTGGACTCGCGCTTCCACTGGGGCAGGCTGGCGAGTTCTTCGTTGAGGCGTTCTTCCAGTTCGGAAATATCGGTGTGGAAACGCTCGCGGTCGGCTTCGGGCAACTGCGAGAACTCGGCCTCGTCCAGGGCCTTGCCGTCGAGCATCGGGGTAAACGCAATGTTGGTGCTGTCACGGTACAGCGCCACGTCTTTTTCCAGGGCCAGGCGCTCGATGACGTCCAGGGCACGGTCGTAACGCTGGTTGAAGGCACGGTCGATGGCGCTTTTGCGCTGTTGATACGTCGGGTGTTCAAACACCGCCGGGAAGGTCGCGACCAGGTTGTCGATCAGGCCGTTGATATCGGAGATGAACGCGGCAGCACCGCCCGCAGGCAGTTCCAGCGCGCGGGGTTCGCGAGGCTCATCGAAATTATTGACGTAGACCCAGTCGGCCGGGGTCTGCAGGCGCTTGCCTTCGGCCTTGAGGTAGCGTTTGACGAACGAAAAGCGCCCGGTACCGGGCTCGCCCATCACAAATACGTTGTAACCGGGGCGTGGCATGGCCACACCAAACTGCAAGGCTTCGACCGCACGTTCCTGGCCAAGCACACCGCGAAAGGGCTCCAAATCATTGGTGGTCGAGAAGCTGAACTGTTCAGCGGAAAAAGGACGAGTCAGCGCTTCGGGCGCTAGACGCAAGCTGGCAGCAACAGGATCAGGCATCGGGCTTCCTTACATCAGGCGGGGCAGATGACGGCATTCTGGCGCCGGGTTGGGCCGGCTGGCAAGGACGGCTTGGGGAAAGCATAGACCCGTGTTCGGGGCTGTAAAAAAACCGAGTGTTTCCGGCTTGTTTCATAAAAAGTCACGGAACCCTTGGATCATGCCTAAACTCCAACCTGCTGCGGGTTGGACTAATAACCGACCCCTAGGGTGCTGTCAGGCACCTGAACCCTTGTCCATTGGTTTGCACACAAAGAGAACAAAGCTATGAAACGGATCCTTCTCGGTACTCTCTTCACCGTCGTCTCCCTCAATGCAATGGCAGAAGCGCCAGGTGGCCCGAACTGCGGTTGGGGCAACATGTTGTTCGAAGGCCAACGCGGCACTCCGGCTCACTTCCTGGCCTCCACCACCAACGGTA
Source organism: Pseudomonas sp. F8002 (assembly GCF_013385495.1). NCBI lineage: Bacteria > Pseudomonadati > Pseudomonadota > Gammaproteobacteria > Pseudomonadales > Pseudomonadaceae > Pseudomonas > Pseudomonas sp. F8002. The sequence continues at coordinate 2,766 of NZ_JACAPW010000001.1, read as the reverse complement.
CCTCGGGTAACGCCACGTTCGGCATGACCTCGGGCACCAACGGCTGCAGCACCAACAGCGCACTGACCTACGGTGGCAAATCGTGGATTGCCATGAATGGCATGATGAACGAGCTGTCCGAAGACATGGCCAAGGGTAACGGCGAAGCGCTGACTACCTACGCTGTAGTACTGGGCGTTGCTCCTGAAGACCGCGAGCACTTTGCCGCTGTGACTCACGAGCACTTCCAGCAAATCTTCAGCAAGGCTGACGTAACCGCTGATGACGTGCACAACAACACCCTGGCTGTACTGAAAAGCGACACCCGTCTGGCGAAATACGCTACCCAGGCTTAAGCTCGACCCGCCCGTGCCTTTCGAGGCACGGGTTTTTATTATTTTTGGACCTGCCTCCCCTTTGGGTCTTTTTATCTCGACTTAAGTTGCCCACATGCTCAAACGCCTTGCCTACCTGGCACTCTTCGCCTGCGCCCCGCTGTATGCGGCGCCGCACCTTGATGATCAACGTTTGCAGCAACTGGCCAACGACCCGTTCTGGCTTTCGCTGGGGCACTACGAATCCGGCAAGTTCAAAGGCTGGCGCAGCTATGTCAGCGACAAGAAATTCTTCCTCGCTCCCGATGGCGCCCACCATCCGGACCAGGAGCTGAAGGCCACTGTCGAGGCGCTGTATGCCCCGGCCAGCCTCGGCGAAAAGCACGCCCAATGCGTTTACCCGGCACGTACACGCTGGCTCAAGGACCAGTTGCACCTGACGGACTTGCCGACGCTGGACTGCAAGGAGTTCAAGCAATGGTTCAAGGACGTCGCCCCCCACAGCGCGGTGATGATCTTCCCGGCGGCCTACCTCAACAGCCCGTCATCGATGTTCGGCCATACCCTGCTGCGCATCGACCAGGCTGACGTGCAGAGCAACAACACCGCCCTGCTCAGCTACGCGATCAACTTTGGCGCCTATATCGAAGGCTCGGACAACAGCATCCTCTACGCCTGGAAGGGCCTGATGGGCGGCTACCCGGGCCTGTTCGCGCTGGTGCCCTACCAGGAAAAACTCTCGGAATACCGTAGCCTGGAGAACCGCGACCTGTGGGAATACCGCCTGAACCTGACCCAGGTCGAGACCGAGCGCATGGTCGAGCACGTGTGGGAACTCAAGCAGATCCAGTTCGACTATTTCTTCTTCGACGAAAACTGCTCCTATCGCCTGCTGGAACTGCTGCAAGTGGCCCGCCCAAGCCTGCGGTTGACCGAACAATTCCCGCTGACCGCCATCCCTACCGACACGGTAAAAGCCGTGAAAGAAGCCGGCCTGGTGGAGAAAATCGATTACCGCCCTTCCCGTGAACGGGAGCTGCTGGAACGCGCCAAGCCGCTGGACAGCGACGAGCAGCAATGGGTGCTGAAGATCAGCGACGACCAGAAACAACTGCAGGACCCGGCCTTCAAGGCTATCGCCAAAGACCGCCAGGCCCTGATCATCGACGCCGCCTACCGCCTTGGCCGCTACCGCGCCAACGGCCTGGAGCGCGACACCGAACGCTCCCAGCGCAGCTTCGAACTGCTGCGGGCGATCAACCAGAACCCGGCGCCGGACCTGAAGATCGAACGCCCCGGCCTGCCCGAAGACGGCCACGAATCCCGCACCTGGCAAGCCGGCATCGGCACCCGGGGCGACAAGGCCTTCGGCGAATACGGCCTGCGCATGGCCTACCACGACCTGAACGATAACGCCGAAGGCTTCCCCTTGGGCGCACAGATTGAAATCCTGCAAATGAAACTGCGCCAGTACGAAGGCAACCACTGGCAATTGCAGCAACTGGATCTGGCAACCATCCGCTCACTGACCCCACGCAACGAGCTGCTGCAGCCGTGGTCGTGGCAAGTCACCGGCGGCCTGGAGCGCGTACCGGGCAAGCATGACGACGAGACACTCGTCAGCCACGTCAACGGTGGCGCGGGCGGCACCTGGCAACTGCGCGACGACATGCTTGGCTTCGCCCTCGGCACCGTGCGCGTGGAGCACAACAGCGACTTCGGTGAAGCCATCTCCCCGGCTGCCGGGTTCAATACAGGTGTGTTGTGGCGCAACCCGCTGGGCAACCTGAGCCTGGAAGCCAAGGGTGACTTCTTCACCAATGGCGAGGTGCGGCGCAGTATCAGCCTGAATCAACAGTGGGAATTGTCGCGCAACCTGGGGCTGAGACTGAGTGCGCAGCGGGAATACAGCCACCTCGCGACACCGGTGAATGAGGTGATGCTAGAGGTGAAGTGGTACCACTATTAATCACCGAGCCGTAGATCGTTCCCACGCTCCGCGTGGGAATGCATCCTGTGACGCTCCGCGTCACGACCTTTAAAAGCGGACGCAGAGCGTCCATAGCGGCATTCCCACGCAGAGCGTGGGAACGATCACTAAAAGGAGCTTCAACCCACATGGCCGTTAATTGCACCAGCCTTGAACAAGTCCGAGAAAACATCGACCGTCTTGATCGCCAGATCGTCGCACTATTGGCCGAACGGGGCGGCTTTGTTTCCCAGGCTGCGCGGTTCAAAAAAGACAGCGATGGCGTCAAGGCACCGCAGCGGGTTGAGCAGGTAATTGCCAAGGTTCGCGATCTCGCTGATACCGCTGGCGCCAATCCGGACGTCACAGAGCACGTCTACCGGGCGATGATTGCAGCGTTCATCCAGCAAGAACTCGCAGAGCACGCCGCGCTGACACCAGACTGAACCACACAATAACCTTGTGGCGAGGGAGGCCCCACCC